>JBEBHV010000069.1:0-9205 GCA_040080715.1 Rickettsiales bacterium | reverse complement strand
TCATGAGTTTTGGGTGTTTAGTTTAGAGTTTAGAAATCGAGAATGCCAGAAGTCGAGAAATATTGCCGTTCTAACATATGAAAATTTACAGTTAATTCTCGATTTCTCGTATTCTTGTTTTCTCATTTTCTATTTCTCACGGAATTTGATGCGTCCCTTGGTGAGGTCGTAAGGAGTCATCTCAACGATAACCTTATCGCCAGCGAGGACGCGGATGCGGTTTTTACGCATTTTGCCGGAGGTATGGGCAATCACGATATGCCCGTTTTCCAGAGTTACACGGAAGGTTGCATTGGGCAGCAATTCGGTGACATGTCCGGGGAATTCAAGTAGTTCTTCTTTAGCCATAAAATCCTTTGGTTGGTAATTCGTAATTCGTAATTAGTAATTAGTAAATCGTAGTTCGTAAAGCGTAAATAGTAAACATAAATTCTTATCTACGAATTACGAGCTACGAAATACGTGTTATTTAATATGCAATACGCAAATAAGAGTAAATAGCCGTCTAGCTGTCGGAAAATCAACGACAATCCGGTCTTTTAGTATTTCCTGCAGCATTTCCGAGCCTTCGTTATGCACGCCACGCCTGCCCATATCAATAGCCTCTATTTTACTGGTATTTGTTGCGCTGATGGCTTGCTGGTAGCTCTCGAAAATCATAAAATAATCACGGATAATGCCGCGAAGTGGCGCGACCGAAAGCACAACCTTGGAATATTTTTCCTCCTGCGGGGAATGCACGCCCATGATAAGCTTGCCGTCCTCAATGCCCAGCTCGACATTATAAGGACCGCTTTTCATGCAGCGTGGCTCGAAACAATTTTCATGCAGTAAATCGGCAATAGCTACATCGCGCTCATGCTCCGCTTCCTTGGAGCGTTTTTTCATGCTGCTTTCATCGAGCATTATGTTGGCTATTCTTTCGGGCTTCATGAGCGAATCGCAAGGGAAAGTCTATGGGCTTCCAGACCTTCGCTTTCTGCCAAAGTTTGTGCATAATGGCTGATTTCAGCAAGTGATTTTTCGCTGCACCCAATAATTGAAGTGCGCTTTAAAAAATCGAAAACGGAAAGACCGGAGGAAAAACGAGCGGTGCGCGAAGTGGGCAGAACATGCGAAGGCCCTGCTATGTAATCGCCAATCGCTTCCGGAGTGTGCCTGCCAAGGAATATCGCACCGGCGTTATGCAGTAATGGTAGCATTGCTTCCGGATTCTCTACAGCCAATTCCAAATGTTCAGGCGCAATTCTATTGCTGATGTCGCAGGCTTCCTGCCAGTGTTTTACCATAATCACTGTGCCGTAATCATTCCATGATTTAGAAGCTATTGCACGGCGTGGCAGATCAACTAAAATTCGTTCCACTTCCGAAATAACTTTGTCGGCAAATTTTTCATCATTGGTAATTAAAATTGATTGTGCTGATGAATCATGCTCGGCTTGCGAGAGTAAATCTGCGGCTATCCATGCCGGATTGTTTTTATCGTCGGCTATGACCAGAATCTCGGAAGGTCCTGCGATCATATCAATTCCAACCTTTCCGAAAACCTGACGTTTGGCTTCGGCCACGTAAGCATTGCCTGGCCCTACGATTTTATCAACCGCTCCCACGGTTTTAGTGCCATAAGCCAGCGCGGCCACCGCTTGCGCGCCACCGATTTTGTATATTTCGTCAATTCCTGCAACATGAGCTGCCGCAAGCACCGCCGGATTCAATTTTCCTTCCGGTGCCGGAACGACTGCTGCCAGTCTTTTTACGCCGGCGACTTTAGCGGGAACGGCATTCATCAGCACCGAGCTGGGATAGGAAGCAAGACCGCCGGGAACATAAAGACCGACTGCGTCTATCGCTGTCCAGCGATGCCCAAGGCGGGTTCCGGTGTCATCAAGGTAATCAAGGTCGATTGGCATTTGCCTGATGCTGTAGTTGCGTATCCGCGCTGTTGCAACTTTCAGCGATTTCATTAATTCCGGTGAACAAAGTGCCAGAGCATTAGCGATTTCTTTTTCACTGACTTTTATGTTTTCGGCAGTTGCGGTGAACTTATCAAATTTCTGAGTGTAAGATAACAACGCCTCGTCACCTTTGGTTTTTACCTGGGCGATTATGTCGGAAACAGTGGCGGAAATTCCCGATTCCGATTCCTCGCGCAGGGCAAGGAAGCTAATGAATTTTTCTGTGAAATCTGCTGCTGATGTTGTAAGTTTTATTGGCATAACACCTCATAGTATTTCGTCATACAGCTTCGCGGAAGCGGTTTATAAGTTCGTTTATTTCGCTGTTGCGGGTTTTAAAAGCAGCGCGGTTTATTACCAGACGCGATGATATTTTCATTATAGCTTCGACTTCACGAAGCCCATTTTCCTTAAGAGTGCGACCGGAACTAACCAGATCGACAATATAAGGCGCGAGCTCCAGTTTCGGGGCGAGTTCCATTGCGCCGCTAAGCTTTATACACTCCGCCTGAATGCCTTTTGCTGCAAAATAACGGCTGGTTATGTTCGGGTATTTGGTTGCCACGCGGATATGGCTTATGCGCTCCAGATTGTTATTTTTTGCTGCGGTTGATTCGGCAATGGACAGGCGGCAATGCCCGATGTTCAAATCAAGCGGTGTGTACAAGTCGGAATAATCAAATTCGCTGAGTACATCGCTGCCGGCGATGCCAAGCTGTGCCGCACCGAACGCCACAAATGTCGGCACGTCAAAGCTACGCACGCGGATGATGGAGATATTCGAGTCTTTGCAGGCGAATTGCAGTTGCCGGCTGCTGTCATCAAAAAAAGACTGTTCAGGAAAGATGCCGGCTTTTCCCAGAATAGGAGTTGCTTCTTCCTGAATCCTGCCTTTGGCAATGGCTATGATGATTGAACTTGAACTCATATTTATATAGAAACCTGCTTATTAAGCGTGGCTATTTCACTATTTATCCATTTCATAGCTTCTTCGTTAGCTACAGCATTCCCTGTTTCCAGATATTCCTGCAATCTTCGCTTATCTTCATCAAATTCATGCCTGAAGACATCGTCACGACGCAAAAAATCTTCAAGCGCAAGGAGCATCAAGCCCTTTTCATCAGTACCATAATGCACTACCGCTTCATTAATTCTGGCGGAGAGAGCAGAATCCATAGTTATATTAAATTGATTAATCATAGCCTTAGTATATAAGAAAAGACTTTATTATGCAAATAGTTATATTCATTGTTTCCTGCCTTTGGCAATGGCTATGATGATTGGTTGTATTGTTTGCTATCTTCCTAATTTATTAAGTGATTTCTGATCTGTGTTTCCAGTACGGATCATTTCGTCAATTATCTTAAAAGTAAACGATGCAAATTGCTCTTTAGGTGGAATTTCAGCACCGCTTTTTATCATTTGTGTCAATATTTCCATTGAACCTCTTTCAACTAAATTAAATACTTTTGCAGCGTATTCAATCGAGGGATAGAATATGTCGTTTTTATTAACATTTTCCTGTGCTGCCATCACCACAACAGAAGATTGACTTAAATTATTTCGTACTTTGTCATAATTCCAATTTGGAACTTCTTCAATGTTCGAAACAGAACTCATGGTTTTATCACATATCTTGATAAGCTTTGCAGGCATGGAGGCATTTTTAATTTTGTCTGACTGCCATTTGGTTTTTGAAATAAGTTTTCCATCTTTTATGCTGTAGTCAATAGGATTGGTAACATCATCAATCAACTTTAAAAGTTTATCAGCAAATTCTTTGTTTGGAAATGCTTCCCTTACTTTATTGATTGCTTCCTGACGAGCCACCAGTGGGTTAATACCAGCCTCTGATTCGGGCATGGTTTTTGGATCTTTTCCAGCCTCTATCAGCTTTAAATATTTTTTTACTTCATCTTTTTTATAATCTTCTATCCCATCATGCAGAAGTGCTGCAGCGAGCAAGACGCTTCTGTCCGGTATTTTTTCATTATCGCCAATGCATTTATGAACCATGTCATAAACTTGTAAAGGGTGAGTTATGTAATCTGGTTTTTGCAGCCCTTTACGAGTCTGACCATCATGGAATTCTACGGCTAACAAATACGCTCTGCGAATAATTTTCTTTTCATCTCTGAGAGCAATACTCCCCACACCGCGTTTCAAAATATCATTCCTAATAATATCCCTGACATTGTGCGGATATTTATCAATGTTTTCCGGATATTTTACTGGTTTTTCCATAATAAAACCTCATGCTGCTTCTTCTACTAATGTAAGTGCTGGTTTTGTGCGTTCACTGATGCGTTCGATTTTTGCGCCGCAAGCCGATAGTTTTTCTTCGAGGCGTTCATAGCCACGATCGAGGTGATAGACGCGGTGGATTATGGTTTCGCCTTGTGCAGCCAGAGCCGCAATCACCAATGAAAGTGAGGCGCGCAGGTCGGTAGCCATTACTTCCGCGCCGGTCAGTTCGGCAACACCACGGATCATTGCGCTTGAACCATGCACCACAATTTTCGCGCCCATGCGTGTTAGTTCCGGCACGTGCATGTAACGGTTTTCAAAAATAGTTTCGGTTATCATAGAGGCACCTTCGGCAACGCAAAGCATCGCCATCATTTGTGCCTGCATGTCGGTTGGGAAACCGGGGAAAGGCTGGGTCATTATATCAATTCCCTGAATTTTCTTTCCGGCAATAACACGGATGCCACGCTCGGTTTCCAGCATTTCAACACCGGCAGCAGCAAATTTTTCGGCAATTGCCTGCATATGTTCCATGCGCGCGCCAATCAGTTCGACATCACCGCCGGTTATGGCAGTAGCTGCAGCAAAAGAGCCGGCTTCGATGCGGTCGGGGATGATTGAATAATCGCAACCGGAAAGCTTTTCTACGCCTTCTATACGGATTGTGTCATGACCGATGCCGTCAATTTTCGCGCCCATTTTCTGCAGACAATAAGCCAGATCGCAAACTTCTGGTTCACGGGCGGCATTGCGAATTATTGTTACACCTTCAGCAAGGCTTGCTGCCATCATGACGTTTGCGGTTGCGCCAACTGATACTTTTTCAAAAGTGATTTCCGCGCCTTTTAATTTTCCATGAGTATGTGTGTGTATATAGCCTTCCGCCAGCTCAATATGCGCGCCCATCTGCTCCAGTGCTTTTAAGTGCAAATCGATAGGGCGAGTGCCGATCGCGCAACCGCCGGGTAGCGAAACTTTTGCTGCGCCGAAACGGGCAAGCAATGGCCCTAAAACCCATACCGATGCACGCATGGTACGCACCAGTTCATAAGGCGCGGTGAGGTTGTGGATGTTAGCTGAGGACATCGACATTGTGCGCCCGATATTCGCTCCGGCTGAGGAGATGGAAATATCAACACCGTGCTGCGCCAGCAGGTTTGCCATAGTCACTATATCGGCGAGGTATGGAATGTTGGTGAGGGTTAGCGTATCGTCAGTGAGCAAGCTCGCTGCCATCAGTGGAAGCGCGGCATTCTTCGCGCCGGAGATGGGGATTATTCCTTGCAATGGCTTACCGCCTATTATTTTTATTTTATCCATTTTTTCGTGACTCGTGGTTAGTGATTCGTGATTCGGAATTAAGGACTAGAGATTGTGGGGAATACCCGAAACACGAAACTCTAATCCCGAAACCCATCTTAGGCAATTTTCTCAATTCGCGGCAGGGTTACGCCTTTTTGCCCCTGATATTTTCCTTTGCGGTCGCCATAGGAAACTTCGCAGACAGACTCGCCTTTTAAAAATAAAAACTGGCACGCGCCTTCATTGGCATAAATCTTGGCGGGCAGGGGAGTGGTGTTGGAAAACTCCAAAGTAACATGTCCTTCCCATTCCGGCTCCAGAGGGGTCACATTCACGATGATACCGCAGCGGGCATAAGTCGATTTGCCGACACACACCACCAGCACGTCACGCGGTATGCGGAAATATTCCACAGTGCGGGCGAGAGCGAAGCTGTTTGGCGGGATGATGCAGACCGGAGATTTTCTATCGACAAAACCTTTTGGTGAAAATTCTTTCGGGTCAACAATAGCAGAGTCGATGTTGGTGAAGATTTTGAATTCATCGGATACGCGCGCGTCATAGCCATATGATGACACGCCATAAGAAATCACGCCTTCGCGGGTGAGGTTTTCTACAAACGGTTCAATCATTCCTTTTTTTGCCTGCTCACGAATCCAGCTGTCCGGCATAATTCCCATAAATACATCCCCATCTTTGCTTTATAAATCAATGTTAAGGTTTTATCCGCTATAGAGAAAAAATAAAAGAAAATAATTTGATTTCTTTATTTGCCTTGATTCTAGCAATCAATTAGACTGCCCTCAAGTTATTTAAAGAATGACAGGCATTATGAATAATATTCAATTGGTTAGAGTGTTTTTAGTGGCGGCTGTTGTGGCGGTCAGTTCTTGTTCCCCTAAAGTGGAGAACAGGGGATACATAAAGCAGGCAAACTGGAAAGATACGGTAAAAGTCGGGCAGGCCACCAAACAGGAGGTTCTTGAGCAGTTGGGCTCACCATCGGCAAAGTCCAGCTTTGGTCCAGAGACGTGGTATTATGTTTCCAGCCGTAAGGAAGCCGTTGCTTTCCTTAAGCCGGAAGTGGTTGAACAGGAAACCGTGAATATAACCTTTGATTATGCCGGTGTGGTCAGAGAAATTAATGTTCATGATAAAAATAGTGCCAGGGAAATTGATTTAGTGAAGCGCACTACCCCGACTGAAGGGCATTCAATGAGCTTTATAGATCAGGCACTTGGCAACCTTGGGCGTTTCAATAAACCGGGTGGTGGTGATAGTGCTGTTCCTGGTCGTCGCCCCGAAGGCAGAGGCGGACTTTAAGGGTTTTTTCTGCACGTTGCGGTGGCATCTTTACGTTTTGTAAAGTTTTGTTGACTTCCCCCCCCCCGTGAGTTACTATCATGAGGTGTTCACGCCTTAATTTTAAGCGTTGGCGTGGGTTTTACAGGCAATATATAATCAGGGATAGTCATATGCTCCACAAATGCCGGAATAGTCACAAATTTTTCTCATTTATTTTTGTAATTATATCATTTTTGGCATTTGCTGGAAGTGCCCACGCTGTCGATTACTATGTAGCGACAACTGGCAGCGATTCCAATCCTGGTACGCAGGCTGCGCCGTGGGGAAGTTTTTCCTATGCAATCCCCAAGCTTAACCCGGGTGATACTCTTTTTTTGAAGAATGGGATTTACAATAGTAGTGGCCATTTAATTAAAGTCAATTGTGGCCAGCATTCTGAATCATCAGCCGCCAAAAATGCAAAAAGCGGTGTTGCAGGCTCCCCTATTACTATCAAAGCCGAAAGTGAACGTCAGGCAGCTTTCCATTCGGACGGTGATGGTGATGCTATTGTCATTATGACTGGGTGTTCACATTGGACAATAGAGGGGCTCACCTTTAAAACTCAAGATAAAGACAATGGCAAAAAGACGGTCGGCGGTTCTTTTCTTATTTATCATTCCGACCATATTAAAATTCGGCGAAATTTAATCTATAATAGTAATAGATATAATCCAAATACAACCATACTTCTGAATTATGTTAATGATAGCCTTGTAGAAGAAAACGAAACTTATGACTATCTAGGGCATGTTATCAACAATAAATATGGTGACAACAATGTATTTAGAAGAAATTATTCAAACCCTCGTGGTAGAACGGGGCTTGGTAATTATTATGACGACGGTAACGGTCCTGGTCCTTCAAAACCAGGGGCGCTTCTCACCATTTACCCTGGTAGGAATCTGATAGTGGAAAATAATATCGCAGAAGGAACGAATGTTTTTGTTGATACACAAACCATAAAACAAACTGAGAACATTAAAAGTCTCGGAAATATTTCGTTGAATACGCGTTGGCATGCACTTTTATCGCGTCGTCCTATGGAAAATCCTGGAGCAGGAACCGTCAACTTTTACTTTGAAAACGATATCAGTGTTGATCCGAGATTAGTTGGGATAACAGCAAGGGGATCGACGAATGTAATTGTCAACCATTTTTCGGTCTTTGGTAATAGCAGAGGCGTTGATAATTACAAAGGTATTGTTGCCGATAAAGGTGCTCGTACGGCAGAGTTTGGAGTGTCACCACTTCCACTCTCCATTCACGTCAAAAATTCTCTTATTACAAAGATCGACGGGTTCGCCAATTATTTTGTCGATCAAGACGGTGGTTTTAGCGTTGACCACACTAATCTTTTTAACAATTCTAAGGATTTCTATCCACTCTCCAGCCCTACTTATACTAACAACATAAATAAAGACCCAGGCCTTGGCTCCTGTAAGGTATTCATTCCCGATAGCAGCCCGATGAAGGGTGCTGGGACAGGTGGTGGCGATATTGGCGCAAACATCCTGTGCCGCTATGAAAACGGTACGTTGACGCAAACCCAACTATGGAACTGGGAGACCGGACAATTTCCATGCGGAGCTATTGTACCTGGTGTAAACAATATAGCAGGATCGTCCTGTTCCGATGTACATAAACGCCTGAACGTGAATACTAATGGCTGCAATCTTCCTGCTACGCCAAGTTGCAAACAGCCTGCACCGCCGAATTTTCCACCTATTCCGATAGGTGGTGGTGGTTCAGGATTACCTCCGATTTTAAAAGGCCCTAATGGTGAAGTTTGTCCAAGCGGATTTTAATAGGGAAGCACGTTGCGGTGGCATCTTTACGCTTTGTAAAGGTTTGTTGACTATGCCCCCCCCGTGAGTTACTATCATGGGGTGTTCACGCCTTAATTTTAAGCGTTGGCGTGGGTTTTGCAGGCAATATATAATCAGGGATAGTCATATGCTCCACAAATGCCGGAATAGTCACAAATTTTCTTCCTTCCTCTTTGTAATTATATCATTTTTGGCATTTGCCGGAAGCGCGCAGGCTGTCGATTACTATGTAGCGACAACTGGCAGCGATTCCAATAACGGTTCGCAGGCTGCGCCGTGGAGAACGATCGCCCATGCGGTAGACGAGATGGTTGCAGGCGACACGACCTATGTGAGGGGTGGGACGTATTACGAAACTAGGACAATTAAGTTCCGTAAATCAGGCACTGGGGAGTCGTCTCGTATTCGCCTTCTCAACGCTCCCGGCGAAACTCCAAAGATAAATTTCTCACAGGCAAAAGATGCTAGAATACTGCTTTCAACAAGTGGTCAAGCCAAACCAATCGAAGGCAAACCCAATGTAACCAT
>JBEBHV010000275.1:0-2021 GCA_040080715.1 Rickettsiales bacterium | reverse complement strand
ATGTTAAGATGACTATGAAATCCCTGCCTATTTCCCATAAAATGCCACTTACTGTGGGGGTTATCCATTTTATCGGTATTGGTGGGATTGGGATGAGCGGAATTGCTGAGGTTTTACATAATCTTGGCTACAGCGTTCAAGGGTCGGATGCGTCTGCCAGTTATAACACTGAGAGGCTGGCTGGGTATGGGATTCCTGTGTTTATCGGGCATTCTTCCGAGCATGTTCTGGAAGCTTCTGTGGTGGTGGTGTCATCGGCTATCAAGGCGGATAATCCTGAGTTGGTGGCAGCGCGGGCAGCGCGTTTGCCCGTGGTAAAACGGGCGGAAATGCTTGCTGAACTGATGCGCCTAAAAATTGCGATTGCTGTCGCAGGGACACACGGAAAAACCACTACTACAGCTCTTACCGCAGCTATTTTAGAAGCAGCAGAAATGCAGCCAACAGTGATTAATGGCGGGATCATAAATGCGCGCGGGACTAATGCTTATCTGGGCGCGGGTGAGTGGATGGTGGTGGAGGCGGATGAGTCGGACGGTAGTTTTACCAAACTTCCTGCAACTATTGCCATAATCACCAATATTGACCCTGAACATCTCGATTATTATGGTTCGTTTGACGCTGCCAAAGCTGCTTATCAGGCGTTCCTCACCAATTTGCCGTTTTATGGTTTTGCGGTGCTGTGTACGGATCATCCTGAGGTGCAGGCTCTGGCTCTGCGCGTGCATGATCGCCGTTTCATAACTTATGGCACTAACCCGCAGGCGGATATACGCGCCAGTAATGTTCGTTCCAGCGCGAAAGGTGAGGTGTTTGATATAGAAATCGCAGCGCGGGCGGGGGAGTCCGAAAGGGTGATAAAGGATGTGCTGCTGGCTATGCACGGTTTGCATAATGTGCGTAATGCGCTGGCTGCAATCACCATAGCTCAGGAATTGAAGCTGGATGATAAAATACTGGTTGCTACGCTGGCTGGTTTCGAAGGCATTAAACGCCGTTTCACCAAAACTGGCGAGGCGGGAGGGGTTACGGTTATTGATGATTACGGGCATCACCCTGTAGAAATTGCTGCGACCTTAAAAGCGGCGCGCGACGCGCAGTCGCACGGTGGTGGGAAGGTTATCGCCGTGGTGCAACCACACCGTTATAGCCGCGTGCATGATTTATTTGCCGATTTCTGCACATGTTTTAATGATGCGAATACGGTGATTGTTGCTGATATTTATTCAGCAGGGGAAGAGCCGATTGAAGGGATTAGTGCGGATAGTTTGGCGGAAGGTTTGCGTAGTGCTGGGCATCGCCATGTTTTGCGTTTGTCCGCACCTGATGCTTTGGCGGGGATGGTATCGGAAGTGGCGCAGGCTGGTGATATGGTGGTGTGTCTTGGCGCGGGGTCTATTAGTAAGTGGGCTTATGCTTTGCCGGGTGAGCTTAAGGATTCGGGATTCAGGATTCAGGCTTCAGGGTAATATTGACTTAATCGCTGCTGAAGTATATTATCTAATGGTATTTTGTAATTGGAGGTGGTGATGTCACAAAAGAATACTAGCGTTATTTTAGGCGAGCATTTTGATCAATTCATAAGCGCGCAGATTAGTGCGGGACGCTTTGGTTCAGCTAGTGAGGCTATCCGCGCTGGACTTAGCGCATTAGAGGAAAGAGAAACAAAACTAGCTCTCCTACAAAAAGCTCTGATAGAAGGCGAAGAAAGCGGAATAGCTGATTATTCGCTAGAATCACTTATAGCGGAGCTTGATCAAGAAGAACAGGACAATGAGTAAATTTGTTCTCACCAGTAAAGCGAGATCTGATCTTAAATCTATTGCCAGATACACCAGTAAAAATTGGGGTAGAGCGCAGCGTAACAAGTATTTATCTGTTATGAATAGTACTTTCTGTGATCTGGCTGATGATATATTAATTGGGCAAAAATGCTTCAACATTCTCAACAAATACTACAAGTACCAAATCGGAAAACACATAATTTTTTATCATAAGATTGATAAAAATATGCTTGAGAT
>JBEBHV010000274.1:0-2022 GCA_040080715.1 Rickettsiales bacterium | reverse complement strand
AATTTAGGGTCTCTGCCTGCGAAAGCGGAGTTGTTAACTCTGGACATGCAGGTTCCCAGCGGAGGTTTTGAGCCTGTAACCATGCCGGTACTTGTGTCATCATATAATTCTGAGTTTGCCGGAGTATGCGTCTCTTTTCCGTCATCACCCTTAACTTTTTCCACAATCAGTTCGCCGGTCTTAGGATCAAACCTGTTATAATCAAGCTTGGAACTGCTTATGCATTTATCGCGGTAATAATTGTCAGGCTTCAACACTGTAAGATTGCTGTGCTCGCGTAAACGTTCGCCACCCTTCGGCCATGCGTGTTTTATCATTAATGTAGCTTCAAGGTTAATGATGTTGGTCATCATGCATTGATATGCCTTAGCACACCAGTTCTTTGGGATGATTCGAACACATACGCAACCATTTATAGGCGGCGGAAGACATAGATAAATTGGCCCAATACACCAAAGTCCTCGTCCATAGGTAGGAATAGGGGCAGGGACGGTTATTGGAATAATGCCATAATGCGGATTAAAATCAGCAACTTCATTCGGTTTTCCAACAGGGTATCCACTTTTCATTGACTCTAGACCAGGTGTTGGCGATGTCTTATCCAAAGCAAAAGAGGTGGAGGTCAGAGGAGATAATGGAGTGGCAATAATGGTGAAAGCCAGTAAGGCAGACAGCAAAGGACGCAGCACATTCGGCAGGAAACTAATCACGGGTCTGTGGCGCGTATTGTTTAACACAAACATTGAGCCTTTGCTTCGGGTAAATTCCATAAGATAATATAAATAGCTTAAAAAAATATTAAACTATCTATACACTAGCAACTATAACTGAGAATTATTACAGTTTTATGACAATCAGGAAAGATTTATGACAATAAAGAAAGAATTTTCTTTGCGGCAATCATGCTTGGGTCATTACCATTGTCAGGAACCAGCTTACTAAGCGCGTTGTTTATGCCTGCTTTTTGAGCATTCTGCAGCTCAGGCCCTGATAAAATGCTATTTGCACAGCTTGCGAGCATTAATGGGGTTGCTTGTTCCTGTAACAATTCAGGAATCACTTCTTTCCTCGATAATATATTGATAAGATTAACATATTTTGTAGTTATAATTCTTTTTAACCACCAGGCGGAAAATCTGTTGATTTTATAGGTAATGAGCATTGGCGTGCCGGCAGCGGCAACTTCAAACGCCACTGTCCCGGATTTTACGAAGGCAAACTGGCTGGCTGCCATTGCATTTTTTTTATCCTGTTCGTCTTCGGTGATAATAGCTCGGAATGGAGAATTATTAAGATAGGGGGCGAGTAGTTGCATAGCATGTTCAGGAACAGCAATTGCCAGTGCAATATTGGGATAGCAGATCGCCAGCATGGAAATCGCTCTGGTAAATATTGGCATATGGCGATTTACCTCGCCAGCACGGCTACCCGGTAGCAGGCAGAAAAGCATTACGCTATCAGGAATGTCATATTTGCTGCGGAACGCTGCACCGTCACCTTTTTTATTTTCATAAACAACTTGGTGTCCGACGAAAGTACAGTCAAGTCCGACTTTGGTAAAATATGGCGGTTCAAATGGTAAGAGTACCAGCATATGATCGAATAGCTCGGCACATTTTTTTGCCCTCTGCGGTTTATATGCCCATACTGTCGGGGCTACATAATGCACAAACTTGGGCACAAACTTGGTTTGGATATCAGATTTGCGCAGCTTTGTTACCACACGGAAACAAAATCCGGGCGAATCAATGGTAATCACCAGGTCAGGTTGTTTCAGGATAATATCAGTAACAGTTGAGTTGATATGGGTAATGCTCCTTAATATATAGGGAAGGATTTCAACAAATCCCATCATGGAAAGTTCGTGGTAAGGAAACAGGCTAGTCATGCCTTCTGCTTCCATCCTCTCGCCACCGATGCCATAAAATAATATTTTACGGTTTGGTGATTTTTCTGCTAACTGCGCACGCAAATTCTGCATAAGCCGTGCGCCAAGCAAATCGCCGGAGGCTTCACCGGCTA
>JBEBHV010000068.1:0-9287 GCA_040080715.1 Rickettsiales bacterium | reverse complement strand
AAGCGCAAGAATGGACCGACCGCCTCACCGATAACTTCCGCATCATCGGCGCACCAAAGCTCGCCTAAAATATCAACTCTTCATCTGCGAGGGGTATAACATTGCTTTTTTATTGAGTATGCTCCTTAAAAAAATGGTTGTGAGCAATGGCGAACTTCTGCGACCGCCTACGAACAAAATAACAAATAATATCAGATAGTTACATAGATATTTCTACGCTTTTGAGAATGATTTGTAAAGCGGTTTTCATACCCATGCCGTTGAACAGATTGAACAAGTTGCCAAAACGGTAGCATCACACTGTTTTAAGAGGAGTGTAAAAAGGTAGCATCTTTTTGCTGCTTTGGGCGCGATGCTGTCAAAGATGCTGCTGAAAAGTGCGGTTGTAGGCGAATGGTGGTGAAAATCAGCGAACTGTCCGTTGTTCCAAGCCGTTGGGGATAAACCGTAAAACGAACAATAGCGAACAATTACAGACGGTTAAATGGTGACTCCTACGGAATCCATACTGGGTATATAGGCCGTTGATATATAATAATTATTGCCTTTGGGGATAAAGAAATGCTACTTCTTATGCGACCGAAAAGCGCGGTTGCAGGCGGTCATTGGCGGTTTGTGGCGTACGGAAAGTACAGCCAAGAAAATGGGGGTCGTGTCACTCGCAATGGGACTAAAATTGGTGACATTAATGAAAAATGTTAGTAGCTTTGCGCTTTAATGCTGAAGGTAATTTTCTAAAATAATGACACCGAAAACAATAAATAGATTTCCTCCGCATCCGTTAGTTAGTTGCGTGTTTTCTTTGTTCATTGTGCTGTACTGGCAGGCGGCAGATATATTCTTGCGCCATCACGACATCGGTTGGCATGTCGCAGCTGGGCAGCAAATCCGTAATCTTATGGCTATACCCAAATATGACAGATGGTCTTTTACTGCGGGTGATACAGTGTGGCTTAATATTTCCTGGCTATGGGATGTTGCCGTTAGTAAAATTTATGAAATTGGTGGTTTCGCGCCTTTAGTATGGGCTACGATTATACTTGGCGCATTGCTTTGCGCTACATTAGCTAGAATATGTTTATCTCTTGGTATATCAACTTTGCTTGTTTTATTCGGCGTAATATTGGTTGGTCTGATTTTTCCGTTTTACCAACCGCCATGGGATTATGTACTCAGCATCGCGCCGCAAGCAATAAGCCTGCTCTTCTTCCTAATATTTTATGCGTGGATTTTAGATCTATCAGTTGGAAAATATAGTAAAAAATTATTTCTATTGCCACTCTTGATGGTTCTGTGGGTAAATTTACACGGTGCTTTTATACTTGGTTTTATGTTAATTGGCGGTGCTTTTTTAACATCACTTATAACCAATAAGTTCGTTGCCGCAAAATATTGTGTTTTTCTCGGGATTGCCTGTGCAGTGGCAGTGACTATTAACCCGTTAGGTATTCACATAATTGATGCAGTGATGCGCTCGATGAATGGAGCAGGGAACGCTAGTATTACCGAATGGCAGCCGTTTGAAATAAGCATAAATCTTGCTTCTGCTTATTTATTATTATTTGTTATGATGGTGCAGTGGCGTAGAGCGGATATACCTGTTTTTTGTCGTATAATTGTATTTATCTGCCTTGTGGCGGGGCTTCTACAAAAGCGTAATTTTGTTTATTTCCTATTTACATCATTGCCAGTATTGCTGATGAGCATTGAGCCTTGGCTGCTCAGATTTAAGCGCGTCTCTGAACGTATTGCTGATATTGAAAAGGATATGGCAAAATCACGTATTGCAGTTTTTGCTGCATTATTTGCCGGTTTTATTTTATGCGCGGCATCAACACCATGGGCAATGCAAAAACGTTTTCCTCAAGGCGTATCTCTACCAGAAGAATTTTATCCGGAAGAAGAAATTGCTTATTTACGCTCACGCCTTACGGGAGAAACACTAGAGCCTATTTTTAACAATTGGAATTTTGGAGGGCACCTGATTTTCTCGCTGCGTGACAAGGTGAAAGTTTATATTGATGGCCGCGCTGATACAGCCTATCCCGCTTCGCTTATTTCCATGCCACTGCAAGAACAGTATAAGAATCTTGAGAAAAATACCCCTATCCGTTTTGCAATAATGCCAAATTATCAACCTATTTCGCAAATTTATTTTAAACAAAACCCGCACTGGAAACAGGTTTTTTCTGGAAAAGTTGCCACAATATTTGAACGAAAGATGTAGATAGTGGGTGTTTATTATACTTACCTGAACAAATTATTAACAAATGGTTGACGATTGGAACTTTATCATGAAAATACTTGGGGTTATTGCGTTGGTTCTGTTGGGGATGTATGGGTGTTATCATTCCGTGGCACCATCAGCTACCATACGCTATAAACTTACTCTAACTGTTGATGATAATGGAAAGCAATATACAGGTTCCAGTGTTGTTGAGGTATATAGGCAGGATACCACAAAAGTTTTTGCTGGTATTGGTGGTTATGGTGGAAATTATAAAGGCGAAGCTGTTGCGGTGGATTTAGGAGAAAAGGGAGTATTGTTTGCCCTGCTGAGAGGCAAGGATACGGTTGACCACCCTTTATATATTTTTATGAAATCTTTCCCGGAATATTTTCCTGCCAGAGCGGATATTACTGTAATTGATGGCATGCGCAAACTAGACCACGATAAACCAAAAACTAATTTGTCCTTCGACAAGCTGCCAATGCTGGTGCGCTTCCGCGATATTAACGACCCAAAGACGGTGGAACTGGTTGACCCCAATGATCTGGAAAAGACTTTTGGCACAGGTGTAAAGCTGGTTTCAGCAACCATCGAGATGACTGATGAAGGGGTGACTAGTGGGGTGGAGAAGTATATTAGCAAGGCATCATGGAAGGAGCATGGCTACGCTGAGTGGCGTGCAAATTTGAGATATGATCAAGTTATTTTTGATTGGGAAGATTTTGAAAGGAAATAAATTATGACTATCAATGCAGAGTTATTCAAAGCAATACTTGCTATGGACGCTTACAATCGTGGTTATGGGGCAGGAATTGATTTTGGTCAGAATTCTGATGCTATAGGAATAAGAATAGGTAATGCTACAATAGCAAAAAATTCTAGTGTATTAGTGGCATCAGATGGAATAACTCGCCTCGACATCCCCGCAGGCTTCTACGCCATCGCCTACACCCTTGCTGGTGGCGAAACCGTTATTTCCTACCGTGGAACAAATGCTGATAATTTTGGCAATTTTATTACCGATGCCTGGTATGGATATGGCATTGGTGCGGGTGCTCCTGCTGCCGTGCAGGGTAACCTGGCTATTGAGTTTTACAAAGCCGTGTCTGCGATACAGACAGTGAATCAGCTTACTGGGCATTCATTGGGTGGTGGGCTGGCTGGTTATGTCGGTGCCCTGTATGGAAGATATGTAAGTATTTTCGATAACATGACATATGAAAATTCTGTTCGTTCCCTTTATGCGCTAATTAAAGATCCGCTTACTTTTGCCAGTATATACGATAACCAAGGTAATGTTGTAGATTATGATCCTGTTAAACTGGCGTTTGCGGAAGAAATGAAAAATAAGGTTTATGGCAGCGTAACACCTTACGATCCAGCGTTTATGGGTATTGCAAAATATACCACTGGTGAGGTACTACATGGGCTTCTTCCTTTGCGGAAATTACAAACGCTTACACCAACAGAAGTTAATACTTATGGGGGCGTACGTAATCCTGTTAATTTGCATGATATGCCTACTTTTATCATAGCCCGTTATGCTGAGCTTGAAAGTTCCAACAATAACTTGTCGAGTGATTGGCAAAATGCTGCCCCTGAACTTTTTGACTCATTGTTTAATGATGATGTAGGTATAGCCGCTGGTTCAAAAACTCTTGAAGGAGTTTTTGGTGATTCACAGAAAATGCGTAATGCCATTGCCTATAGCGCTATTGACGAAGGAACACGACCTTTCGGTGATACAGGTATTCGAGCAATGTTTAATGATGCAACGGACTTGGGTAAGGCATTAGGTTTAGCTGACGCATCTACTACGCTTAAAGATGCTGCTGACGCAGTTTCTGATATTCTGGTGCAATTTGCTGGACAGCTTGCCATAGGCGGAGTGCTTGCGGGCGCGGGCGACCCTCTTCTAAAAGGTGTGTTAACTTTATCAGACGACAAGAATACTCTAAAAGCGGATTTTAATTCAACGCTATGGTCTATAGGAACGGGAAACGGTCAGCCAGCTAACATCGCAGGAAAAGATAAATTAATTGGCTATCTAAGCGAAAAAATATTTGTCAGTGGCCTAGACCAAAATGGAGATCCCATTGGTGGCTATGCATCGGTTAAAGATATTGCCACAGGCATGAACTGGCTGTGGAATGATGAGTTTGGCAAAAAAATTGACAGTGTTACTTTCCCCACTCATGAAATTGCCCTAACTAAAACCATTGCTAACCGGACTCAACCATCTACCAATGTTTCGATGTTTATAGCTGCTGGACTGAATGACGGTATCACTGGCGCAAAGGATAATGATTTTATATATGGTGGAAAAGGAAATGATGTATTACGCGGTGAAGCAGGTGATGACCTACTGGCAGGTGGTCAGGGTAACGACCAATTAACAGGTGGTGCAGGCAAAGATTTCCTTGCTGGTGGCGAAGGCATTGATACGGCTTTTTACACCCCAACTGGGGCGATTACGCTTAATGTAAAAGCAGTGGCTCCTGCTGCCGGGCGTTTTGCCTCAACTATTGAGCTTAATGCTAATGGCGACATCGACCGCATCATAGGAATTGAGAAAGTAGAGCTAAGCGGTTTTGCTGATACAGTGATTATTACTAAAAATTCAAATGTTCCTTTTCCAACCAACGTTGTATTTGACGGGTTGGCTGGTAATGATGGTCTGATCTATAATGGAAACGGAGTAACTACCTCGATTCTTGAAGTTGCAACGCCAACTGAGCAGCTGGCAAGAGGCACAAAAATGGAAATGATTGCCAATATTGAAAATATTCAGGGCACGACAGGGAATGACACTTTAAATATCGGGTTGTTAACGAGTACCAAGGTTGAAAGAATTGATACTGGTGCTGGTAATGACACTGTTTGGGTGTTTGGTTCAGCAATTGGCTCAAAACCAGAAATTGATCTTGGTGCTGGTGATGACGTTATTAACAATGCGCCGCGTGGCTCCATCGTTTATGGCGGGACTGGCAATGATAGTTTTAACATTGGCAAAGATTATTTAATTGCGGATGCGGAAACTAATGACGTAATCACTAACGGGACACAGATCCTGCATGGCGGTGTTTCATGGCGCGGGCAGGAATCGGCATGGGCAACTATTCCCGTGCTTGACACGGGAACCAGAGCAACAATCAACGCAGCCAATGACAATCGCCTTGACTCCGCACCAATTCGCGTTAAAGTTGCTTAATTAAAATTAAACGATTGGAACTTTATCATGAAAAAACTGTGGGGGGGTATAACGGTACTTTGGTTGATATTGTTGCCTGTTAGGCTATTTGCAGATGAAGTACAAACACCAACAATATGTTTTGAGCATTATAGTGCTAGTTTTAAACAATCTTGGGTGCTTATGAATGGGGAAAAAGGAACTCCGAGTGAAAGTGGGCAATACAGTAACATTATAAGCATAATACAAGAGCAGTTAAAAGCTGTAAAAGTCCAAAATCCTTCTGATGCAGATTATCATTTTATTTTTATTGATATACAGCCTACTTATGAAGAGGCATCATATATCAGCTCATGGTATGATAAATTAGTGCATGGCAAAGAGCTAAATATTCCAGAAATTGATCCTGTTATTCCTAAAAATAAGCATTACGGTACTGAAGAAGTACCGTATAGTTTTTCTTCTCCATGGATGAGGGGTACATTCTATATTAAGGATGGCAAACCTACCGGAGGCACAATTATTATGCCAATATCGGAGTTTGCAAAGATAGACGAGCTATATAATGCTTCGCATCAGAACTGGGAAGAGTTCTCTGTGCGGAATAGTACTATATTACATGAAATGTCTATACCATATGAATCTATATACAAGTCTACGTTAGAGCTTTACCGAAATATGTTTGTTGGCACTAAAGAAAGTATACCAACAGAAAAGCGCATTACTGAATTATTCTCAGAAAAAGGGAAAGGAGCATTAGTTTTGGCTCGCTTGGCACGTATATCCCATCATACAACGTTTATTCCATTTGAAGGAGAGGTTTATGATAAATGGAATAAATGCATAAAACACTCTAATATCTTTTATGTAAATTTATATAAATATTTAGTTATGCAGTTATTTGAAAAAACTACTGCTTTAACAGATGAAAAAGCCATGCACGATATAACACCACCAAATAAAATACTTCAATCTATACATGAAGCTGCAGGAAATTATAACTGCTTTTCATCAGACTTTAAGGAGGATACTAAATGACTATTCAAACTGTTTTAGACAACATAATATTTTACAATATGAGTTTAGAATATGAGAACCACATTAAACAGGCGATAGCTGATTTATATAGCGGCTCAGCAACAGCGCGTACTATGCTGGATAAGATAACACCATCGCAAAAACTGACTATTAATTATGCATTTAATAAATTTGAAGTACCAACACTTGGTGGGTTTGAACTAAATATAGATCTTGCTGTGATATATCTTAGAACTTTTGTTACTCCTAATGGCGGGGTGGAGTCAATTACTCTTCCTATTGCTATAGCTCATGAACTTGTACACGCTATAGACGGTTTAGATGATTTTCCAAGAAATGACATTAATCTTGCTGGACCAACAGTTATACAAACTAATAAAATTCATGATGAATTGGGAATTCCGCATCGCCTAAGTTACCTAGGTGTAGGTTCAAGCGGTGAAATACCTGGTACCGAATACACAAATGGAGCAGAAATTGATACCGCATTTTATATATCTGGTTCAAATCCTAATCACGATGCCGCGACAAATAATAATATTACAAGTAGTAGAGATTTATTAATAGGAGATAATCGCGATAATATTCTATCTGGTTATTATGGAAGTGATTTTCTTTATGGGAATAGTGGAATTGATATACTTAATGGTGGATATGGTGATGATTTTATCAAAGGTGGTAATGGGAATGATACGCTAATTGGCGGTAAAGGAAATGACGTTCTTGATGGCGGCGCGGATGAGGATACTGTTAAATATGAAACTGGCTTCCTCGGATTATTCGGACAAGATATTACCATTTCTGAACGTGCTTCTGTACCCACAACTCCAATTGGTGCTACCAGCATAGAAATTGATTTAATCATTAATGTTGAGAATATAGAAGCTTCTTCCAACTCAGATACATTGGATATAGTTTTACTCCAAAACACTAAAGTACAAAAGATAAATACTGGCGACGGAAATGATGTTGTTAGTGTCGTTGGCTCGGCGGTTGGTGCGAAGCCGGTTATCGACCTTGGTGTTGGTGATGATATTCTGAAAGCTGCGCCACGAGGTGCTATTGTGTATGGCGGGACTGGCAACGATACATTCGCGCTTGGACAAGATTATCTGGTAGCAGATGCTGAGGCTGGTGATAAATTTGTATATTTTGATAAGACGCTAAACGGCGGAGTGACATGGCGCGGGCAGGAAAACCCGTGGGCAAAAGGTCTGGGCGGGATTAAGTATGCCAAAAACGATGTTGATGAACTGGTGATTATGGACAGGCTCGGCAACCAGACTTTTGTATCCAACTTCAATTTTGAGATTACTGGACCACGCACGGCTGGTATTCTAATCGGGCAGATGTCGCTGGATGCTTACCGTATGTTCCACACACCCAACGGTGCGAAGATCTATGAAAGCTATGAGGCTATTTTCGCTTATTACCTGAAAGCCATGACTGGTAAATCCTTCTTTACGGCTATTGATCCGCTGGTTCTGGATCTGGATGGTGACGGTGTTGAACTATCTCCGCGTGGCAGCATCTCGCCCTATTATGACATTGACGCTGATGGTTTTGCGGAAAATACCGGCTGGGTGCGTCCGGATGACGGTTTTCTCGTGCGTGACAATAATAATAACGGCAAGATTGATAACGTAAGCGAAATGTTCGGAAATGCTACCACTACGGGCTTTGCAGCTCTAAAAACATTAGACAGTAATAATGATAATAAAATCAGTTCACTGGACACTAATTTTGGCGTGCTTAAAATCTGGCGGGATTTGAATGGTAATGGGGTGACTGAGGTAGGTGAACTGCAAACTCTCACGCAAGCGGGGATTGCTTCCATCAACCTTACCAGCACTGCAACTAACCAGAATATTGCAGGCAATATCGTAGCCGCTACCAGCAGTTTTACGCGCACTAATGGCACTACCAGCACCATTGCCGATGTAAATTTGCGTTCTAACCAGCGTGACACAGTGTGGCTGGGTGATAAAACCGTGGATGCGGCATCTGCTGCCTTGCCGCAATTAAAAGGCTTCGGCACGCTTAATGATTTACGGATCGCAATGACCGATAGTGCTGCGCTGAAAAGCGCGATGCAGGCTGCTTTGCCACAACTTTCAGCGTTAAACCTTGCCACTATGCGCAGTGCAATCACGCCGGTGCTTAATGCGTGGCGGGCTGCTGTGCCTGTTCCTGCTGGTAATCCTGGAACTACAGCGCGTGTTGACGTGCCGATTCTTACGCAAACCACAATCACCGGAACGCAGGTCAATGATTTTGCTTATCAGGTTACTGATGCGCAGGGTAGTTACTGGAAGCTGGCAAGCGGTGCTGCGGTGAAAAATTCTTCGGGTGTGGATATTGCCCGCCCGACATTTGCTAATGTTCTGGCGCAAACTTCTACGCAAGGATCTTGGACCAGTTTTAGCGGTGCACAGATTCAATTCCTTGAGCGTTATCTGGGAACAGAGCTGCCGATTGGTGTGAATAATCTGGGTGGAGCAGGTTCCATTGCTGCCGCACAGGGGCTGCTTAACCAGATGTGGGGAACGCTTAATGATGTTGCTGTGCGTCTGGCTGTGCAGGGGCCACTTGCTACCTATTTCGTTGGAATAAAATATAATCCGGATACCAATAATTTTGAAGCAACTACAGGGCGGCAGATAGCACCAACAATTGAGGCTATACTTAGCGCGGCTCCTACCACTGCTTCAGGTGCGGTTGCTTACCTTGCAACGTGGAAACCAATCCTCGATGTGTTTTTACAGAGTTATGATCGTGGAGACACACATCTTGAAGTAAGCTATGCTTTTGTGTTCCAGAATATTGTGG
>JBEBHV010000273.1:0-2033 GCA_040080715.1 Rickettsiales bacterium | reverse complement strand
AATGCTCTAAAAATAATAATGCCATAAGCAACCTCCTGTCACCTATGGCTTATCCCATCTACGTTAATACTTTATTATCAATTTACGCGGTTGCCCTGATTGCCTGAAGCTTGATATATTGCGCTTGATTTTTTTGCCTTGGCTCGTGCGTTCGCGCACATAATCATCATAATCAATCTTGGCTTGTAGGCGGTTATTCTGTTCCTGTATGGCATTCATCTGCACGCAATTTTGTTGTTGTGCAGAGCATGAATGATAGCACATCTGTTGCGTTGACAGGCAATTATTAGCACAATAACGACCACTTTCCGTGCGTGGTGCAACCAGTTCTATGGTGGTGCGGTATTCAGGTTGTGGAGGCCCACAAGAAGCAAGTAGAAATATGACTGCCAATGATAAGATTTTTTGCAACTGCATTTATTGCTCCAGTATTTTTATGCAACACAGAATACAATAAAGCTAATCTTATTCAAATCAAATATTTTCTTATCATCTTTAAACCAATCCAGCAATTCTTTGCCGATTTGGCGGGCGATTTGGCTTGTAAAACCAACATATATCGCCAGCAATGTTTCCAGCGGATAGACTGGGTTTAGCGGTGGGTCGTCAGGTTCTCCGCAGGTTTTTCAGATGGTTTCGGCAATGGTGGTTTATTTCCACCCACCCTATTTATTATCCTCTCACCAATTTTTCCTAATTTTCTTACAACTGCAATACCTATCTTCGCCGCTCTTCCTTGTGGTATTAAGGAAGCAAGCAGCAGTGTAATATCCAATATTTTGTCTCTTAGCGAATGATCAACAGGTTCACCGTTTTCATCAGGAAACGGCTCTGCCGAGCAGCGGCAATTTTCTTCTGTGCCGGGTCCGTCGCCGTCTTTCCACTCAAACACCTTGCCTTCATTGGCTGCGTGTTCAGGGCGGACGCGATCATCCATCGCCGTGCGCCATACATATTTCTTTATGCCAAATTCCTGCTGGCGTTGTTCATCCATATTTTGCTTCACGGACATCACATGGCGATTTTCTGTGGCATTCAGGTTCATGATAAATTCGCCTTTATCAACCTGCGGTAAGGTAGTAAAACGATACTCTAATTTTTCCAGTTTCTTCAAAAATTCCAGCGTGTTTTTTACAATCTCGAATTTGAGGTATGGCTCGTCCAGCGTGATATTTTCCACGCCTACCTTATCGCGCATTTGCGACAAAAACGCTTTCCAATGTTCGTCTATAGCAAGCTCGGTGATGCGCTGCGCATTCTTCATCGCCTCTTCAATAAGCTTACTTTGCACATCTGGTGGAATGACTAGGGTTTTGTATTCAGCTCCAGAAGTGTTCATAAACATCCTCTTTGCTGCAAGGCTTTCTCTTCACGAATTTCTTTAGCAAAACTAGCTAAAACAGGGCGAGTGTTTGCAATTTTTGTGTAAGCATTTGAGTCAAAAATTGGCGGTATACCCCGTCGTAAATAGTCATTAAAAGCTTTGCGCTCACTATTAGATTTAGTTAGCAGAAATACAATAATCCCCGGCAATTTATTCAGATATTCTGGGGAGTACAAGCTGGCTTGGTCACGCGGTAAAAATAGCAATTCACCTTTTGCAAAACCCTGCACTAATTGTTTGCCAAGATTTTCGGTCTGGTAAGTGCTGACGATTCTGGCATTCAGAAAATTAATGGCAACCTGCTCTATATCCAGCCCAGCGAATAATTTATATATTTGCTTTAACGACGTAAAATTTTCTGGTTTCGGGTTTTTATCAAGCTCGCGTATGGCAAGGGCTGCAATAAATGCTGCGTTATAGGTTTCCTTAGAAACACCTCTCAGGAATCTTGAGTAAATCTTGTAGCTTTCACCAGCAGCAACGATAAAATCCGCGATTGCAGAATTACCAGCTACTACATTCTGAATCATCCGCCCACGACCTGCAACCAAACTTTCACCCGTATACCCATACCAATCCATAAATTCTCCTTACCCAGCAGGATAAAATGGGAATGTGTTGTCAGGGAAGTTACTAAATTGATTGTATT
>JBEBHV010000272.1:0-2039 GCA_040080715.1 Rickettsiales bacterium | reverse complement strand
GATTCCACGCTTCTGCAAAATGATGTTTATTCAGTTGGCAAGGCTGCTGGAGTTCCTGTTGCCCAGCTCAGTGTGGGTGGAGGATGGGAGCCGCCATTATGGGAAGGTAACTATAAAAAATTCGGTTTTCCGCCAGCCGATCTTGCCAATGCGCATACTTATATGAATCCAGGGGTTCCGCCATCAATCATCCTGAAGAGGATTGGTGAGCTTGCCCAGTATTCGGTAAAAGGAAAACCGGTTGATACAACTGAGTTTGGAACCTACCAGTCACCACAGCAAAGTGACGACATAAACAGTGCCTTCATGCATATGGCTCCTTTCAGCTCATACCTGCTTGGTCATGTAGGACTTTCTGTATATGCCCTGCATGATGATATGTCTAATGTGGTTGGTTTCTATAAGATGGATGGCAGCAAAAGAAAATTTGCTGATTACTGGCATCATACCACCAGATTGCTTTCCGATCCAAAAGGCAAGAAACTTCCGTTAAAAAGAATAAATATAAGCTTTACCGACCAGAAATCGTCCGGGGCCGCTCCGCTTGGAATTAAGAATGTAGTGATGTATAAGTCTGACGGCTCGATCTGGATAGCAAGCTATAATGAAGATAAGGCAAATTCGCCTGATGGTTTCCAGACTATAAAATTTGATAGAAAATACAAAACGGTAAGAATTTATGATGGACGCACCGGTGCTATCATAAATCAATTCAGGAACATAAGAACCTTGAATTTGCCATTGCCTACCAATCATGTATTTCTTATAGAACTTGCAAGGAAGTAGTAATTAATTAACCATTTCCAGTTAGATAATTAATATTTATGTGATGTGATAATCAGCAACAGTAACTATTCATTGGAAAGATTATGCATAAACACACCAGAGCCAACTCTTATCCTGCTGCTATGAAAATAGAGAGTTTTGACGACATTCAAGCTCGCTACCAGATGATGCCGTTGGCAAACCGGGCAATGGCGGTAATATCTGATGCCAAACCAGCCCTTAATTGCGCTCTGCTCATACTTAGAGAGCTGGCCAAAGAAGGCGACACCAGACAGGCAATCACTAATTTGCGCCATAATGCTGCCATAATTTCCCGTATCCGTCCCTCGGAAGCAAAAACCACATTAATGGATAAATCGGTAGATTTCATAAAAACCGCCGAAAATAAATTAATGCAGTGGCATAAAACTCTGGATCTTATCGCCCATGGTAATGCCAAAGCAACTCTGGTAACAAACAGGCATTCAGAGCAGCATTGTGTCGTAAGCGTTAGCAGCTATCTTCCTCTTATCAAGCTGGTTATTATCGAGCTTTCGGCACTTAATAAAAACAATATCGATACATATAATAAAATGCTGGCAGAAATCCGTCGCTGCACTACCATTCTAAGCGACTGCGAATGCGCATCCGAGCTGGATAGTATAGTGCTGCATTGATTTGCCACTCTACCTGCAAATATCCGGGCATTCATCACTAATTCCATAAAGGTCTGCGTAGCAAGGACCGCCCGGTCCAGCGTAACACGGACCACCAATTCCATTATAAGCAGCACCACCTGGTCCGGAATATTTTGCTCCGCCCGGTCCGGCGTAACATGGACCGCCAGGACCACTATAAGCACCACCGCCCGGTCCGGCATAACACGGACCGCCAACACCGCTGTAATAAGGACCGCCAGGACCCGCATATCTTGACCCACCAGGGCCGGCGTAACACGGTCCACCTACGCCAGCATAAGCTGATCCGCCAACTTCTCTATATGCCGGATCATAAGAAGTTACATTGCACGGATCATTTCGCCTATCATTGTTATTGCAATTGCAGAGTGTGCCAGCTTTCGCTGAATCAGCACAAACAGCAAAGGCTAAAATGGTCATAAAAATAATATGAAATTTTTGCATATATCCCCCTTATAATTTCTCATTACAATTATACACGGCAAAATCATAAATTATTAACAAGCCAATAGATTTGCACGAAACTCTTTGTCCATCAAGGCTTTCAGGCGTTTTCGTTTTATTGATATTTTAGAT
>JBEBHV010000067.1:0-9330 GCA_040080715.1 Rickettsiales bacterium | reverse complement strand
GTTATAGCTGGTTCCCTGCGCAAGAATATAAATATCGCTTCAGATTTCTTTAGTGCTTACGATATAGATAATAACACAACTACTATTACTGGCACTATTGCTGGAAAAGATACTACCTCAAGAGGTGCGATTATCATTGATTTAGCACAGGATGGCTTGGTTGGTAAACTAGAAAAAATTTTTCGTGACCAATGTATCCCTAATAAACAATCAGTCCTTAGAGATCCGGATGGTACAGTTATCGACAAAAGAGTTGCTAAAGAGGCAGTACGCAAACAATCTAAGAAGCTAATTACTTTTGCGCGCAATCATGGTATTGGTGAAACGGCACTGTTAGAAATCATAAAAGAAGAATGTTCGAGAAGTAGAAATAAGGAAAGAAATCAATAAGTCCCCTTATTTTATGCCAGCAAACTATCCACGGTTTGCAATATATCTACGGATTAAAAAAATGACCGGAAAAATAATATTGGTAGGGGCGGGGTGTGGCGACCCGGAGCTGCTTACGCTTAAGGCACTGCGCGTGCTGAAAACTGCCGATGTGCTGCTTTATGATTCGCTGGTTTCTGCCGATGTTCTTGCTATGGTAAATCCACAGGCAGAAAAAATCTCGGTTGGTAAAAAAGGATATGATGGCAAATCCTGCCGCCAGTCAGATATTAATTCCATGATGATAGGATTTGCCCGTGCCGGTAAAATTGTGGTGCGCCTGAAAGGTGGTGATCCACTTATTTTCAGCCGGGCGGCGGAAGAAATCGAAGCCGCGAAACAGGCGGAAATTGCATTGGAAATAATCCCCGGTATCACCACCGCGCAAGCTGCCGCTGCTACGCTTGGTTTTCCGCTTACGCACCGTGAATCGGCTCGCCGCCTACAATTTGTAACCGGACACGATCATAATGGCGGGCTTCCAGAAGGGGTGGATTGGCGGGCCATAGCTGATGTTGGTGCAACCACTGTTGTTTACATGCCGAAAAAAACACTGGCTGAACTGAGCAAAAAACTGCAGGAATTCGGTCTGCCAGCAACTACTCCTGCGCTGGCGATTATGGATGCTACACTTCTTACCCAGCGCGTTGTTACAGGTACAATTGCAACTCTGCCACAGCTTGTAAAAGAGGCGAATATGGAAGGGGCAGTATTGGTTGTAATAGGAGAAGTTGTTGCCTAAGAGCCTGCTCATAATCTCTACTATGCTGGTCAAACGCTTTGTTTTTTGCGCTTCCGCTACGCATGTACCAAACGTACATTTGCGTTGCGGTTCTCAAAAACTGCGCTTGTTGTCACAGCCTAGCGAGATTATGAATAGGCTCTAACCGTCAATTATTTCTGGTCTTATATAGCAGTTTGAGTTTGATTCTGCCTTTGTTGCTGAATATTTCCCTGCCAGTTTTTATTCTGGGCAGTGGATAATTCTTTGATTCGCTCGGTTAAGCAGCTGGCGATTTGCTTGGCGGAGAGTTTGATATCCGGCTGCGCGGCAAGGAATCCCGATGTTTGCTGAATCACATGCTCTTTAAGTTCTTCCGGCTGGGCTGCGATCACCCGCGCGGCGGTGGTCTCCAGTTTTTCCATCGCCTTTTTATTGTCATCTTTATCAATATAAGACGCACTGTCCTTTGAAGAAATAGACAGCAACCCATTCGCCACCATATAGCTCGCGGCGGTCAGGAATTTTAGTAGATAGCTTTTTTGCTGTGGATTCTCCGCCCGTTCCTTAAATGCGCTAGCAATAAGTGCTGCATTATTGCCCATGTATAAATATCCGGAAGCGCGCAGCGGTTTCTCCTGCACCCATTCCCATGCCTTGCCAACTATTCCTTCGGCGCGGTGATTAGGGTCAGGCTGTTTTTCGGGAATTAGCAATCCAGACAGTGCGCCCGCCGCGATTAATGCGCCTGAGGCAGTATCCCATCCCTTATTATGTTTTATACCGGAACGGATCATCGAGAAACTGCCAAGAGCATACATGGTATTTATAATCTGCGAGGGGTAGGTATACATGAAATCTTCAATGCGGTCGATGATGCCGCCTTCGTTTTTGAGCATTTCTGAATTTAATTCAGAGCCTTGCGGAATAGCTATATGTTCATTTGTAAAATATTCCTTAAGCTTACCTTGTAGCGTCTGCAACCTGCGCTCAGCATTCTCTCTGCCGTAGCGCGCCAGCACCAAGCCACCAGCAGTGTACATGACACCGGAAAGTGCCTCATGTTTGCGCCCACTCATCATGCCCGAGGCAAAAAGCGCGGCATCGCCCACCAGATAGCTATATCCGGCAGCGCGCAGACTTTCCTGTTTTAAATAGTTATTATCCTCGCTCATCAGGAAATATTAACATGACGGCAATTCTTCATCCAGCCTTCAAATATGACATTTTTGTGGCAATTCATAAGCGGTTTGTTATAGTCCCTGCAATAATTAACAAATAAAATCAAGGCAGTAGGGATTCTATGGAACAGGCGGCAGGTAATTATTGGCTGGATATTTGCCAGGTTTTCTTTAACCAGTTAGTGGCCGCGATGTCCTCGGTGCTTTTTTATGACATTGGTGGTTTTCCCTTTATTGTCCTATGGCTGGTGGTGGCTGCCGTGTTTTTCACCATCTATCTGCGTGCCGTTAATTTCCGGTTGTTCCGGCATGCTCTGAAAGTTGTTTCCGGTAAATATGCCGGTAAATATGATAGTCAGGATGCAACCGGCGAGGTAAGCCACCTGCAGGCACTTTTTTCGGCGATTGCCGCAACGGTTGGTCTTGGTTCAATCGCCGGTGTTTCGGTTGCGGTTGCTGTGGGTGGTCCCGGTGTCGTATTCTGGATTGTGATAGCCGGCTTTTTTGGCATGGCGACAAAATTTGCCGAAGTTATGCTTTCCATGTGCTACCGCGAAGCGGATACAACCGGCAAAATATTCGGTGGCCCTTTTCAGTATATCAGGAAAGGACTTGCTGATATTGGTCTTCCTAAATCCGGTAAATTCCTTGCGGTAATATTTGCGGTTTTTTGTCTGGGCGGCGCGCTTGGTGGTGGGAACATGTTTCAGTCAAACCAGACCGTTAAAGTTATGACCACGACCTTTCCTACTCTTGCCGGATATGAGTGGATTATCGCCCTGCTATTTGCCCTGCTGGTGTTCTCAGTTCTGGTTGGCAGCATTAAACGCATCGCCCGCGTGGCAGAGAAAATATCACCACTTAAAGGTATTTTATACCTGATCTGTGCCGTAATTATTGTGGGCGCAAATATCGATAAATTGCCGGATACCTTAATGCTCATCATGCAGGATGCTTTCACCGGAAATGCTGCCGCCGGCGGGTTTATCGCCATGCTCGCCATGGCTTTTAAGCGGGCCAGCTTTGCCAATGAAGCCGGGCTTGGCTCGGCTCCTATCGCCCATGCTACGGCACGCACAAAAGAACCGGCGCGGGAAGCTGCCGTTGCCCTGCTTGAGCCGTTCTTTGCCGCTATGATTGCATTGCTTACCGGTCTGATAGTAACAATTACCGGCGCGTATGCCGGTGCAACTATCAATGACGGAGTGGCAATAGCAAGCAATGCCTTTGCCACTGTTTCGCCGTGGTTTCCTATAATGCTTGCGGTGAATGTTTTTATCTTTGCCTACTCCACCACTATTGGCTGGAGCTATTACGGTGAGATCGCCTGGAGCTATATGTTTGGTGCGCGCTATATCCGCCTGTATCAGGTGATATTCTGCCTTGCTACATTCCTTGGCGGCATTATGCAGTTTGGTGTGGTGCTGGATTTCTCCGATCTGCTGATACTCGGCATGGCACTGCCCAACATAATTGCTTTATATCTGCTGCGTGGGCGAATAAAATCTGAGATGCTGAATTATATGGCGAAATTGTGATTTCGTGCCATTTTGCCATTGTCATAAATAATTAATTTTATTAATAAGTTATAAATGCTAGACTGTGGCAAATTAATTTATAGGTGAGAGCCGTTATATGGTCGATACACACGCAAAAACCCAGCCTAAAAAAGTAAGGCTTGTCGCGATAAGGAAGTATATATTGGATAAAGGTGAAGAAATTAACGCCTATAATGGCAAAATATATTTTGAAGGCACTGATGAATTTCTAGTTTTTACCTGCACATCCAGAGGAAATGCTCCAAGCATATATAAATCAAGCGATTTTATTACTCAGTCATCTGGTTATAATAGCTATAATGGCAAAATAGGATACGCAGAGATAGCTATACCTGGAGTTCACGAAAAACGACCTCCTGGAAAAAGCAGTTCACGAGAATTCACAACCGCCCTGCCGATTGTCGCAGCAGATGAAACTATATTAAAAAACAAATTCCCCAATGCCGAGATTATTATAGTAAACTCCGTTGATGAATTAAAGAAAGCATATACAGAATCAATTGCACATAACAAACAAATTATAGATGCGGATAATAAAGCGTTAGAAGAAAGGCTTTTGTTATTACAAAGAACGTATGATGAAAAAAGGGCTGCTGAAAGAAAGGCTGCTAAAGAGGAAGCTGCTAAAAAAAAGGCTGCTGAAGAAATTGCTAGAGAAGAGGCTGCTGAAAGAAAGGCTGCTGAAAGAAAATCTGTTGCAAAAGCTGTTCAAGCAAGGAAAGAAAGGGTTGCGGAACTAAGAAAAACACAACGCAACACTAATCCATTCGGGCGAGGCTAATCTTCGGACAATTATGAATTCCTCAGCTCTTTTTTCAGCCATTATCCTCACCCTCTTTCCTGAGATGTTTCCCGGACCGCTTGGGCAGACGCTTGCAGGAAAAGCCTTGGAAAAAGGCATCTGGTCGCTAAAGACCCTGCAAATTCGTGATTTCGCCACTGATAAACACAAAACTGTAGACGCGCCTTCCTATGGCGGTGGCACAGGTATGGTGATGAAGCCGGAGGTACTGGACGCGGCTATAGAGTATGCTAAAGGTTTGCTTCCCCGAATCCCGAATCCCGAATCACGCCCCCCTATAATTATCTACCCATCGCCACGGGGCATCCCCATCACCCAACCACTCATAGAAAAGCTTAAAAATGAACAGCTTATCATTCTATGCGGACGGTTTGAGGGGGTTGACCAGCGGGTTATCGACCACCACAATATGCTGGAGGTAAGCCTCGGAGATTTCATAATTTCTGGCGGGGAAATCGCCGCCCTAGCCATAATGGATGCCTGTGTGCGCCTGCTTCCCGGGGTAATTGGCAAGGAAGATGCCCTGTCCCAAGAAAGTTTCGCATCCTCTTCAGAATTTGCTAGACTACTGGAATATCCGCATTATACTCGCCCCTCATTTTGGAATGACAGGTCGGTTCCGGAAGTTTTACTTTCCGGCAATCATGCAGAGATTTCAGCGTGGCGGCTTGAGCAGGCAAAGCTTATAACTGCAGCTCGTCGCCCGGATTTGATAAAGAAAGAAAAGGAATAGTAAAATGAATTTGTTGCAGACAATTGAAAAAGAAAACATGGAAAAGCTCGCAGCCGGCAAGCGCATTGATGATTTTGCTCAGGGCGACACCATTAAAGTCGGCGTGCGCATTATCGAAGGCAACACTGAACGTACCCAGATTTTTGAAGGCATCTGCATCGGCAAGAAAAACGCCGGCGTGCGCTCTTCATTCACCGTGCGTAAACTCAGCCACGGCGAAGGCGTTGAACGCGTATTCCCAACCTATTCACCACGCGTTGAAAGCGTTGAACTGGTGCGTAAAGGTGAAGTCCGTCGCGCGAAACTATACTATCTGCGTGGTCTCACCGGTAAAGCTGCGCGCATTACCGAAAAACGCGACGCGAAGAAGGTAGAAGTCTAAGAATTCAGAAGTCGAGAACTCGAGAAGTAGGGTCTCGACGTTTATATTGTTATCAATTGCGGCTAAAGTTCTCGACTTCTAGAGTTCTCAGCTTCTCGGGTTCTTCATGAAAACTCTCTTTGATAAAATCTTTGATTCCCACCTTGTATCTGAGCAGGATGGTGGCACTTGCCTGTTATATATTGATCGCCATCTTGTGCATGAAGTGACCAGTCCACAGGCTTTTGAAGGGCTGCGCGTAAGTGGGCGCAGGGTTCGCCGTCCGGATGCGACGCTTGCTGTTCCCGACCATAATGTTCCGACTACGCCTGAGCGCAAACAAGGCATTATCAAGGACGAGACTTCGCGTATTCAGGTGCAGACTCTTGCCGATAACGCTCAGGAATTCGGTATCACCCATTATGCAATGGATGATAAACGTCAAGGCATCGTGCATATCGTAGGTCCTGAGCAGGGCTTTACCCAGCCGGGAATGACTATCGTTTGCGGTGACTCACACACCAGCACCCACGGCGCATTTGGTGCGCTGGCATTTGGCATCGGCACTTCAGAAGTTGAACATGTTCTTGCCACACAAACACTGATTCAACGCCGCGCAAAAAACATGCTGGTACGGGTTGATGGAAAACTTTCAGAAGGCGTTACCGCTAAAGATATAACCCTCGCCGTAATCGGCAGGATCGGCACGGCGGGCGGCACCGGCTACGTTATCGAATATGCCGGAGAAGCAATTCGTAATCTTTCCATGGAAGGGCGGATGACCGTGTGCAATATGTCGATTGAAGCGGGCGCACGCGCTGGACTCATCGCACCGGATGAAAAAACTTTTGCATATTTGCGCGGTCGTAATCACGCGCCACACGGAGCTGATTTTGACAAAGCTGTTGCTTATTGGAAAACATTGCCATCGGATGCTGGCGCGAAATATGACGCGGAAGTCATTATAAACGCTGCTGACATTGCTCCACAAGTTACCTGGGGAACATCGCCTGAAGATGTGTTGCCTATAACCGCCACCGTTCCCGCCGGTGACACACCAACCAAAGCCCGCGCGCTTGAATATATGGGACTCACCGCAGGAATGAAGCTTACCGACATAGTGATAGATAAAGTATTCATCGGCTCCTGCACCAACGGACGCATCGAGGATCTGCGGGAAGCTGCAAAATTCGCGCAGGGACGCAAAGTGGCTGGCAATATAAAGCTGGCTATGGTTGTTCCCGGTTCCGGTCTGGTTAAAGAGCAGGCGGAAAAAGAAGGGCTGGATAAAATATTTCTCGCGGCAGGCTTTGAGTGGCGCGAGCCGGGCTGCTCGATGTGTCTTGCCATGAACGCTGACAAGCTGGAAAACGGCGAACGCTGTGCCAGCACCTCCAACCGTAATTTTGAAGGCAGGCAGGGTCGCGGTGGTCGCACTCACCTGTTATCACCGGCTATGGCGGTTGCCGCAGCGGTGACTGGAAGACTGGCGGATATTCGGGAGTTTAAGTAGGAGTTTACAAGTTACTAGTTACTAGTTACTAGTAAGTAAAAATATGGATGATAGCAAACATAGGAGCTATGAAGATTTAAAAGTATGGCAGAAAGCTGTTTCACTTAGCAAAGACGTTTACCGTATTACTAAGAATTTTCCTAAAGATGAAATCTATGGTTTGACTTCTCAGATAAGGCGTAGTGCAGTTTCAGTATCTTCTAATATAGCAGAAGGTTGTGGCAGAAACAGCTATGGTGAATTTGTACAGTTTCTGGGTATTGCCTCTGGTTCTTTAGCAGAGCTTCACACTCAACTAATAATAGCTGTAGATGTAAATTACTTGAGTAAGATAGATTTTGATGTTTTACTAACCCAGATAGTAGAAATAGGACGTATGATAGCCGGTCTAAAATCAAGCTTAAAGAATAAGAATTCTAGTAACAAGCAACTAGTAACCAGTAACTAAAAGGCAAGAATAATGGGGTTATTCAGCTCGATTAAAAATCTTTTTTCTAAAAAGAAAAAAGATGAAAAGAAAGATGAGAAAAGAAGGGAAACGCAAGTGGTCGACTGGGATAATCTCAATTACGGCAAACCAGCGCAGCCAAGTAACCTTACACCAATTGATTTAGACCCATGGAAAACTTGATATGAAACCATTTAATTCACTCTCCGCCATCGCTGCGCCGCTGCCGATTGATAATGTTGATACCGACATGATAATTCCCAAGCAGTTCCTGAAAACCATTGCCCGTACTGGACTCAAGGAAGGCTTGTTTTATGAAATGCGCTTTCGTGTTGATGGTTCTCGCGTTGAAGATTTTGTGTTGCACCGTGCGCCATATGACCACTCAGAAATTTTAGTTTCCGGCGCGAATTTTGGCTGTGGGTCTTCGCGCGAACATGCGCCGTGGGCTTTACTCGATTTCGGGATTCGCTGCGTAATTGCCACATCATATGCCGATATTTTTTATAATAACTGCTTCAAGAACGGTATACTACCAATTGTACTACCAAAAGAGCAGGTATCATTGCTGATGCAAGCAGCGGAGAGCGGCAAAAAAATCAGCGTGGATTTAGAAAAACAGATCGTGCAGGCGGAAGGGCAAAATACACCCCCATTTTCTTTTGAGGTCGAACCTTTTCGCAAAAACTGCCTGATAAACGGTCTTGATGATATTGGTCTTACCATGCAGAAGCTTAAAGAAATCTCATCTTACGAAGCTAAACAGAAAGAAGTGACTCCTTGGCTGGCGGCGTAAATGTCGGAAGGTCACGCGCATGATCATGACCATTGTACGATTCACGACAGGAAGATTCTTGCGGTTGTACTTGCCCTCAATATCAGCATGTTTTTCCTTGAGCTATGGCAGGGGATGATAGCTGATTCCAGTTCTCTGCTTGCCGATTCCATGGATTTTTTCAGTGATTCGTTGAGCTATATTATCACCTTATATGTTATACAAAAACATATCCATGTCCGCGCCAAAGCCGCTCTGATAAAAGCAGCATTGATGATGACTCTGGCTGGTTTAGCCTTGATGCAGGGTGTTCATAACCTGACCTCTGAGACTATGCCCGTATACAGCACAATGGGCTGGGTGGGGACACTGGCATTAACTGTGAATATAATCAGTGCAGCTCTGCTTTATAGCTCGCGTGGGCGCGACAGCAACATGCAGTCTGTGTGGTTATGCAGCCGTAACGATGTTTTTGCCAATATAATGATTTTAGTGGCAGCATTCCTTGTCTATACGACTAATTCAATGTGGCCGGATTTGTTGGTAGCACTTGGCATTGCCTGGTTGGGAGGCAGCTCCGCCCTGAAAATCATTAAACATGCAAAACATGAATTAACATTATAAGGAACATGATATGACAACAATGAGTAAGAGTCGGCTGGAAGCTTTTAGTGACGGGGTACTGGCGATCATCATAACCATTATGGTGTCACTACCGTCCGGTTAAGTATCGAATAGATTCAGCTGTTTAGCAAGGCACAAGTTTTAGTTTTGGGTATTATCGGCGTAGAGGTCGCAGGAAAGCTCG
>JBEBHV010000066.1:0-9367 GCA_040080715.1 Rickettsiales bacterium | reverse complement strand
TTTTACGAGGATTTACGATGAAAACTTTTTTAGAATGGTTACAGGCAACTGCTGGGCTAATCGCTGCCACTATGGCATTCGCCCTTATTATCAAACTTGTCTGGCTTTGCGGGAGGAGTTTGAGTGAATATTGATGAGATACTGAATATTGTTACCGCAGTTGTTGCTGGATACCTGGCATTTCGGTTTTACGCGCAGATAGAAAAGAATTTTAGTGGCAAAAAATAACCCCCACAAATTTAAACCAAACCCAAAACTTAAACTTAAACAGGAAAATACAAAATGAAACAAATACTTATCTCAGCCGGGCATAATAACGTTGATCCAGGTGCCGTTAACGGGAAATACAAGGAATCTGTAGTGGCAGTGGATTTTAGGGATGCAATTTATTACGCCCTATGCTCGAAATTAGGAAAAACCGCAAAGGTCGTTAGGGATGGAGCTAAAGACGGGGATAACCAAAACCTGAACACTGCAATCAAGCTTGCAAAGGCAAGCGATATTGCCATAGAAATACATCTAAATGCCGCAATCAGTAAATCAGCGCACGGTTCAGAAGCGTTATGCTACAAAGACAAGGCTATACTGGCAAAAAACCTTTGTGCTGCTATCAATGATGCCACGAACGGGGTTATTTCGCCCCGTGGTGATGCTGGCGGCTGGAAATCCGCAAGCTCAGGCCAACACGCCAGGTTAGGATTTTGCGAGGCAGGAGGGGTTATTTTGGAGCTTGGATTCATATCCAATAGCAATGACTTAGGGACTCTTTTGAGCAACAAAGAGCAGTGGGCAATTATCAGGGGCGTTACTGACGTGATTGTTGAGCATTTGGCGGGGCTGAAATGAATGATTTGAGTATTTTAGGTAAAAAATCGGTTACTATGTCAAGCCTGGAAATTGCGAAAATGAGATAGAGAAAAAGAAACTGTATGCCTGGCGTAAAACTTAACTGGGCTGACCTAAATCTACCCCCGGTCAATCTGTGGAATTGCCCAAATTGTGACCAAAGTCACATAAATAAATTTGACAAGTTCGGCGATAGGGCTATAATTATCACCGAAATTAACCAAACCGGAGAACGAAATGAAAAAAGTGTCATTCAAGATAACAACCGACGGGAAGACCCAAACCCTTGAATTTAAAGGGCAAAAGTTCCACGTCATGAATACTAAACAAGCTGTTGAATTATTGAAAAGGGTAGGTGCGTTATGATTGGGTTATTTATGTTGTTGGGATTGCCGTTTGTTATTGCGGGGATTTACCTTGCTGTGTGTGTTGTAGTGGATAGGTGGTGGTAAATGACGAACTTTAATATTGGGACAGCACCAAAGAAAAAGGCCACTACGGGAATATTGATGGGCAGTGGCGGAAGTGGAAAATCTGGAATAGCATACCATTCACCAAACCCTTTTTTCCTCATAACGGACAAATGCACAAGCTGGATTGACAAGCCACGGTTTATCGACAATGAAGGGTTTACAGAGGTATGCAAAACTTTTGATGAATTTATCGAAAAACTGCGCTTTGTCGCTAAACGTGAGAACATCGCCAACCAGGGAGTTGGGTATGATACGCTTGTCATTGACTCGCTAACGGCATTGGAAGACCTGATCTTTTCCGACATTGTTACGCGCTCACCAAGGATAAAGCTAAATGGAATCATGCAAGCTCCAACCTGTATTGATGAAATGGGGTACGCAGGGCGCGGCTTGGCTATGCCATATTGGACAAAACTGCTTAATGCCTGTTCAGCAATAAACGGGTTAGGCATTGATGTAGTCCTTATAGCCCATACCACGCTCAAAAACGCCGCTGGTGAATCGTTAGAGGCATACAAGATGCACGACATGACATTACAGGCGTTCGGTGCGCATAACGTTCCTGACTTGCTTAAACGGTCTGTTGATTGGTGTTTCTTTGTTTCGTCTGTAGATGAAACGGTTAGTAACCGTGGCAAGGCTGTAGGAAGCTCAAACCAGGTATTGACTACAGTAAGGACTCGACCAACGAGCCTGTTCTTTGCAAAATCCCAAGGCTCTAAAGTCGAGGAAATAAGGCACGAGTATACTTTTACGGCAGATGACCGGAAGGAAGTATGCGAAAAAATGTTTGCTGATATTCGTAAGGCTAACAGTATTGTGTGATTAATTGGATTGTGGTAAACTGCAAGCCCTAACTAAACTAAACAAAAAAGGAAGATAAAATGAGTGAACTTACATTTACAAGACAAGACGTGCAAGAAAAACGCGCAGGGACTTTTGATTTTACGGTAATAAGTGCGTATGAGAACGTAGCTGGTTCTGGCTCTAAATCTATCCGATTGGAGTTGATGAGTTCTGAGTCATGGGGTTATACAACCGACATATGGTTTTATTCGGCAAAGAATAATTCCCCAATAACTATGGGTATGAATCTGATACAAACAAAGCTTATGAAATGGTTCAACCTTGATTCATTAAAGTTTGTGAATAATTGCATCGTTAAGAGATATGATTATGAAACAAAATTAACCAGCGACGTAAGGGTTAAGGGATTGCCCGAAATGAAGGGAAAAATGCTAACCTTAACACTGATTGAAGAGTCCAGGGATAATATTAATTATGATGCTGGAGATCCGTCGTCAAAACAATTTTATACTAACCTAGTGGTTAAAAAGTGGGATGAATATAATCCTGCTTCAAAAGTAACTCCGGTTAATAATGTGAAGGATTCTGTAGTTCCAGATAATATAGAAAACGATTTTGAAGTAGATCCGGACTTACCATTTTGATATTAATCTTATACTAATACAAAAAATGACGCAAATTAAACAAGATGATGCACACGCCATATCTTCGGGAGATAGTGTGGTTAGGCATTTAGTGGGTTTTTCAGCTACGCTAGCGGCATATTCAAGATACATGTACTGCTTAAAACGCAAAATACTAATACAAATGGAGTATATAATACCATGAACATATTTAATTTAAACGAATCAGAATCCAATTTCTTTGATGACTTGCTCGATGGAGTTCCTGTTGAAGCAAAAAATCATGAGGAAACAATAACCTACTACGGTAAGTCACGGCGCGAAGCCAAAGCTTTGAGTGAGTCGATTACCCGCGAAATAGAGAAATACCAGGCTAAACTAAAGACGCTCGACAATGTTATTAATAACTGTGATATGAATATATCCTTTGCTATGCAGTATATGGATATTAAGTCGTATAATGACGGTATAGGTAAAATAAACCTGCAAAAATCCCATCCAAGCTTAGTTATTGATGATACGTTTAATATTAACTCATTGGAAAAAAGATACTATATAGTTACTGACCCACAAACTAAACTATTGAAGCGGGACATAATATCTTCAATAGAATCAGGTGAGTTAGTTATGGACGGATTGAGCGTGGAAAGACGTGAACATCTTCGGTTTTATTAGGTATTTAATTAAGTGGGCATATATGTTAATATATGCCTTTTTTAATATCTTGATATTTTCCTATAGGCTTAGAAAATGACTGTATTGACCGAACAGGCAGGCTGCAAGACGCTATCTTTTAGCCACGCTCACACCAACAAAAAGCTGATAGAGCGGACCCAGTTCGCCCTTAGCTACTCAGATTTGTTGGTTACCGCAAGCAAGGTTGATAAGGATTTACTGATGTTTTCCGACCTGTCATCAATAACATTTTCAAACCGTACTATTGATGGTATGGATTTTTTCGGGTCAAACATGCGAGACACAATTTTTAACAAAATGACATTCGTAGAATGCAATTTTTCCGAATGCCTAATGGTTGGGACAAGCATGTTTGATTGTGTTTTTCATGATTGCCGATTTGACGAGGCATTTGTTTATGGTGTCGAAACAGTTGGTTGTGTGTTTTATGGCTGATAAAAAACAACTAAGACAACACCAAACCGAAGCCGTAGCCTCGATTATAGCCTCGTGGCGTAATGGTGAAACTCCTTACGCCATGCTTCCTCCGGGTAGCGGGAAATCTCTTACTCTGGCAGAACTAAGCCGCCTTGCAAGAAAAAAAGGCGGTAGGGTGCTACAAATATGCCCATGGAATAAATTGACGGTACAAAACTTTCTTGAAACTGAATCGCACCTTGATAATGCTTTCGATTGCGGGATAATAGACGCTAAATTAGGTCGTTTCGACATTGACAAGCCTGTTGTTATAGGCACAATTACCTCGGTCTACACGAGGTTCTTGCAGCTTGGTAAGTTTGACCTGCTTTTGATAGACGAAGGCCATTCAGTATCTTGTGACCCTGACAGCATGTATATAAAGGTAATCAACCACTTAATGGAGAAAAACCCAAAGCTTTTGATTGCTGGCGTATCAGGAACGCCATATAGAATGGGGCAAGGCTGGATACACGAGCCAGACAAAAATGGCAACCCGTCTATCTTTACAAATATGGCGTATCAGGCTGAAATTAAAGGGCTGATAGAAAAAGGTTTTCTGTCACCTCTCGTTACGCTGAATGTCGGTAAAAAGATAGACACATCACGGCTTAGGATGAAAGGCCGTGACTTCGACCAAGAAGAGGCGGCTTTACGTTTTGATGATATTTTGCCGGAATCGATAAGGCACACCAAAGAGCAAATCAAGGCTAACGACATTAAGTCTATGATTATATTCGTCTCTAACGTAAAATCAGCGCATGATGTCGAAGCGGAATATGGTGAAGGGTGCAAGGTATTAACCGGGTCAACATCTACCAGGGAACGCAATAAAATACTGGACTGGCTGGAAACGGATTCCAATAATGTCAGGGTGGTAGTTACCCCGAATATATTATGTGAGGGGTACGATTATCCTAAGCTCGACTGCGTTTGTCTAATGCGTGCAACTGCCTCATTGAGATTGTACGTACAAAGCATCACAAGGGCAATCAGGGCGCATTCCGAGAAGGAATGTGGGTATGTATTGGATTTTGGGGGGAATGTCGATAGGCACGGCTGTATCCTTGATATTGACCCAAAAAAGATTGTAAACACTGGTGCAGAAGCACCCAAGAAAGAGTGCCTGGCGCGTCTTGAATCCGATATTGAAAAAGAGATTAATGGCGAAATTTTCATAGGGCTAAAGGGTGATCCGTGCGGATATGCTAACCCAATATCGGCTAAATCATGCGTATTCTGTGAAGCGCGGTTTATGTCCACGCCAGACGGTAAGTATAAAATGGTGACTAAGGGTGAGGCTATGGAACTGGCGAAGTCTAAAAACTGGTTTGATGTCGCCTATTATCATTTTACCAACAAAGACCATTTTGTGACTATCGAATGCTTTGGGCATGGGGGCAAGAAGATAGCCAACAAGATAATCAATTTTAACGGAGATTTTATGCAATCGTCCGTGGCATTGGGTACGCTAAAGTCGATATGCAAAAACGATCAGGTTTATGAAAGGGCTTGCATATTGGATAATAAAGGGGTGTGCGAGTTCTTCCTGTCGAACCCCACCGCACTAAAAAGAATGGCTAAAGTGAAAGCAGTGCCGTCATCAAAGAACCCGAAATACAAGGATATACTGGCATTCGAGTTTATTGACGAACCAGATTACCAGTTTGTTGAAGTTTCTAAGAAAGAGCGTATAATCCCTGTCCAAGCATTCATTAACCAGCTTGTCGATATTGGGCTTGATGAGGATGACGCTTTAGAGGTTGGACAAATAACCGATGAAAACAAACGCCATGATACTTTGGAGTATTATGAGAAAATAATGGATAAGGTGAAGAAATGGTAACGTTACCAATAACTTACGCATCAGACCAGGTGGATGAGGCTGAGGCTTTAGGAAGGCTTCTGATTGATGTTGAACTCAATAAGTCTAGGCTGATAGCGCAAAACATAAGCACTAATAACCCAGAAGGGATATGCTTATGGTGCGAGGAAGAAATAGGTGTTTCACGCCGTTGGTGCGACAGCGCATGTCGGGATGATTGGCAAAAAAACGAAAATAGGATTTAATAAAATGATTGCAATACAATTAATTAGGATAAGACCTTCAGGGCAAAAAACCGACCGTGAGGATTATATTAGAAAGCATTATGACCCGTCCGATAAGAATGAGCTCAATATCGGCATCGCCTACCATCCAGGTAGGTTGTGCTTCCGCGCACAGATTCAATCAAGGGCTATGGGTGTGCTGTACATTGGCGTATTCGATACACTGGATGAGGCTAGGGCTGCAAGGCAAAAATTTATCTACAATATCCATGCAGGTATGACGGTAAAAGAAAGCCTTGTCAACGTACGCGGCTCTCATGCCAAACGTGTGTTACGCTCGAAAAAACAGGGCGGCACACCACGTAAAAAACGTTCAACGGAATGGGGATATTGAGATGAAAGACGAAACGGCACTGGCGATTGACGCGCTAAAGGCTCACGGCACACAGCAGAAGGCGGCTGATTCACTTGGTTGGTCTAGGGCAATGTTAAGGCGGAGATTGGAGAAAGGGGTGGATGTTTTGCGTGGGAATATCCCTGAAATAGGGCTTAATCAAGATATTCCAGCACCTTTGCAATTATCTGGCGTTAGTTACCTGGTTAAGGCTGATTCAGAAAATCCAGTTATGCACTGGGTAAAAGCAAATGTAAAACAACAGGATAAGTATAAGGCTTTCTATAATTATGTTGAGTCTATAGCGGAATCAATAACACCTATTGCTGTTTCTGCATTGCCTGAATCAAATTCGGATGAATACTTAACGCAATACACGATAACCGATCTGCATGTTGGAATGTATTCATGGAAAGAAGAAACGCTATCCGATTGGGATTTGGATATATGCGAAAAAACAATATTGACCGGGATAAAGACGCTTGCCGAATTGTCCCCAAACTCAGGAACTGCTTTGCTTGTCCAGCTGGGTGATTTTTTCCATTACGATTCACACGAAACCGTCACACCAACAAATAAGCATTTACTTGACGCCGATACAAGATTCGCGAAAATGTTTGAGTGCGGCGTGGATATAATGGTTAACTCAATCAGGATACTGCTTGATAAGCACGAAAAGGTTAAGGTCATCATATCGCAGGGAAACCATGACCTGAGTCTGTCAGACGCTCTTCGGTTACTGATAAAGCGCCTATACGCCAATAATACAAGGGTCGAAGTAATTGGCGATTCATATCCGTTTGCATGTATCCTTCACGGCAAAACGATGATTGGATACCACCATGGTCATTTGCGTAAACGCGTAAACCTTGCCTCTCATTTTTCTATTGTTTACAGTGAGTTATGGGGCAAGGCAATAAGGCGTTATATCCATTGCGGGCATTTGCACCAACTAAGCATCGATGATAAAAACGGCTGTGTGACATGGCAACATCCAACAATAGCCGCGCCCGATGCTTATGCGGCACACAAGTATGACCAAACCAATAGGGAATTGACATCTATCCATTACCATAAGGATTATGGCGTTATCGGGACTCATACCATATCCAGCAAACAAATTGAGGATTGTTTAAAATTGTGACCAATATCACATAAATAAATTTGACTCCGGTTTTGTTTAGCCTATAATTATCACCAACAAAGCAAACAAACCAACTAACCTAAACCGGAGAATGAAATGAAAAAAGTAATAATAGTGTTGATGATGATGTATAGCTCAGTTTCCTTTAGCTCAGATGAGCTGTGCTATGAGCCAATGCAAAAGACTTTTAAACTTGTAGAAATGATTAACTACGCTTCAAGAAATGACCCAAACTACATAAAGCTTAATAAGGTTCAAGTGTTTCAAAATGCAATTGCAAGCATTGAGTATATCCTCGACAATTTGGGTACGATTGGTACTGGTTTAGGGTATGACATGGCGTCTAAAAACCTGCTTAATGCAGGTGTCGATTGGAATAACCATGCTACAGCAATGGGATTGCTTGACGATCAAGACCTTATTGATCTTGTCATGGACGGATATGATGAGGATAATGGAGCATACAGGTATGAGTATGCAAAAAAATGCTTAGAAATTGCAAAAGATTCAGCCATATAAAGATCACTAATTTAAGAAACCAACCAAACTTTGAAAGCAAAATGATAATTAAATGTTCAAGATAATCATGTTAGCACTTGTTGCACTTGTTGCAACATCAAACGCAAATGCCGCTACTGTTAAATACGACTTAGTGTCGTTAAACAACTACACGGCGTTTAAGTTCGATCATGGCAGGCTTCCAGTCGGGTTCAAGTGGCTAAAGAAGTACGAGGCTGATGAAAAAGAATACGAGTGGTATATATTGAAAACTAAGGGCTTCACCTTACACAACTTTAAGCCACCTAAAGGATTGGTATGGAAGTGGGTTAGGGAGAGCAAGAAGCACGGGGAATGGAAGTTGATGTATGTTCCTAAGCCTAAGCCTATAGTAAAGCCTAAGCCATTGCCTACCCCTAAGCCATTGCCTAAACCAACGCCACCACCTATAGTTATTCCTACACCGATTCCACTGCCCACTATCCCGCCAATATTCGTGCCTGGTAATCCAACCCCTGTGCCTGTTGTGGTTGCGCCTATACCTTCAGCAATCTTTCTTTTCTTGCCAGCGGTTATTGGACTGTTAATCAACAAGAAGGGCAAGAAAGTTAAAGAACTGTGACCAATACCACAAAAATAAGTTTGACAAGTTCGGTGATAGCTCTATAATTATCACCGAACTTAACCAAACCGGAGAATGAAATGAAAAAAGTAATAATAATATTGATGATGATGTATAGCTCAGTATCCTTTAGCTCAGATGAAATATGCTACAAGCCGATAAATAATATCCAGAAGATAATGGAAATGACATTCCAAGGAGCAAATTTGAAGATGACGGCATGGCAAACTTATATTGATGCCGTCAACATAGCTAGATATTTTGTCGTATACAAAAAACAGAACCCGAAAGCCAAGGATGCTGCTGTTATGCAATTGGCACAAGATATATATTCACGCCAAGCCACTACAGCGCTTACGGGATTGTATGCCAATGTATTGATGAATACGCCAGTCATAAGGAATGACATAATAAATATCGTCGAGGCGGATGATATTGACGTGTGCCAAAAGATTGCAACATACGTATTTTTTGATGAGGATTGATGATGGGTAACAATTTATCAAAAAGGATATTTAAGGATTTTTGCCTAAAATATGATGTTAAGCGTGATAAGCACATGAATGTAATTATTAGGGGTATAAAATGATTATTGGATTAAATTCAAGGGGTTATATTGGTGTTGGCAAGGATTATATCGCAGAAAAGATATGCGAGAAAATACCTGGCTTTACTGTCTACAGCTTTTCGGATGAATTGGTAAAAGAGATTTGTGAGGCTTATCTGATTAAGCCTGAAATACTTACAGACAGGTATACA
>JBEBHV010000065.1:0-9451 GCA_040080715.1 Rickettsiales bacterium | reverse complement strand
AAGCAAGTATAATAGCGAAGCGCGCCTGCGAAATTGAAACGCGCGAGCTTCCCTATTATACTGGCTTTACAGTCTCACACCTGTTTGAACTTTTACACCTCGGTTTTGCAATTAAAAACACCCCAAACATCACAAATAATGCCCCTGTAAAGCGGTCAAAGGCTTTGCGGAATGTATCTTTTTTCATCAAATTTGCAAGTTTGCTTCCCCCGAACGCATAAAGCAGATACCAGCTTATTTCAATCACTGCGAAGCTTGTGAGCAGTATAACAAACTGAATAGTTTGTGGTGCGTCTGGATTTATGAACTGGGGGAAAAAGGCAACGGCAAAGAGTAATGCTTTCGGGTTACTGATACCCACCAGAAAACCATCACGAAAAATATGTTTGTTAGAGCGTAAAATTGGAACATCAGGATTTATAGATGCGCTGTTAGCAGAAAGCCAGATAATTACCCCCAAATAAAGTAAATACGCTGCCCCCGCGTAACGCAGAACATCAAAAGCCGCAGGATATTTTATAAGAAACGCACCCACCCCAAGCATGGAAGCGATAAACAACATATACACCCCAGAAAAACAGCCTAGCATAGTGAAAAACGCTGGCTTCATACCATAGCGAATACTGCAATTCATTACCTGCAGCATGTTTGGCCCAGGCGTGCCGCATACTATTATCGTGCCTATTACAAAGGCAATCCAGCTATTAAATTCCATATTTATTCAAGGTAGAACACCGTATCACCGCCTACTATTGTGCGGATGGTGCGGCCTTTAACCGGCCAGTCATCAAATGGCGAATTCAGGGATTTACTCATAAACTGTTTTGGGTCGATGCTCCACTGGGTATCAAGGTCAATAAGCGCGAGGTCAGCGCGCGCACCTTTGCGTAACCGCCCAGAATTTACGTGGATAATATCAGCAGGTTTATAGGTCATTGCCGCCATAACATCGCGCAGCGGCATAATCTTTTGGTGATATAGAGAAAGCGAAAGCGGCAGCATGGTTTCCAAACCGACTATGCCAAATGCTGCCGATGATAGCGGCACACGTTTGCTTTCCTGATCATGCGGGGCGTGGTCGGTGGCAATGGCATCAATCGTTCCATCTTTCAGGCCTTCGATAACTGCCATGCGGTCTTTTTCTGCGCGTAGTGGCGGGTTCATTTTGCTGAAGGTGCGGTATTCCAAAACCGCTTCATCAGTCAGGGTAAAATGATGCGGTGCAGCTTCAGCAGTTACCCGCAGTCCTTTAGCTTTAGCGCGGCGTACAGCGTCAATCGCTTCTGCGGTGGAGATATGCAGTACATGATATTGCCCGCCAGTGAGTTCTGCGAGTATTATATCACGTTCCACCATAACCGCTTCGGCGGCGTTGGGAATTCCAGCTACGCCAAGCTGTGCCGAAATTTTTCCTTCATTCATGCAACCGCCACAAGACAAATTCAAATCTTCGGCATGCTGGGCAATCGGCACACCTAGCTCCCGCGAATAAGCTAGTGCTTTACGCATCACGCCAGCGTTCATTACAGGCAGGCCATCATCAGTAAATCCCACTGCGCCAGCATCAACCAGCAAACCCATTTCGGTGATTTCTTCACCTTTCATGTGCTTACTTATTGCGGCGTAGGTGCGAACATTTACGTAAGCTGTTTCGCGTGCGCGTTTATGGATAAAGGCAACCACGGAAATATCATCAATCACCGGCTTGGTGTTAGGCATACAGGCAACTGTTGTAACCCCGCCCGCTGCTGCCGATTTACTACCTGTGGCGATAGTTTCTTTGTATTCCTGTCCTGGTTCACGGAAATGCACCTGAATATCCAATAGCCCCGGTGAAAGCAGATGCCCTTTGCAATCCACAACTTCAATGCCTTCAGGAACGCCATCGTTAAATAAACGCTCGCCGAAATCCGCTATGCTGTCACCAATGGTAAGCAAACTTCCTTTTGCATCTAACCCAGATTCCGCGTCAAACAGGCGCGCATTAACATACGCAACTTTTTTGTTCGCATCATTTTGATGGGTTGGCATTATGAAATGTTGTTTTTTAGTCATTTAATTAGCTCATATTTATATTTCAATTTAAAAATTCCTTGCTAGCAGCTCCAACACCGCCTGCCTATAGTTTACTAATGCAATATTTCCAGCACAATGTTTGGATTACGTTCAATCACACTGAGTAAAGTGCGCGCCGAACCTTCAGGAGTGCGACGATTCGCTTCCCAGTGGCGAATAGCACTCAATGAAAATCCAAAGCTGGTAAATTGTTCTTGCGTCATACCGAGCTTAACACGAATAGCCTTCACATCAACATTTTTAGGAATTTTTGGAAATGTATAAACTTTAATTCCAGTTTTTTCTCCACGTTTATATGCAGCATATTCTCCAAGTCCCTCAAGTATGTCGCGCGCCAAAGGGCTTAGTTTTTTTTTATCCTTTAATATTTTTTTTGTTGCCATAACTTTATTCCTCAAAATATTCCTCTAAAACTGCCTTTAACATTTTCTTCTCCGCCGCATCCATATCTTCCTGCTGATTTTTGGCATATGCAGAAAACAACAAAATAAGCCCTTCTGGACTATGGTAATAATAAATAACCCTACTTCCACCGCGCTTGCCTTGATTATCCAGCGACCATCGTAATTTTCGTAAACCCTTCATACTAGGAATAACACTTCCTTTTTCAGGGTTTTGCGAAAGATACTCTACCAACTCCTCTATTTCTGCTTCAGAAAACAGTTTTTTTGTACGCTTATTAAATATTGCAAGTCTAAGAACTTTAATAATTTTCCTACCCACAGATACTACTCCAATGGCTCACTTTATGCAAGCCAAAATTCTTAAAAATTCCTTGCCAATAACTCAAGAACTGCTTGACGTACGGCAACTCCCATTTCAACTTGGTCTAGAATAACACTGCGATTGAGGTCATCCGCCAGTCTTGTATCTATTTCTACACCACGGTTTATAGGACCGGGGTGCATAATAAGAGCGTCTGGCTTGGCATATGAAAGTTTTTCCTCATCCAAACCATAAAAATGGAAAAATTCGCGGATGCTTGGGATAAAATTACCGTCCATCCGCTCCATTTGCAGGCGCAGCATCATAATAATATCGCAGTCTTTAAGACCTTTACGCATATCATGGAATATTTCTACACCAAAAGATTCAGGAAACGGCGGCATAAGCGTAGGCGGTGCGATAATCCGCACTTTTGCACCGAGGAGATTTAATAATTTCATATTTGAACGCGCCACACGACTATGCAGAATATCACCACAAATAGCCACTGTCAGCCCTTCAACCTTCCCTTTGCGCTGATGGATGGTTAGCGCGTCAAGCAATGCCTGTGTTGGATGTTCATGGCAACCATCGCCACTATTTATCACCGAACAATTTACCTTCGCTGCCAGCAAATGCACCGCACCGCTTTCAGGATGGCGCATAGCTATGAAATCAGGGTGCATGGCGTTGAGCGTCATTGCCGTGTCAATCAGGGTTTCGCCCTTTTTTGTGGAAGAAGTGGCAACCGACATGTTGATAACATCCGCACCCAGCCTTTTACCAGCCAGTTCAAAGGATGTACGGGTTCTGGTGGAATTCTCAAAAAACAGGTTTATCAGGGTTCTACCCTTCAAAATAGCATGTTTCTTATCGGGCTTGCGGTTTTTTTCGATATAACTTTTTGCTAAATCCATTACGCAATAAGCATCTTCCCGGGAAAGACCGTCTATGCCTAGCAAATGCTTGTGCTTAAAAAAAGTTTGGGGAGATTTTCTATCAGAAGTCATGATACTAGCATAATTAGCATTTTTGATTATGGCAAATGCAAAAAATATATCTTTCAATCAATTTTTTGATAAGCATTTTAAGGTTTATATAGAAAAATCAATAGTTAAACTATAGTATCACACAAATAAGCATGCTATCATCTGGTTTATATAATCCTTGCAATTCTCTTATATAGAGTTAGTTTCGCTAGTCTGAAATAATATTTTATGAGGAAAACCAATGCGCCAGTCTTATCCTGTAATTTTTTCTTCCGCCGCTTTATTGATGTTGCTTTCTGCCTGTGACCAGAATGGCGGAATGTTACCACTTGACGGTCAAAATTTTCTTTCCAGCCTTGAAGGCCCAAAAATTCCGAGCATGCATGAGAATCAGCTGGCTTCTGCGAAGAGTGCAGAAAAGAATGAGGATTTCGCTCAGGCATCACAAATATACCAGCAGATATTGGAAAAAGACCCGGAAACGAATGATGTTGTGCAGCTATTGGCTGACAGCCTGCGTCGTAGCGGTGAATATGACAAAGCTATCAGCGTTTATGATGGAATCATAGCGAAAGACCAAGCCAATGTTGCAGCAAAAGAGGGAAAAGCTCTGGCTCTCATGGCTAAGGGTGATTTTGAGACTCCAACCGTGCTACTTGAGGAAGTGCTGAAACTTGATGGGAAACGCTGGAAATCTCTTAATGCGATGGGAATTCTTTTCGTAACGCGGGGGTTATATCCTGATTCAATGAAATATTTTGAAGAAGCTTTGAAACAAAGCCCGTCTAATATTGCGATTATGAATAACCTTGGTTTGTCTCAAGCACTGGACAAGCAATATGATCTTGCTGTTGATACATTGTTGAAAGCTTCTACACAGAGTGCCATTGGCAGCTCTGGACGTAAACGTATAGATCTGAACCTTGCACTGGTTTATGCAAGCGCAGGCAAGCTTGCCGATTCACGTAAGATTGCTGAACAATATCTAAGTGGACCATCTTTGAAAAATAATCTTGGGTTATATGCTCATCTGGCGAAAGATGATGCCCTCGCCAAGTCTTATTTAAATATGGCTCTTACCGAAAGCAAAACTTATTATGAGAAAGCTTGGGAAAATCTTGAAGCTTTAAATAGTGCAGAAAACAGGAGTGCAAACAAGAATGAAAAGTCTGCGGTAGAAAAACTTCCTGAAGATAAAACCAAACCAAAGAAGGAAAAGCCAGCTGCCGCCAAGGATAATTCATCAAAAATAACCGTAATTCAGGAGCCGGATGCAACCAAGAGCGAGGTGAAATCTATTGGTGAGATTATTGCCCATGAGATTAAGGATGAGATTAAGGATGAAAAAATAGAGACTAAACCAGCTGCAGCCCCTGCTCTGCCTAATGTAAACAAAATCAAGAGCGAGGAGTCGGTTCCTGTAACAATACCTGCTGCTGTAAAGCCCGAAAGCGTAACTCCGCCTAGCGTTGATAATGTTATTGATAATATTGCTAAATCGGCAGAGGCAAAAACTGTAAAAGCAACTGGGGGAGTTGCTGCAAATAGCTCTGCAAAAAATAATGATAAGTCTCTGGGAAAACTCAAAACTCCTGCCACCAATCTGGATCAAAATAAGCAAGATAACTCTTCTCAAGATGGTTCTGCGGTGGAAGCTCCTGCTAATAATGCAGAAAAGAAATAGTGCTTCCAATATATTCCAGTTGATAGTTATAATAGACTGTTACAGCAGAAATTTTCTGTTATAGTATTTTTATTTTCTTTTGCATCGTCAAGAATCGGTTTATATGGTTTTCTATATTTCGATTTGCTTTCCTAATGAAGAAATAAATCAGGAATATTATAATTATTAGCAATATTATAAAAACCAGTTAGGTTTGGAATATGGCACAGGAATTAGTTACAAAACAGCCAGACATTCTGCCAAAATCTATGGCAAAGTCTGATTTTGAGCTGGAATTAAGTAAGACACTGAGTGTATTCCTGCAGGGATATACTCCGACCGGGTTCTTAAAAAGTGAGCCTGATACGGTAGATGGTCGTTATAAAATCTCCATGAACACCCCATTACCGTATTTTTCTTCTGAATCGGCTTCCGCTTATAGCGTCATCGATATGAAAAATCCTGAAAGGGAATTAATTGCCTTTGTATGCAATAACGCAACTATACAAAGGACACACATAATAAACCCGTTGATTAGTTCGCCTCATCCTAACATTATGTCGTTAGTCACCACGAATGTAACAGATATTTCGCAGGCAAATGAAGAGCGTTTTGTCATCATATATGAAAAGCCTAAAGGAAGAAAGCTATCGGAACTTATTGCTGCAAGCAAAACCCGCCCCAGTTTTGAATTTATCTGTCATAATATTATTGCGCCAATCGCCTCTGCAATACAACATCTCGATGACTTAGGGATAACGCATGGAAACATTAATTGTGAAAATATATTCTATAATCCTTCCGAGGCAAGTGAATTGCTGATTGGGCCATGCACTATTGAACCTTGTGGTTTTTCTCAGCCTTTTTATTATGAACCGGTTGAGCGTATGCAGGCGTTGCATTCAGGAAAAGGAGAGGGAAATAACACGCAGGATTTCTACGCGCTAGCCGTTGTAATACTTCATATCCTTTATGGGATAAACCATTTTAAGGAAATGGATAAAAATGTACTGGTCAGAAAAATCCTAAAAGAAGGGGCTTTTAATGCACTTACCCGCAACAAGGATATGCCGGAAGTGTTTTTCGATTTTTTTCGTGGGTTGCTGAGCCAGAATTACCAAGATCGATGGGGGCATAAATATCTTAAAGCCTGGCTGGATGGAAAACGCTATAATGTTATGCCTTCCCCTCCTCCGCAGGAAGCTATAAGACCATTTGAATTTGAAGATGAAGTAGCTTACACCCGCAGGGAGGTTGCGGATATATTCTTTCATCATTGGCAATCTGTCCCAGAAATATTTGCCAGTGGGCAACTATCGACATGGGTTGCCATATCTCTAAGAAACAAGGAATTAAACGAATATCTCCTGCGAACTACCAAGCTTATCAGTACTTCTGCCAAAAAGAATGATCCGTATATAAATGAACAAATTATGCGGGCTATTTTTATATTTGATCCTTCCGGTCCTGTCCGTCTTGGAAAGCTGTCTTTTCATATTGATGGTATAGGTACAGTTTTTGCTGACATGGTATTTAAAGAGTCGGATTTTGAACTCCAGCTATTGATGCAATTTATTGAGCTTAGCATGTTCCACATTATTGCCGGGCAAAAAAATAAGGATACAGAAAAAATTGAATCAGATAATAGTGCCGTTGATGCAATTTTTGTGAAGCTGGATCGTCTTCGTGGTGTTATCCGCAATAACGGGATAGGATTTGGAATTGAGCGTATACTTTATGACTTGAACCCGAAAATGAAATGTATGAGTCCTATGCTTGCTGGAATGTATGTATCTTCCTTGTCTTCTATGCTTAAAGCTCTTGATAAGCTTGCGCCTAAACTGGCACAGAACAGTGATCCTATCGACAAGCACATAGCAGCTTTTATCACCAGTCACCTTAATGTGCAGCATGATATTTACCTGCCATCGTTAAGTGCAAAGCCTATCCTCGCTAAGCATCAGGTTATGGTAGCACTAAAAATACTGGCTGCTGCTCAGCAAAAATCTGGAATAACACATCTACCAGGGCTAACAAACTGGCTGGCACTCAGAATCCTGCCTCTACTTGATGTCATCCGCAGTCGTACACTGAAACGTAAGCTTGTTAATATGCTGGCAGGTGCGGCACGCAGCGGAAATATACAAAAAATGGCTGATATGTTTATAGAATCTGGTTATGCTCAAGCAGAAGTGATTGCCTTTCAGCAGGCAGTGCAGAATTTTAAACAAAATTCCAGTGACATAGTGTATTATACTAAAAGAGAAATGATTGCGACACATAGCAGGCAATTAGGTGCCAGAATGGCGCATTATATTGCGATTGCCGCGTTGGTTGTTAGTTTTGCAATTGCGATTCGGGGAAATTGAGCATGTTCTTGCTGAGAATTGGACAAAAACTTATTTTGCCACTTTCTGTTATCGTATGTATATTGCTGATTGGATTGCTGCAGCTTGGTTTTATTTTTCTTATACTTGCTCTTCTTCCATCTATAACCGCTTATTTTATGGATGAAGATTATGATATCACCACATTCCGCACGATATTTGCCTGTAACCTTGCAGCAACTATCCCCACACTTACCCCGATTTTTGTTTCAGGATTAAAAATGAAGCACTACGAAGTTGGCTCGGTTATTAGTAATCCGAATGTGTGGATTTTTATTTATGGTGGAGCAGCTATTGGCTGGGGTATGATTCATTTCAGCAGTCAGATAGCTTATATGTTTCTCGACATTCAATATAAGCTGCGTTCATCATCGCTGGAAAGGGCGCAGGAACGTATTCTTGAGGAATGGGGAGATAGTGTTAAGCCGGAAACCAAACCGGTGAAAAAATAATCAATATTAAAACGGCAGGCGAGCTTTTAGAGCTGCTCCCAGTGTTCCGTCGTCCAGATAATCCAACTCCCCACCCATAGGTATACCTTGTGCTAATCGGGAAATATTTACATTATAACTGCTCAAACGGTTGGTCAGGTAATGTGCAGTGGTTTGTCCTTCCATAGTAACGTTGGTTGCCAGTATTATTTCTTTTACTGCTCCATCTCCCACCCTGAGCATCAATGATTCAATATTAAGCTGGGAAGGACCGCGATCGTCAATCGCGGAAAGCGTGCCACCCAGAACGTGATATTTGCCACGATAAAGATTACAACGCTCAATCGCCCATAGGTCAGACAAATCCTCAACTACACAGATGGTTGAGCTATCGCGTTTGCTATCATTGCAAATAGCACAAGGATCGTGCATATCCAGATTGCCGCAGATATGGCAGGTTTTAATATTTTCCATAGCCTTGCCCAGAGCATTATGAATAGGCTGCATAACCTGTTCGCGGCTGCGTATCATGGTAAGCACCGCCCGCCGTGCCGAGCGTGGCCCAAGCCCGGGAAGCCGGGAAAATAAGCGGATCAGTTCATCTATATCGGAATGTGCCACAAGGTGAAAGATACTTTAAAATGGCAGTTTCATTCCCGGCGGCAAGTTAAGACCGCTGGTAACCGCACTCATCTGGCTGGAAGAGTAGCTATCCATTTTTTCTTTGGCATCCCTGAAAGCTGCAACAATAAGGTCTTCCAGCATTTCCTTTTCTTCCAACTTCATCAAGCTGTCATCAATGTTCACCTTAAGCAGGTCATGCTTGCCATTTATACGCAACGAAACCATGCCACCACCAGCCGTACCGCTCATTTCTTCAGCTTCAACTTTTTCCTGCAGTGAGGCAATTTTTGTTTGCATTTCCTGCGCTTGCTTCATCATTTTGTGTAAATTCATAATATCCTCCATATTGCTTATTGAGAGAGCAGATTATTGGATTATTACAGCAAAGGTCAAGCAAGTAATCCTTACTAATTTTACCACCAGCTATCTTTCTAAAATACCCATAACTTCCTTGCATATCAGGAATGAACGGCTGTCATATAGTCATTTGAGAGTAAAAATCCCCAATTCTTGTCATTGCGACTGCGAGCATAGCGTGGCAGGAAGCAATCCAGTATTTTCAACATGTTTTGGCTT
>JBEBHV010000064.1:0-9460 GCA_040080715.1 Rickettsiales bacterium | reverse complement strand
TTTCAGTGATGGTTATTATACGGATTTGCAAAAGCATTATAATGCGAGTGAACAAGATATTTATAATTCATTTTATGTAGCTCGCTTTGTGCTTTTTTCTATGTTGATGTGTTTTCTATATTTGGCTTACAAAGGCTATAAATTTATTCGTCTTATTAAACCAAGAATGGTAGCTATGGTTAGTGAAATTGCCAAAGTTGAAGATGGCAATGCTAAAGAATGGTATGGAGGAAATACACTAGGAAGTATCATCATGCTAAGATTGATGGATGGAACGCCTATATTTATAAGTCATACCAGAAGCGCAAAATGGGGAACTGAGCCAGTTGTTACATCTATCTCCAATGCAATTGAAGAAATAACGCCATACATTAAAGCCAATCAGAAAAAGCAGCAGTCTAAGCAAGGTGTCAGCATGACGATTGGAGACACTACTGTGACTGTAGACCCTTTATAATGATAGAAGGCGTATTGCAGGACTCAGGAAACAAAAGCAAACCACTTGGGGCTGGAGGATAAAATAGTGGGAAAAGTGGTGCGGAAGGCAGGATAAGAAAAAGCTAGAAAGAGAGAAAAGTAAAGTGTAGAATAGGTGTTGCAAGCTATGCCTGCGAATACACAAATGTATCCGCAGGCGACTTGACAAGGGGGCGGAACACCCCCGTTGCATCCCCAAAGCCAAGAAAGGTTTTTTATGCGCGGTTCTTCAGTTTCTCCCGACCCTTCCAAAAGATTATATGTCAGCACCTACCGTTTAACGGCGGAGGAACTGGCAACAGTACGATCCGCCGCATCGGCGGCTGGCGTTTCAATAGCCGACTACGCCCGCCAGAAGCTTGTGAAGAAACCGCCGCGCTCCACCCGCAAACGCCATCGTGCGGATGCGGCGGAGCTTGCCGCCATTTTGGCGCAGATTGGCAAGATAGGTTCAAACCTCAATCAATTGGCACGTTTAGCCAATCAAGGGCATTTTCCTGCGGTGGCAGTGTTGCGCCCTGCTCTTGATGATTTAGGGGTTATGCGGGCGGCTTTGCTGGAGGTGTTGCAATGATAGGCAAGGGGGCAAGCCGAGATAATGCGCCGCAGCTTGGGCATTATCTTTTGAATGAACATGATGGGGAATCGGCGCGGGTGCTACAGGTGCGGGGAACGATTGCGGATGATGTTAAGGGTGCAATGGAGGAACTGGAAGCTATCGCCAAAGGCACGAGATGCGAACAGCATATGTATCATGCGATTTTGAATCCAGAGCGTGGGCAGAGTTTTACGGACGCACAAAAATTTTATGCAATAGAGGTGATAGCTAAACAATTAGGGCTAGACCAAAATGCGCGGGTGGTGGTGGAGCATGAGAAGGACAGGGAGCAACATATCCATATCGCATTTTCACGTATCAACCCTGATACATTAAAATCGGTACGGATGAGTCACGACCGCTTAAAAATCCATCTTGCAGCCCGTATCATTGAACATGATTTAGGGCATCGTTTTGTTTTTACAGGTCAGCACGACCATGTTATGCGGCAATTACGCGCTCAAGGGCGGGAGGACGTAGCGGAATGGATGGAGCGCGAACGGGTGAAGATGTTAGAGCAACCTGCTTTACAACGCAGCGCATCGAGGAGCGAGGAAGAGCAGAGCCACCGCCTTATGATGGACTTAAAACAGGTTCGGGCTGATATAAGGGGTGCGTGGGAGCAATCGGATAATGGGGCGGCGTTTAGGCAAGGGCTAGAGGGTAAGGGCTATCTTTTAGCGCGTGGCGACCGCCGTGATTATGTGGTGATAGATGAAGCGGGCGGGGTGCATAGTGTGGCGCGTTGCCTTAGCAAAGAGGTGAAGGCGGCAAACGTACGCGAACGTCTAGCCGACCTTGCGAATGCCAACGTGCCAGATGTTGAGACGGCACGGGCATTACAGGCGCAACACCGTAATGCTTTGTCTGAACGGCAGCGCGAACATCCAGAGCCTATGGGTATGGGTGAGCTTGTGGGGCTTGCGGATAAATTAGCCGAGCAACTGACTTATCACCGAGCGTATTTTTCGGAGGATGAGCTTAATAAAGCTGTTTCTATTATGCAAAAAGAGGCGGCGCAGGACGGCAAGGATGCAGGGGATTTAAGACAAGTATTTTTTACAACGCAAGCCATTGAAACTTTGTATGACCGCAATACCGAAGAGGCAACGCAGTATTACACTACTTTAGGGGTACGCTGTGAGGAAGAGGAAACGCTGGCGCGGGCGGTGCGTATGGCGGAGGAAAAAGCTGTAGCTGTGGATTCTGCTACCACTGAGGTTACGGCTAAGGAACGCACCCTTGATGATGAGCAGATGGAGGCGGTGCGGTATGTAACATCGGGCAATGGGCGGCTGCATATTCTTGAAGGACGGGCGGGAACTGGCAAGAGCCATACTATCGGTGCGGTACGTGAATCTTTTGAACGTGAGGGGTGCAGGGTTATTGGGCTTGCGCCTACGAATGCGGTGGTAAATGATATGCAGCGCGACGGGTTTATAGAAGCCCGTACTGTTCATTCATTGTTATGGCACGCAGAACACGGCACGGCAGACGGAACACTTGCGCGGGGGGATGTACTGATAGTGGATGAAGCGGCGATGATTGACACCCGCACGCTTGGCAAACTTCTTACTCATGCGGACAAGTCAGGGGCGCGGGTTATTCTGGTTGGTGATGACAGGCAGCTTGCGAGCGTTGAGCGTGGCGGCTTGTTTGGTGAAATTAGAAACAATGTTGGCAGCACTTCTTTGACCATTGTGAGACGGCAGCGCGATGAATGGGCGCGGGAAGCGTCAGAGGATTTTGCGGCTGGACGTTTTGCAGAAGGGTTGGCTGCGTATGACAAGCAAGGTTGTATTCACTGGCAGGACACGCCAGATAAAGCGTTAAACGCCCTTGTGGAACGCTGGAAAGATGACACCGAAGTTTCGCGCGGGAAACAATTTGTTTTTGCTTATACCAATCAGCACGTTGATTTATTGAACACGACTTTACAGGGCGAAGAAATCGCACGGGGGCGGGTTGGTGCGTTGCATGAGTTCAAGACTAGTCGCGGCGATGTGTTAATAGGGGAAGGCGATAGGGTACAGTTTCGCGCGACTGATAAGCAGCAGGGCATTTTGAATGGTGTTGTTGGCACGATGACGGAAATCAAGGGCGACCATTGCACCGTGATGACGGATGCAGGGCAGAAGGTGCGTTTTGATAAAAAAGAGTTTGCAGAAATTGGGCTTGGTTATGCGGGAACGATTTATAAAGGGCAGGGTAAAACGCTAGATAATGCCTATTTACTACATAGTTATCATTGGCGTGACCAAGCCAGCTACGTTGCCATGACCCGCGCCACACATGGCACACAGCTTTTTGTGGATAGGGAAACGGTGAGCAATACAACCACGCTTGCGGCACAAATGGCGCGGGTGAGTGGTAGTGGTTCAAGTTTACAATTTGCGACCAAGACCGAATTGCAAGAGGCGGTGGATTGGAAAAATTTAGAGCGTACCCAGCAATTGCGCGAGGCACACCATAAAAGGCAGATTGAAACCGAGTTCAAAACCCGTGAAAAAGAGGTTTTAGCGAAGATACAGCCATCTGCGCCAGAAGCGGCTTTAAGTACAAAAGGCAAAATATCGGAAACAGTCGCAAAGGCAATCAATCCAAAATTCAAAACCCGTGATGAACGGCAACACGAGAAGGAGCAAAAACACCTTCAACTTGTTGCTGCTAAAAAAGCAGAGCTTGAGCAAAAGAAGCAAAAGCAAATTGCGGATTTTATGCAGCGTGAGGCAGTGCGCCGTAATGAAGAGAAAAAGCGGATGGAGGAGCTACAGGCTGGAGATCGGGCAAGAGCCGCCCGTCAGGCAAAGAATGCCAAAACTGTTATTAGAGAAGCGAAGCCAGAGCCAGCAATCATCGTAAGTAAATCGCCTGATAAGGATATAGGACGAGAAAGATAAAACTCGTGCAAGCGGCGGAGCTGCACGGGGAGGACTAGGACGCAGTGCAAATAATAGTAATGACAACGCAAGGCAAGTGCAAAGCCAGAGCGTCAAGGCTTGCTTTGCGGATGTAGCGGCTGGTGGTGTTGGCAGTAACCCTCATTTAATACGGGAGAAACGAGCCGCCGCCATTGCCGCTTTGCGCGAAAGGCAGAAGGTGGAAGCAACCGCCGTGCGCAAGAGAATTATTAAGGAAGAAAAGCAATATACCAAAGCTGCGCGGCGTTTGCAGCAGCATATTGGGATGAATTGAAGGCAAAAACTAGGTTTTAGGCGTTGCAACTTATTAACAAAATGCCTATTGGTAAAATATAAAGCCCAAAAATAATTAAGAGTAAATAAATGGCACAGCTTAGCAGTGGTGAAATCAGAGATATTGTAAAATTGCTGGAACAAGGTAAGGCTTTGCCCGACCAATATCGCTTTTTATTGTTTGATGATAAGCGAGAGGTTGAGCTGGTTTGGAATGGCAAGAGCAATGATATTTGTAACATAGTGTTGCCGTTTCAGACGATTGAGCAGGTGGATGAGCCAAGAGAAGAAAAATCTATAATTCAAATGCAGTCGGATTTATTTGATAATAAAACAGGCAGACAGATAAAAGGCTGGAATAACAAACTAATTTGGGGGGATAACAAGCTGGTTTTGTCCTCACTAAAAAATGGTTTAATCCGAGAAGAGATAGAAAAACAAGGTGGCATCAAGCTGATTTATATTGACCCGCCGTTTGATGTTGGTGCGGATTTTTCCATGAATATAGAAATTGGTGATGAAACACTCACCAAAGAACCAACGGTTTTGGAAGAGCTGGCGTATCGGGACACATGGGGAAAAGGTGCTGATAGTTTTATTTCCATGATTTATGAACGATTGTGCCTGATGAAAGATTTACTGGCGGATGATGGCAGTATTTATGTTCATTGCGACTGGCGGGTTAATAGTTATATTCGGCTGGTGTTGGATGAGGTTTTTGGGAATAGCCATTTTCTTAATCATATTATATGGAAAAGACAGACATCTAGTGGTTACAAAGGCAAAAATGCTATGGGTAAAAACCATGATGATATTTTAGCCTATAAAAAATCAGATTCATTTACATATAACACTCAATTTGTTCCATACAGTGAAGAGTATGTAGAACAACGATTTTGTCATAAAGAGCCTGATGGAAGAAGATTTAAGGATGCCTTTCTCGGTAATGCAACACCAGACAGAACGGTTGAGCGATTAAAAACTGAAAACAAAATTTACTATACCAACACGGGTGGTATGCGTCTTAAAATTTACTTGGATGAAGTAGAAGGAATCCCTCTTGATGATATTTGGACAGATATTAATTTTATCAATTCAATGTCTGGAGAACGGCTTGATTATCCAACACAAAAACCAGAAACATTACTTGAACGAATCATAAAAGCATCTTCCAACGAGGGTGATATTGTGGCGGATTTTTTTGCAGGGTCAGGAACGACTTTAGCAGTGGCAGAAAAGCTGGGGCGTAAATGGATAGGCTCAGATTTGGGTAAATTCGCTATTCACACCACCCGTAAACGCTTAATCAATGCGCAGCGGGAACTAAAAAAAGCAAATAAAAGCTGGCGAGCCTTTGAAATACTCAACCTCGGCAAATATGAACGGCAGCATTTTGTCGGTATCAATCCCAATTTGCGGGATGCAGAAAAAGAGCAACAAATCAAAAAGCGGGAGGAGGATTTTCTAAGCCTGATAATTTCCGCTTTCAAGGCGGAGCGCGTTACAGGTTTCAAAACCTTCCAAGCCAAGAAAGCGGGCAGATTGGTTGCCATTGGTGCAATTGATTTGCCAGTTACAAGGCTATTTGTGGAAGAAATTATCAACGAATGTCGTCAGAAACAAATCACCAAAGTTGATATTTTGGGTTTTGATTTTGAGCAAGGGCTTGTGCCAAAAATACAGGAAGACGCACGGGCAAAAGGCATTGACCTTGCCATGAAATATATCCCTAAAGATGTGTTTGATAAGCGTGCGATTGCTAAAAACCAAGTGGTTTTCCATGATGTTTCATACATTGAAGTAAAACCGATTGTGAAGGGCAAAACTCTTGCCGTACAGCTAACTGATTTCTGCGTTTATTATACGCAGGATTTGAAAGAGCAAATTATCAATAATCTCAAAAATGGTGGCAGCAAGGTTACATTGGAAAATGGTATAATCACTAAAATCAGCAAAGATAAAGACGGCATAATAACCGAAGAAGTTCTTACTAAAAAATGGTCGGATTGGATTGATTATTGGAGTGTTGATTTTAATTTTGAGAACAAAAAAGAGTTTGTTCGCAAAACCAACGATGCTGGTGAACTAGAAGAAGTGTGGACAGGTGATTATATTTTTGAAAATGAATGGCAATCATTCCGTACCAAGAAAAACAGAGAGCTTGAGCTAACTTCCGTTGCACGGGAACTACCCAAAGGTCGCTATAAGGTGGCGGTAAAAGTGGTTGATATATTCGGCAACGATACCATGAAAATTATTGATGTTGGTGTTTGAGATAAAGAAAGACAAATAAATGGCAATACACCCACAATTTCCAAAATCACCTTATGAGATTCTAAAGCCTGAAGTGCGGTGGTTGCCGTCTGATGAATTATTTCGTGAATCGCTATATGATAGGCTACTTCCGCCACTGGTGCATAAATTACGCAAGGAAGTATATAAATGGCGGGAAGATGATTACGAAGGCGCATCAGAAACCAGCAGGGCTTTACTTAAATGGTGGTTTGCAACTGAACATTTACTTCCACAATCTGACGGCAATATAGCTGATTTCAAATATTACTTTGCTCAAAGAGAAAGTTTAGAAACAGTTATCTATTTGCATGATGTAATTCAGTTCAAAGACAAACACGATTTGATGCGATATGACGCTTCTGGCAATGTCAGTGGCAGTATGTTTGATGAGAGCTGGCGGAGGCTGGTTATCAAAATGGCAACGGGCAGTGGCAAAACCAAAGTTATGAGTTTGCTAATTGTTTGGAGTTATTTTCATAGAAAATATGAAAGGGATTCTGATCTATCCAGCAATTTCTTGGTTATTGCACCAAATATCATTGTGCTGGATAGAATTAAAAACGACTTTGAAGGATTAAAGATCTTCAATGAAGACCCACTAATACCAGAAAATGGCTTTGAGGGGCAGAATTGGCAGGATGACTTTGAAGTTAAGCTGCACTTGCAGGATGATGTGCGAGTTATCAATAAATTTGGCAATATCTTCCTTACCAATATCCACCGAGTATATCTTAATGATGAAATCACCCCGTCTTTTGATGACGACGACACCACCGACTATTTTCTTGGTAAAAAACCAAAGGGCAAAACCAATGACAGCAAAACCGATTTGGGCTTGATAGTCAGAGATATTGACGAGCTGATGGTTATAAATGATGAAGCTCACCATGTGCATGACCCAAGGCTTGCATGGTTTAAGTCTATACAGGATATTCACAATAAACTGCTTATGAAGGATAAATTCCTTTCCATGCAGATTGATGTTACCGCCACGCCAAAACATAATAACGGCGGTATATTCGTTCAAACAATATCAGATTATCCATTGGTTGAGGCAATCCACCAAAACATTGTAAAACACCCTGTATTGCCCGATGAGGCGAGCATTGGAAAGCTGCACGAAGTGCAAAGCTCAATATTTTCAGAAAAATACGCTGATTATATCAATCTTGGTGTCGAAGAGTGGAGTAAGGCTTATCAGGAATATAAAAAACTTGGTAAAAAAGCCCTGTTATTTGTAATGACTGACGACACAAAAAATTGTGATGATGTGGCTGAATACCTAGAAAGAACTTTTCCCGAATTAAAAAATGCAGTTTTGGTGATTCATACCAATAATAATGGCGATATTAAAGAAGACGCTAAGGGCAAATCCGATGACGAACTCAAGGAATTAAGAGAGCAAGCCAACAAAATTGATAGCTTTGATAGTAAATATAAAGCCGTTGTTTCTGTGCTGATGCTCAAAGAGGGTTGGGATGTTAAAAATGTTACAACCATTGTCGGGCTTCGTGCCTATTCTGCAAAAAGCAATATATTACCCGAGCAAACTCTTGGGCGCGGTTTGCGTAGAATGTTTCCAAGGACTGATATAATTGAGCAGGTTAGCGTTGTGGGAACACCTGCATTTATGGAGTTTGTGCAATCCATTAAAAATGAAGGTGTTGAGCTTGAACGCGCTGCTATGGGAAGTGGAACGCAAGCAAAATCGCCTGTAGTAGTAGAAGTGGAAGAAGATAATCCAAAAAAGAATATGGAAGAGTTGGATATAGAAATTCCTATTCTAACGCCAAGAATTTATAGGGAATATAAAAACTTTTCAGAGATAGATATTAGTCAATTTACAAATCCAGTTACAGAAAAGACATTTTCAGAGGCAGAGCAAAGGGAGATTGTTTTTAAGGATATTGCCACCGATGAAATAAGTCATACTACCATGTTAAAAGCTGTGAATTCCCCTGATAGCAACAGTATGATTGCTTTTTTTGTGAATAATATAAAAAAGGATTTGCGACTTATTGGTGGGCAAGAAATTCTGCACGGCAAGGTGAAAGATTTTATGCAGAATTATCTTTTTGGTAAAAAGGTTGTACTAGATAATCTTAATATCATGCGGAATTTATCCGAGCCAGAAATCAGCAAAACAGTCTATAATTTTTTCAAAATGCAAATAAACGCACTTACTATTAAAGATAAGGGCGAGGCGGTTATTGATGGAAATATCAAATTAAGAAAAACCCGACCGTTTTCTGCAAATCAACAGGCATTTTATCAACCAAAGAAAAGCGTGTTTAATAAGATTATTGGTGATAGCCATTTTGAGCTTGAATTTGCCTCTTTTCTTGACGGTTGCAATGATATTGTGTCATTTGCCAAAAACTATTTTGGTGTGAATTTCAAGCTAGATTACATTAATAAAAGTGGCGATATATCAAATTATTATCCTGATTTTATCGTTAAGAAAAACGATAAGGAAATATACATCGTAGAAACTAAGGGAATAGAGGATTTGGATGTTCCGCTAAAGACTGCGCGGTTGAAAGAATGGTGCAAGGATATTAACAAGCTGCAAAACAAGGTGAAGTATGATTTTGTTTTTGTGGAATATGGCGAATTTCAAGCAATTAAGTTCATATCGTTTGAGCAGGTAGTAAGCTATTTTACCAAGTATAAAGAGTGAATTTATAATTTGTAATTCTAAAGAAAAAATCTCTTTCCACATGGTGTTTGAGAACGAGTGGGAAAATGCGCTTAATAAGCTACTGGTTGCGTAGGTTCTAAAGATAAATCACACTCTTTTATAATAAATTGAGGGATAATCTCATATTTGCACGGGTTTAGCTGCATTATATATTCGTTCTCTATATGGAAAGTTTCGTTAAAGTATTTTTCTATA
>JBEBHV010000271.1:0-2093 GCA_040080715.1 Rickettsiales bacterium | reverse complement strand
AAAATATCATCATTACCGTCTTTTAATCCGGTATTATCCGTAAGAACCTCAACCAGCCATTTTTTAGCCCGCTTTATTTGTTCTTCATTAGGTTTTTTTTCACTCATATTACACCCATATAAAAGTTAATTATCAGCAATGTATTTTATACATTAGCCATGGTAACGTCTATGAGATTTTTGCAATCTTATCATCTTGTTATTAAATGATTATCTCTTCAGCATTGCGCCCAGCAGACCGCGAACCACCTGTCTGCCTATCTGCGAACCAGCTGCCCGCACCACGCTTTTGGTCATGGTCATGATCATGCTGTCCGGCTCACGCCCTCTTGGTTTTGCACTGGCAGAACGTGGTGTATAATTGCTAGTAGCTTGCGAAGCACCGGAACCGGCAACACCTGCAACCGCGCCGGAAACCACACCCCATATTCCACCAGCATCAGAAGCAACACTTTTTTGCACTTTTACATTCAACAGCTCATATGCTGATTCCCTATTCATCAGCTCATCGTACACGCCTTTAATCGGACTTTGTGCAATAATAGCTTCACGCTGCGCTACAGGCATTGCTCCTACTAAAGAAAGCGGCGGGCGTATGAGAGTTTTCTGCACAATAGTAGGCGAACCTTTAGCATCCAGCACCGAAACCAACGCCTCACCAACGCCAAGCGTAGTGATAGCTTCCTCGGTTTTAAAAGCTGGATTCGGACGGAAGGTCTGCGCCGCCGCCTTTACACCCTTTTGATCCTGCGGAGTGAAGGCACGCAGCGCATGCTGCACACGGTTGGAAAGTTGCCCAAGAACATTAACAGGAATATCGGCAGGATTCTGAGTTATAAAATACACACCAACACCTTTTGAACGGATCAAGCGTACCAATTGTTCAATTTTTTCAACCAAAGCTTTGGGTGCATCGTTAAACAGCAAATGCGCCTCATCAAAGAAAAATACCAGCTTTGGTTTTTCCATATCACCAACCTCCGGCATATCCTCAAATAATTCGGAAAGCAGCCATAGTAGTAGCATGGAGTAAAGCTTCGGTGTCTGCATCAATGTCTCAGCAGAAAGAATATTCACCGCCCCCTGCCCATTAGGAGCTATACGCATGAGGTCAGAAATGGAAAGAGCCGGCTCACCAAATAATTGTCTGCCACCCTGCGCTTCCAAAGTGAGTAAGGCACGCTGAATCGCTCCTACAGAAGCAGCTGTAATATTGCCGTACTGCGTAGAATATTCACCAGCATTATCACTGATATGCGTAAGCATGGCGCGCAAATCATCCATATCAAGCAGCAATAAACCTTCTGCATCCGCCACTGCAAAAGCTATATTAAGCACGCCTTCCTGAGTATCATTAAGTTCCAGCAAACGGGAAAGCATGAGCGGCCCCATCTCGGAAACAGTTGTACGCACCGGATGCCCGTTTTTGCCAAAAACATCCCAGAAAATTACCGGACATGGCTGATAATCCAGAGGAAATCCAATCTGTTTCGCCCTTTCAACTAATGGTGGCTTGGGAATACCAGTCGCCGCAAGACCAGATAAATCACCCTTTACATCAGCAATAAACACCGGAACTCCAGCCTGAGAAAATCCCTCGACCAGCCCTTGCAAAGACAAGGTTTTTCCCGTACCTGTCGCTCCCGCAATCAACCCATGCCGATTAGCGTATTTAAACAGAAGCGGATGCTCATCAGCTGCCTGCCCCAAATATATTCCATTATCCCTGATAATCATAAAATCTCCTACTGTTCCTATTTTAAATCTGGTGGCAAGCGAGATATAGTGCCTTTTTGTACTATATCTGGCCGCTCGCTAATTGGTGGCCTGCCATTAGGTGAAGCTGCATAAACTCTTATATACTCAAACAAATCTGGAATATCTTTTTCCGCTTTCAAGTCACCTATCATATACAGCCATTTCCCTGACTGGGAAACAGTGACGGTACATGGTCTTTTGCACACAGAAAAACACTCAATCGGACGTAAATTGATCTTTTTACTGTCAACCTGCCCTGTAAGAGTCGCATAAAAATCCGCCCCAACATTTTGTCCGTCATCACCAGAACAGGTAACACAAACCTGCAAATCAACT
>JBEBHV010000270.1:0-2096 GCA_040080715.1 Rickettsiales bacterium | reverse complement strand
AAAAAAAAACTCCTGAATTAGCCTCTATTCCCTCTCCCACCGGGGGAGGGTTAGGGAGGGGGCAGATAGTAACAGATTTTGTTCAGGCAGTAGAATTATTCAATAAAAACCGTGAAATATTATTATACACACAGCTTAAAACTGATGTCTGGCTGGTATCATTTGAAAGCAATGAATCTGGCGGAAAAATAGAGTTGAAAATTTCGCCATCCCTGTCGCGTGATTTTACAGCAAAGATAGCGGATTACCTCACAAAATGGACAGGAATTCAATGGAAAATTTTGCTTTCCAATACTGCAACGAGTCCAAGCCTGCATGAACAGGAAACCGCCCATAAGGAAAAAGAGATAAAAGAATTATCAGAGCATTCCCTTATTGCAAAAGTTCTCCAGCAATTCCCGGGCGCAGAAGTGGTAGGGGTTAGAGAAAACAGTTAGTTTATTCAATATGTATGAAAATTATTCAGAATGAGTATAATTAATGGTTCAGGTGGGAATGATTTGCTGATTGGTGGCGAAGGAATCAGCACTATCTCTGGTGGTGGCGGTAACGATATTATCATTGGCGGTGGTGGGAAGGACACGCTGACTGGTGGGGCAGGAAATGACATATTTTTATCTGCTGGTGACGATGGAATTGACACCATCACCGATGCGGAAAATGGGGATAAAATCGTCTTTAATAATACCACCGTTACTGGCACTGCCAAAGCTGTCGGTAGGGATCTTTATCAGCTTGGTGATGTCATTTTCCAGAAGCAGGGTAATGATCTGGTTGCCGCTTCCGACTCTGATTCTGGCGCAATAATCAAAAACTTCTTCAAATCGACTTACGATCCGAAGGCTGATTATACGTTCATGGGGATAACGATACCGAAGCTTGTGGATCTGGATGGTGACGGGATTGACGATAATGCTGAAAAGAATGCTGCGAATGTTGATGTTTTAATTAAACAGGCGAATGCGGTTTTTGCTGAGGCTGGTGCAGCAAGCCTGATCGACCCTCTCATTATTGACTTAAGCGGAAATGGCATTGCTCTTAATTCATGGCAAACTGCAACCGCGCTCTTCGATCTCGATGGTAATGGAACCAAGGAAAACACTGGTTGGACGAAGGCTAATGGCGATGATGTTTTCTTAGTAGTTGATAAGAACTCCAACGGCAATATTGATAATGTTAATGAAATGTTCGGCAATCCTAGCGTCAACGGTTTTGCAGAACTCGCCAAATATGATTCTAATAAAGATAATCTGATTAACTCCACCGATACGCAGTTTTCCCTGCTGAAACTGTGGAATGATAAAGATGCTGACGGAACAGTTGACGCCGGGGAAATGACCACACTGTCTGCTAATAAGGTAACCGAAATTTCCTTAAATAAATATGCAAGCATCAAGCAGATAGATGGCAACCTGCAAACTGCAGTTTCTACTGTAACGATCAATGGAGTAAGCAGAAACATCCATGAGATTAATTTCGGATTCGAAACCCCGACTGTATTTACCAACCCTGACTTTACTCTACCTTCCACATTCAAACTTAGCGTTGATAGTCTATTGCTCCCATATTCCCGTGGTTACGGCTCTTTATACTCTTGGCAAGCTGCGATGACGCTAGACCCAACCCTCCTTGCGATGGCTAAAGACCTTGCTGCGACCCAGCCTAAAGACTTCTATCTGCTCGGCGAGAAGTTCGAGGCGTTCCTCTTCCGTTGGGCGGGGGTGGAGAATGTGACGGCGGCGAATGTTTATACCCATATCAATGGTGTTGCGCCTGATGCACGTAAGATTGCATTTCTGGAGAAAATCACCGGCGAGAATTTCATATTTGCCAACATAACCAGTTCACCTCCTGCCATGCAAGCCTGGGAGCTGTTCTTCAATGAGTTTTTGAACAAATTCCTCGTTCAAGGCACTCTGGCTTCGGCTTTCCCGAAAGCGACCTATGATTTTGCAACTGATACTCTGAAGTTTAATGATACGCTGGATAATGTAATTGCCAGCATCAAGGCGCAGGCAGCTGGCATGGATGCAAACAGCTTTGTTAACTACGCCTTCTACGCGCAGAATATCCTGAAACTGAACAAAGGGCAGTTT
>JBEBHV010000269.1:0-2097 GCA_040080715.1 Rickettsiales bacterium | reverse complement strand
ATATTTACCGGAGTTGCCCGAACGCTGAAATCCGGCGGACGTGGATAATCATGATATTTCTTTATATCAAAATTATCTACGACCTTCGCTAAAGCTTCCGGTTTTACAGGTTTGTCTTCTGAAGCTTTTGGCATTTAAAACTCACAGGTCTAGTAACTAACGTCTGTAACCAGTGACACCAGCACCAACCAGATCCCGATCTCCATCCAAACTACGATCAAGTTTAACAAGCTTGCTGTAATTTTTGAAATGTTCAGACCCACCTATTTGTAATCCACCAGGATGTCCATGCGGTTTATCTGGAGATTCATCTTTTGGTGCTTTGTTATGTGCTTTAGAAACGGCAGAGGTTTCTGTAAAAAATATTTCTTTATCTTTATATTTATCTTTATTGTCGGTGTATATGGCACTTGCCAGATGATGTGGATCGATGTCTTTAGCTATTTCTACACCTTCATGGATATTTGCTATGGGAGGAAGTAGAAACAGCACCGGCGCGAAAAATTCTTTTCCTTTTATTTTATTTATAAACTCCTGAGTTTTTGGATGATCTTTTTCAGCTTTACTTAAATCAATTACTACCGGATTAACCCAACGTCCGCCTTTTGGCAGAGGAAGATTACCTTTGTTTGCATCAAAATTACCGTGAACTTTTATACCAAGTCCTTTATATTCGTCACTTTGTGCAAGCCCAATAATTTCCTTGGTATCGTTATAAGCTCTCTCATCAACCAGTGGTCCAATTTTTGTTCCTTTGCTGAAGGAATTACCTATTCCGTCTTTGCCAATTGCCGGACCATGCTGGCACATTTCTTTTAATGCTTCTCCAACCTTAAGAGCGTCACCATCATGCATTAGTAAGAATTGGGGAGCAGTGCAGCGTTGACCGGTGGCAGGAGCAAAACCAGCATATATTTCCTTGCTTATTTTATCGATGGCTTTTTCCGGTGTGGTTTCATGATCATGTATGGCAGAATTCATTACCATAACGACATTGCTTCCACCCATTTCAAGGATGGTTGGTTTGTTACCCCTAGCTTTTCTGATTTTTTCACCAGTTTCATTGCTGCCGACAAAATGTACTAAATCGGCACTGTTGCTTATAGTTGGATCTCTGCCTATTGAATATTGCATAAGACCGCTTTTTAGAGCTTGCACTTCTTCTTTTGTTAGAGAATCTTTGCGTTTATCGGTAAATTCAGCAACCGCTTCACCAGCCGCCTGCATCAAAGGGAAAATAAAGTTAGGAGCTTTTTCTGGCGTTGAAACTACTACGCTATTTCCTGCTGCCAGACCACCGACTATTCCGGGGATTGTTAGCGCGTAGGGATAGTTAAAAGCACCTATAACCTGTACAACGCCAAGACCAGCCCTGCCCATGTTAGAATTCTGCGCGTATTTTGGTTCTAACTGCTTTTTTGCTTCTTTCTCAGCAAATTTGAACCAGGCATTACCTTTGTCCAACTCACCGGCGGTCAGATCAACCGGTTTACCCATGTCGGCGGTTATGGTCAGTTTTATATCTTCACTGTAGTTTTTTATTTTTTCCTGCAGAATTTTTAGAAAATCCAAACGATCATCTATGCTCATTTTTCCGAAAACTTCTTGGGCAGCTTTGCCCTTTTCCAATATGGCTTCACCTTCTTTCGCCGTGGTGGTTGTCAGGTGAAAATTCTCTCCTCCTAGCATTGGATTTGTGGCAGGGATCGTGCCTCCGCCGGAGATAGCATCAGCACTGTGATGTTTTGTGAATTCTGGAAAATTGTCTTGCAGATATTGTTTGTAATCATTTTTGAAAGCGGCGTGATTATCGCTGTAATTATTCCCACCGAAATCTGTTTCAAGTTTTTTAAGTGTAATTTTTGCGGTTTCTTCGGTCACAAATTATTCTCCTATTATTTTTATTTTTTAGCGCGTTAGTGCGTTCTCACCTTATATAGTGAGGTTTACGAGTGGCTAAATCAAGTTAAGGTTGTGTGACAATTGGAAGAAATGGGAATTGGGGAAATGGGGAAATGGGGAAGTGGGGATTCTGCCTTATAAAACAGGATGATGACAGAATGCTTCTGCCTTTGCCCTCACCCTTTTCTTTAATAC
>JBEBHV010000063.1:0-9577 GCA_040080715.1 Rickettsiales bacterium | reverse complement strand
CTTAAATGATTTTCAAACACGGCGATCGCCAACACTAATGAAGAAAAGCCAGAGGACAATACACAAAATGCCGAAAGCTCCCATTCATTAAGTGAGTTCAAATAACGCTCAATTGCTTTATGTAGTAGCGGCGATTGCTCCACCGGCATAACTCCGCTGGTGGTTGCCCACGCCACATCAAAACGCGAACCTACCCATTTCAGGACAGCACCCCATTTTTCTTCCTGCTGCTTTGCTAAATCTTCCGAACCGGTCGCACGATAGGTTAATGTATCGCTATCGACATACACCATCAGTACTTCAATTATATTTTCCTTAGAGAGCGCAATTTTATCAATCGCCGTATAAGCCAAAGCAGTTAGCGGCATAGCAGTTGGGCTATATTTTTTGCCGGATTGCCACTCTTTTTCTATCGCCTCTTTCAGCATAGGATTAGGAAGAATAAATGGATTTTTCGCGGGAGTGTTAGTGGGCAGTGTCATTTGATTAATTCCTACTATATTGTAGTTATTTATCTTAAAAGCAAAATCAGTTCAAGCAGTTAACAAGCAAAATCGTTTGACCTGATGATTTTTTATAGCTATATTTAATATATGTTCGAATGGGATAATAAAAAGAATAAAAGCAACTTTCTCAAGCATAATCTTGAGTTTTCTCAAGTGTGGGATTTTGACTGGGAAAACGCAATCCGCACGCCTGATGGCAGATATGAATATGGTGAAATACGATTTATTGCCATAGGAAAAATAAATGAATGGCTTTTCACCTGCGTTTATACGGAGCGAGATAAAAACTACAGAATAATCAGCCTGAGAAAAGCAAATAAGAAAGAGGAAAAAATTTATGAGCAAAAAACTAACCAATAAGTCAGGTGATGCGGTTGGATTAAGCAATGAAGTATTAGAATCTATGCGTCCAATGAAAGAACTGGATCCTGATTTCATAAAAAAATTTAAGGCGGCAAAACGTGGTAGACCAGCAGGGCGCAATAAAGCTGTGGTAAGCATCAGTATAGATCGTGATTTACTCGACATATTGCGGGAAAGTGGCAATGGCTGGCAATCACGTATTAATGAATTACTCCGGGCAGCAATCGGATTAAGATAGTTTATTTTCCTAATATCATACCAGTTGTACTTCAAATTAGACTGCGGGATAAAAAAAATCATCAAGTGGTGGTTTAGTTAATGAAATATTAAATATTCTGCTGTAGCAATGTTGCTTGTCTTGTATTAAGAAAGCACATTTTTGTGCCAAATCGAGTACACAACTTAGTTAACAACAAATATTATCGGGGGTAGGCGTACATGAAAATTTCACATAAAATCCTTTTATTAGCAATTGGCGCGGTGGTGAGCTCTAGTGTAGCGGTAGTGCTTATTAGCACTTATGAAGCAAAAATATCTGTCGTTGATATGTCTAAGGCAAAGCTCGAAGCACTTTCTATTTCCCGTAAAAACTCATTAGGAAGTTATTTGGATTCTATCAAGGCGGATGTTGAGGCAATTAGTTCTAATGATAACACCTTACAAGCACTTGAAGAATTTAATGCAGCATGGAAGGAAATTCCATCCGGCACAGAAGAAACTTTATTACAGAAATTATATATTAATGATAATCCTAATCCTACCGGTCAAAAAGAAAAATTAGATGTCGCCCCTGATAGCTCCAAATATTCTGCTATGCACGCTAAGTACCATCCGTGGTTTCGATCATTTTTGCAGAAGCGTGGATATTATGACATTTTCTTGATCAATAATAATGGGGATGTTGTTTATACTGTGTTTAAAGAATTGGATTTTGCCAGCAATGTTATAAAAGGTTCTGGTAAAGATACTGATCTTGGAGCTGTTTACAAAAATGCACTTGCTAATCCTAAAGAAGCAGCATTTGTTGATTTTAAACCCTATGCGATTAGTGCTAATGCGCCAGCAGCTTTTATTTCCCATGCTATTACCAATAAAGATGGTTCGCCAGCTGGGGTTCTTGTGTTCCAAATGCCAATTGAAAAAATTAACGGCATAATGAAAGAATCGGCTGGTATGGGTGAGTCTGGTGAAACTTATATAGTTGGTTCAGATATGTTGATGCGTAGTGATTCTCGTTTTTCTAAAGAATCCACCCTGCTGAAACAGAAAGTTGATACCGAAGCGGTAAAAGAAGCTTTGGCCGGGAAAACTGGTTCCGATATAATAAAAGACTATCGTGGCATAGATGTGTTTTCTGCATATACTCCATTAGAATTCTTAGGGGTGAAGTATGCTATGATCGGGGAGCAGGATGAAGATGAGGTAATGAAACCGCTTAATAGCCTGATTAATAATTCAATTTTATTTTCCTCCTTGGTTGTATTAATTTTTGGTGCAGTGGCCTTCTTTGTATCGCGCGGTATTTCGCAGCCTTTAATAGCCATACTTAAAAAGATAAAAATACTTGAAAAAGGCAATACTTCTTTTGAAGTAGAGAATAAATATAAAGACCGTTCAGACGAAGTTGGCGAGTTGGCGCGTAGCATTGAATCATTCCGCGAGACTTCTATGCTTACAAAGAGCATGGAAGATGACATGCGGCAAAAGGATTTGCAGATGATTAATGAAAGAAAAAATAATCAAGAAAAAATAGCCGTTGAATTTGAGCAAAGCGTTAAGAGTATAGTTGGTGTAGTAGCTAGTTCCGCTATCGATCTCGCGCGTACAGCAAAAGAAATGGCTCAGTCAGTTTCAAGAAGTTCGCAGCTTGCGTCATCTGCTAATGATATGGCTGTTAGAACCACTGGTAATGTTCAATCTGTTGCCTCTGCTGCTGAGGAATTATCTTCCTCCGTCCGGGAAATATCAGGTCAGCTCCAGAAAACCAGCGATCTGGTGAATGAATCACGGATTAAAGCAGAAAATGCTGATAGTCTGGCATCGGCATTAACGACAGCGTCTGATAGGGTTGCAGGTGCAATGGATATGATTTCTGCAATTGCCGGTCAGATTAATTTGCTTGCTCTTAACGCTACTATAGAATCAGCTAGGGCAGGTGAGGCAGGTAAAGGTTTTGCCGTGGTTGCCAGTGAAGTAAAAAATCTGGCGACTCAAACTGATAAAACTATCAATGAAATTCAAAGTGTAATTGGGGAAATGCGTGGCGCGGCCAGTTCTATAGTAACAGCTCTGAATGAAATCAAGTTCTCGGTTAATTCTATCACTGAAGCAACCTCCAGTGTAGCTTCTGCGGTTGAAGAACAATCGGCGGTGACTAATGAGATTGCCCAGAACATGCAGGTAGCCGCTACGGGAACTCAAACCATATCTGATAATATGGGAGATGTAAGCACCTCATCTTCTAATTCCGGGCTAGCAGCTGAGCAGATGGTTAATTCCGTTCAGGAATTGGCAAACAAGGCAGAAAGCCTGAATGCTCAGGTTGATGCTTTCCTGATGAAGATCAGGGCTTAATGGCTTCGCAAGCAGCTTTTATCCGCTGCATTGCTTTTTGTAGTACTGCTTCGCTGGTGGCGTAGGAAATCCGGAAATATCCTTCCAGACCAAACGCGCTACCGGCGACAGCTGCAACCAGACCTTCCTCCAGAAGATATTCGCAGAATTCAGAACTGTTATTTATGGTTTTTCCTTGTGGAGTTTTCTTACCTATCAGTTTTTGCATATTCGGAAATACATAAAACGCGCCTTCCGGTTTCAGGCAGGTGATGCCAGTGATATTGTTAAGGGCAGCAACCACTAAATCACGCCTGCCAGCAAAAGATTTTCTCCAGTCCTGAAGAAATACCTGATCTCCGGTTAATGCCGCAACAGAAGCGGCTTGACTGATAGAGCAGGCATTAGATGTGCTATGCGACTGAATATCGGCAATTGCCGTGATTAGTGATTTTGAACCACCAGCATATCCAATGCGCCAGCCAGTCATGGCATAGGCTTTTGATACACCGTTTACCGTAAGTGTACGGTCATATAGCTTAGGTTCAACCTGTGCTATCGTGCTGAAAGTAAAACCATCATACAGCAGATGTTCGTAAATATCGTCTGAGAGAATCATAACCTGCGGATGTTTGAGCAGGACATCAGCGAGTGCGCGCAGTTCTTCTTTGCTATAAGCGGAACCGGTTGGGTTCGATGGTGAGTTTAAAATAAGCCATTTGGTTTTTTTAGTTATGGCTTTTTCCAGAACATCAGGCTTCAGTTTAAACCCATCTTTTTCCAGGCAGGAAACAGTTATTGGCGTTCCTTCGGCAAATAAAACCATATCAGGATAAGATACCCAGTATGGAGCTGGTATTATAACCTCATCACCCGCATTAATAGTTGCCATCAAGGCATTGAAAATAATTTGTTTCGCGCCAACGCCAACCACAATTTGGTTAGCAGCATATTCCAATCCGTTTTCACGTTTGAATTTATCAATTATTGCTTTTTTAAGAGCCGGAGTTCCGGCAACCGCAGTGTATTTGGTTTCACCTTTCTTGATAGCTTCAATAGCGGCATTTTTAATATGCTCTGGTGTGTCAAAATCCGGCTCGCCGGCTCCAAGGCCGATAACATCCTTTCCTGCTGTTTTCAGTTCAGCAGCTTTGGCGGTAACAGCAAGGGTTGGCGATGGTTTTACAAGGCTCAAACGGCGGGCAACATCAGTCATTATTATTCCTCTTTTGAATTGTTTGTTAAGGTACGGCTTCCACATCAACCAGAACGGTTTGATTTTTTGGTAGTAGAAAATTTATAGTAGGCGCATTACCAAGGAGAGTTTTCTGAAAAGATGGAGGCACGATCAGGTTGCGCCTCATTGCAGGCAACATATCCAATACTCCTTGCTCCAACCCTAAAAAAACTTCAGATTTGCCGATGGTAAAACTAACCGGTGAGCCATTATTATCTCTGGAGCTATAAAGTTTTTTACCTTCAATATCCCACAAAGCTACGTGTAGTTTTACTTGTGAACCACAGGAATAGCCTTTGCTAGGGCCATTTCCATCACCTAATATACGGTAAGCTCCAATCTCAGGTGTTTCCGGAGATAGCTCCAGCATTTTCACTTCAAAATTTACATTGGCATCAGCAGGAACATCATTGCGCTGGAAATTCTCTGCGCCATATGCACTACTTCCAGGTGAAGAAATGGTGCGCGTGCCATTCTTTTTCATGCCTGACACTCCTTCTTCAAGTGCCGGCATAACTTTGTTTTCACCAATTCTGAAAGTAACGGTTTGGGTGCTTTCTATCTCTTTTTTGTCTTCGGTGAAAGAGCTATAGGATATTTTTACTTTTTGTCCGCATACAGTAAATTGTCCGCTACCTTCGCTGTTATCTTTTACACTCAGCTTAATTACAGACTGTGGTGAAAATTTACCTTTCAATGGGTCGATATTTATTATTTTATTTGTTTCTACAACGGAGTTGACCAAACGTTCTATGGCTGGCTTCTCAGTCGATTCTGGTGTTGCTGGTGTAGAAGATTCTAGGGCGTTGCCACCACCATGTCCGGTAGTTGGTGGAGTATTTTTATCGTTGGTAAATATCGTATAAGCAAGAAAAACAATAACCAGCAACATTACCCATGTTGGTGTTGGTTTTTGTTTTCTCTTTTTCCTTCTTGAGAAAGGGAACATAAATATTACCTATGAAATTCTACATTAAGAAAAACGATTATAGCATCTAATTATTAAAGCGGAAATGTAAAACATCACCGTCTTTTACACGATATTCTTTGCCTTCTAAGCGAAACTTTCCGGCTTCTTTTGCTCCGGTTTCCCCCTTGTAGCTTATATAATCGTCATATGCTATTGTTTCAGCGCGGATAAATCCTTTTTCAAAGTCGCTGTGAATCACTCCTGCTGCTGCCGGCGCGTTCGTCCCTTTAGTAATTGTCCAAGCCCGCGCTTCTTTTGGACCTATTGTGAAATAAGTCGATAAATCGAGCAATTCATATCCGGCTTTGATAATACGTGACAGACCAGTTTCAACTAACTCCAGCGATGACAAAAATTCCTTCTTATCTTCTTCGCTGGGAAGCATGGATATTTCCGCCTCAATCCGCGCGGAAACCACCACGCAAGGTGCTTTTTTCTTCGCCGCCATCTCCATAACCTTTTCCGACAGGGCATTGCCACCTGCCGCGCTTCCTTCATCCACATTGCAGACATATAAAACCGGTTTTGAAGTTAGAAGTTGCAATAACTTCATCTGGCGTTTTTCGTTTTCATCTTTAAGGATGGTTTCCCGCGCCGGATTTCCTTCGGAAACTACCGCCAGAACTTTTTCAATAACCGCAACCTGCTCGGCAATTTCCTTGTCGGTTTTTGCTTTTTTCTGCAAGGCTGGTAGGCGTTTTTCAAGGCTTTCCAAATCTGCAAGCACCAGCTCTGTTTCCACAATTTCCGAATCGCGCATCGGGTCAATCGCGCCTTCGACGTGGGTGATATTGCCGTCTTCAAAACAGCGCAACATATATATTATAGCGTCAACCTCACGGATATGCGCGAGGAACTGGTTGCCAAGTCCTTCGCCTTTGCTTGCGCCGCGCACCAGCCCGGCAATATCCACAAATTCCAGTTGCGTTGGAATAATCTGCGCTGAGTTAGCAATCGCCGCAAGCTTGTCCAGCCTCTCGTCCGGCACATTGACGCGCCCGACATTCGGTTCAATGGTGCAGAACGGATAATTAGCAGCTTCCGCCTGAATGGTGGAAAGCAGTGCGTTGAACAAGGTTGATTTGCCAACATTGGGCAGACCGACAATACCACATTTAAAACCCATAAATTTTCCTTAAGTTTTGAGTTGTGAGTGCTGAGTAGTGAGTAAGTGATTATAACTCAGCACTCAAAACCCCGTACTAATTTACTGCAGCGACAAACTTACCTTATTCATAAAACCTGCTTCATCACCGTTCAGAAGCAATGCAATATGGCGTGATGTTTCCTGTATTATGCTATCTATAATCGGCAATTCTTCCTTGCGGAAATTAGAAAGCACATATTCCGATACCATATCCTTATCACCCGGATGCCCTATGCCTACCCGTATTCTCAGGTAATCAATTCCGATATGTGAATCAAGGCTCTTAAGCCCGTTATGCCCGCCACTGCCGCCGCCACGCTTCACTTTTAATTTGCCAGGTGCAATATCCAGATCGTCATGGATAGCAATTGTGTTTTTCAGGTCAATTTTATAAAATCGCGCTATCTCACTGGCAGGCCCACCGGAAATATTCATATAGCCTAGCGGTTTGAACGCATAGACTTTACTTCCGGCAATCGAACCTTCGGAAACTGAACCGCCGAATTTCAGAGATGGCTTGGAAAATCCATAATCGTTTATGATTTTATCGAGTGCCATAAACCCGATATTGTGGCGGTTGCCGGAGTAACCTGTCCCAGGATTGCCAAGACCTATAATTAGATATGTCATATGATTATGGAAGACAAGAAGTCGAGAATTAGAGAAGTCGAGAGTTTAATTCTCGACTTCTCGTCTTCTCAATTTCTTTATTTCTTTTTAGGAGATTCTTTCTTAGCTGCCGCCGCTGGAGCCGCTGCTGCACCTGCTGCCGGAGTTGCTGCCGCCGCTGTTGCTGCTGCCGCTGCCGGAGCCTCTTCTTCCGCTTTACCGCGACCAGCGATTGTTACAATCGTGAAGTTGCGCTTGATAGCCGGAGTTACACCTTTTGGCAGTTCAATATCATTGATATGAACGCTGTGACCAATATCCACAGTCTGAATATTAATTTCGATATGGGTTGGAATGGCATCAGGCAAACATATAAATTCAATTTCATGGCGTACAATATTATAAACACCACCGCGTTTTAAACCAACTGAACGTTCCTGACCAGTAACCTTTACCGGAACATTCACGCGCAAGGTTGAGCCAGCTTCAACGCCAATAAAATCAACATGTTCAATCATGTCGGTTACCGGGTTAAATTGCAGGTCTTTTGGCAGTGCCTTAATCGTTTTATCGGCAAATTTAAGTTCCAGAAGGCGGCTGCTGAAGCGGCCTTTTGCATATTCCATTGCAACTTCTTTCAGTGGCAGACTGATGCGCACAGCTTCCTTGCCTTTGCTATAAAGAACGCCGGGAATTTTCCCTTCACGGCGCAGGCTGCGGGAAATTCCCTTGCCACTCTGATCACGAAGTGCAGCTGGAATTACAGCTATAGTTTTTTTTGTATTAGACATTTTTATTCTCCTTAGGTTTAGATTAGAACTCGAAAACTAGAGAACTCGAGAAGTCGAGAACTCAAGAATCCAAGAAAATTTAATTGGTAATAGTATTAAAATATTCAAAATCCTTCTTGTCTTTTTTATTCCTTTATTCTTTATCTCGATTTCTAGTCTTCTCGACTTCTAAATTTCAATCAAACAGGCTCGAAACCGATGTTTCTTCGCTGATGCGCTTTATGGCTTCCGCAAGCAATGGCGCAACCGATAATACACGGATATTTTTTGCCGCTTTCACCGCATCTGTTGTCATTATCGTGTCGCTTATCACCAGTGAGGTAAGCACCGAGTTTTCAACCCGCTCTATTGCTTTTCCTGAAAGCACTCCGTGTGTAACATACGCAGCAACAGAAGCCGCACCGGCATCTTTAAGGGCAGCGGCAGCGTTGCACAATGTTCCGGCGGAATCGACAATATCATCAAATAAAATACAATCGCGTCCACTAACATCACCGATTATGTTCATAACTTCCGAATGTCCGGCTCTTTCCCTGCGTTTATCAACTATGGCAAGGTCAGCACCAATACGGTTGGCAATAGCGCGCGCCCGCACCACACCACCAACGTCCGGCGATATAATCATTATATTCTCCGGGTTGGAATAATGCTTCTTAATGTCATTTATAATAACCGGTGCAGCGTATAAATGATCCAGTGGAATATCAAAAAACCCCTGAATCTGACCGGCATGTAGATCCACAGTCAGAACGCGGTTTGCACCGGATGCGGTAATCACATTGGCAACCAGCTTGGCGGTTATTGGAGTGCGCGAACCCATTTTCCGGTCTTGTCGGGCATAACCGAAATAAGGAATAACAGCAGTAACGCGCCGGGCGGAAGCACGTTTAAGTGCATCAAGGCACACCAGGAGTTCCATAATATGGTCATTGGCGGGATAGGAAGTAGACTGGATAACAAACACGTCTTCGCCACGCACATTCTCATGGATTTCAACAAATACTTCCTGATCAGCAAAGCGTTTTACGCTGGCATTGGTCAGCTTAACCCCAAGATAATCAGCGACCCCTTGGGCAAGTGGTATATTGCTATTACAGGCGAGCAGTTTCATGTGTCATATCCCAAAATTAATATATCAAAAAGACAGCCAAAACCCTTCATTTGCCACGCGCTTCAAAGAGAGCGTACCAAATGAAACCTGAAGGGCGATAGCCATAATCCCATGATTTACGCAGCGGTAATAGCAGTATGTTGTAGGAAAGTAAATGGATATTTGCGGAAAAATATGGGAAATCGTGGGAACTGCTGGGAAATAGAGGGATGGTGTGGGAAAAATCTGCTTTTTAATATGGTATGAATTTTATAGAAATATTTGTAATAACTATAGATAAATCACATTAT
>JBEBHV010000268.1:0-2118 GCA_040080715.1 Rickettsiales bacterium | reverse complement strand
GAATAATATGAAGGATTATCATATCAATATTTTTTATAGCGATGAAGATGGCGGATATATAGCTGACATACCAGATCTTTCAGGGTGTTCAGCTTTTGGCGAAACTGCCGAACAAGCACTGAAAGAAGTGGAAAAGGCAAAAGCTTTATGGCTTGAAGTTTCAAAAAAGAAAAAACAGAAAGCACCGATACCTCATTATAAACCATTTATATACCAAACTCATAACTCACATGTCTAACGTCATGACCCTGACCATCACCGCTCCCCTTTCCCCCGAATATCAAAAAATCCTGACTCCGGAAGTGCAGAAGTTTGTCGAAGAACTTGCAACAAAATTTACAGCGCGCAAGAATGAATTATTGGCAAAGCGCGTTGCAAGACAAAAGCGGATTGATGCTGGCGAGATGCCTGATTTCCTGCCAGAAACCGCTAATATCCGCGCTGATAATAGTTGGAAAGTCGCTCCTATCCCTGCCCCGCTACAAGACAGGCGAGTTGAAATAACCGGTCCTGTTGAACGCAAAATGATTATCAACGCGCTGAATTGTGGCGCGAAAGTGTTCATGGCGGATTTTGAGGATTCTCTCACTCCAACCTGGCAATCTATCATGGATGGGCAGGTGAATTTGCGCGATTATGTCGATGGCACAATTTCCTACAAAAGTCCCGAAGGCAAAGAATATAAACTGAACGAAACTATCGCTACTTTGATTGTGCGCCCGCGTGGCTGGCATTTGCTGGAAAAGCACGTGCTGGTTGATGGGAAGCCTATCGCCGGAGCATTCCTCGATTTTGGCGTTTATTTTTACCTGAATGCCAAGAAATTGCTGGCGCGTGGGCTTGGGCCATATTTTTACCTGCCAAAACTGGAAAGCCACGAGGAAGCTGCACTATGGGCGGATATTTTTGCTTTCTCAGAAGAAAAACTAGGCTTAAACAAAGGCACTATTAAAGCAACTGTCCTGATTGAAACCATTGTCGCTGCTTTTGAGATGGACGAGATTTTATACGCGCTGAAAGATTATTGCGTGGGCTTAAACTGCGGACGTTGGGATTATATTTTCAGCTTCATCAAAAAGTTTAATAAGCGTGGCGATTTTGTATTACCTGACCGCGCATCAGTGCTGATGACTACCCATTTTCTGCGTTCATATTCGTTGTTACTTATCAAAACAACCCATAAACGTGGGGCATTTGCCATGGGCGGAATGAGTGCGTTTATCCCTGTAAAAAATGACGAAGCTGCCAATGAAAAAGCTTTCGCCATGGTGCGCGCCGATAAGGAACGTGAGGCGGGTGACGGGCATGATGGAACATGGGTGGCGCACCCTGCCCTTGTGCCGGTGGCAATGGAGGTATTTAACCGCCTGATGCCAACACCAAATCAGGTTTCCCGCCAACGTCCTGATGTTGATATGAAAGCTGCCGATTTACTGGCGATTCCAGAAGGAGCAATTACCGAAGCCGGACTTAGGAATAATATCAGCGTTTCGGTGCAGTATCTGGCATCGTGGCTTTCCGGCATAGGCTGCGTGCCGATTTTTAATTTGATGGAAGATGCAGCAACTGCTGAAATCGCCCGTTCGCAAATCTGGCAGTGGATTCACCATGATAAAGGCGAATTATCGGATGGTCGTCCGGTGACTATTTCCTTGTTTGAACAGTTTTTATCGGAAGAACTTGCAAAATTACCGAAAAGTGATTTGCCATATGAGAAGGCAGCGAAGTTGCTGACTGAGCTGGTGTCGCAGAAGGAATTTACGGAATTTCTTACCCTGCCCGGCTATGAGCAGATAGCTTAGTAGTATTTGTCATGCCGCATTTATTGCGACATCCGGATTGAAAAAGCCAGACCCAGCAACAAGTGCGGGGTGACATTTTAATTATTGCTAATTATCTGTATAGTATTGCACATTATCTGTACATTATTGCATCATTTCTCCAGTGTTTTGATAACTTTCAGCAACGCTTCGATACGCTTTGGATCACCATGACTGTCACTGGCTTCATATGCCATTCTATAGTCATTTGAGAGTAAAAATCCCCAATTCTTGTCATTGCGACTGCGAGCATAGCGTGGCAGGAAGCAATCCAGTATTTTCAACATGTTTTGGCTTC
>JBEBHV010000062.1:0-9659 GCA_040080715.1 Rickettsiales bacterium | reverse complement strand
GTCAGCAGAGGCTCAAAGAAGGGCGCGTAAACTAGCTCGTAAAAATTACGATCGTAACGATTAAGCAGAAATATAGAAGTCGAGAAAACGAGAAGTCGAGAAACAGTTTTAGGCTTCTCGTCTTCTGGAGTTCTTGCCTTCTTTCTTTATCCATCCTCTAATAGCATTTATCTGTACCTCATCCATTAGTGCTGGCGCGTGACCGACTCCGTCAATCTCAAGCAAAGAAAAATCAGGATGAGTTTTTTCCATTTCTATTGCAGTTGCATGTGTGAGCAGGTCGGAATCAACTCCACGTATGAGTAGCGTAGGAATGGTTTTTACTGCTTCCCATAATGGCCATAGATTTACATCCTGCATAGGAACGTCAGGATTGGCATTCAAGCTTTTTCCAATAGCCGGATCATAGGCGATACGAAATTTACCATCAGCAGTTTCTTGAATAGAATGAGCAAATAGATTCTGCCAGTGTTCTTCACTTTTAATTCCATAAGGCGCGCAACGGGCGCGCAATTCATCTTCTGCCATAACGCGGGTTTCAAAATCAGGAGATGAACCGACATATTTGCTTATCCTGTTTAATCCGGCAGCAGGAATCAGGCAGCCAACATCGTTAAGGATAAGAGTTTTAATAAGTCCGGGAAAATTATTTGCCATCATCATGCCGAGTATCCCGCCCATTGACGTGCCGATCCAATGAACGCCGGAAATCTGAAGTTGAGCTGCAAGATAAGCTATATCGGAGACATAACTGCCATAATTATAATGCACAGGGTCGCTATGCCACTGACTTTTGCCACGTCCAGCCATATCAACCGATAGCACACGGTAATTTTCCGACAAAGCACTTGCCAGAATATCAAAATCACGACCATTACGGGTCAGCCCATGCACGCAAAAAACAGTGCCGGAATTACCGACCACATTTCCCCATTCATACACGGCAATTTTGTGTGTTCCATCGGTGCCGATCAGCGGAACATCAAAGAAATGAGTGCTTGGTTCAATTAACATGAGATCCCTTCAATGATCTTATGTTACGATTTTATTTGAAATACTATAATACTACAACAGAAAATCACTTGCCGTCATATTATGCAAACCAGCAAGCTCTATCTGAAAATCCAGCAATTTATTACCGTCAGCATCTATACTGATGATGGTGTTGCTTCCAAGCTTTGCATAATTGACTTCATGGGCAGTGCCAGTAAAAGCTCCAGTACCTTTAAATACAAAGCCTCCAGAAAAATCCCTTAAGTCAATTTTATCAGTCCCGTTGACAAAATCAGTTATATAATCGCGGGCACCAGTGACTTTGCCTGAATCAGTAATAGAGCCGAATTTAAAATAATCGGCACCGCCGCCGCCAGTCATGGTGTCTTTACCTTTTCCGCCATTTATGACATTGGCGAGTGCATTGCCAAACAGGCTATCATTATATGACGAGCCTATGATGTTTTCTATGCTGATCAAAGTATCACCAGCAGCATAACCGCCAGCTTGCGCGGTGGTTTTAGCAATGTTGACATTCACTGCAGATGTGGAACCGGAATAGGAAACTGTATCAATACCAGTCCCGCCATCAATTTGATCGGAGCCTGAATCACCAATTATAGTATCATTATTTGCGTCACCCCAAATCTGGTCATTTCCGCTTCCACCATAAATGGTATCATTACCATTACCGCCGAGAACAACGTCATTCCCGTTTCCACCATAAAGCGTGTCATTGCCATCTTTACCGTGCAGATAGTCGTCACCGGAATTACCGATGAGCTTATTAGCGACAGCATTGCCCAGAAGAAAATCATTGCCAGCGCCGCCATTGGCATTTTCGATGATGCAGTTAAAAGCTATAGCTAAATTATTATCGTTTAAATTGCCGGAGTAGGTATGACCAATGGAACTGAAACTGCCAGCATTTAGGTTAATGGTTACTCTGTCAGCAGAAGCGGAGGCGTCAAGCGTGTCATTGCCACCAGCATCCCAAATGCAGCGTGTGGCGGAAATATACTTGTAATCGTATGTATTGTTGCCGGAATTATAATTCATATTAGCACCATACATATATTGTAAAGCAGCTATATCATAAAGCATGTAGCTGGATGGATAAGGGCGATAATAAGAGGAAGCATTGTATGACATTAATGTATACTGATATGAATCTTCGCTGCCTGTGAGCGCGTTGGACCCTTCAAAGGAATGTTTTAATCCCAGCGCGTGCCCAAGTTCATGCATGGTTAGTGCATCCATATACGCGTCAACAATATGATCTCCAGTACTATAGGAACTAGCATAATCTGTATCAACCCAGATATCCCCTCCAAGTGGATGAGATGAAGGATAGTAAGCATATTCAACATATCCAGCATTAAGATCCGCATTTCCCCAAGTAATAGTTCCTACATTAGAGCTAGTCTGATTAACATTGGAAAAATTAACATTTGCAAATGTCGACACTTCTTTCATGGCACGAAGTGCAGATTGTTGTTCGTCAGCAGTAAAAGGGGAAAAGCCAGTTTCTATTGAATATGATGGGTTAAATTTTAAAAAACTATAAGTCAGGTTTGCTTTAGTTCCAGTTGGTGTCCAGCTATAACCAGACAGAAGTGCATTAACGTAATAAGCAGCCATTTCACCCTCCCAATATGTTGATGATAAAATTAATAGCGCATTAATTAATGCTTTATTTTAATTAATTTGCAATAACAAAATAAAAAAAGTGTTAACTTATTGAATTATATCTTAAGAGCCATCCTGATTGTCCGTACAATACCATATAGCACGTAGCGAATTAAAATCATCTGTATCAAAGTAATTACAAACCCAGAGATAACATCCATAGGGAAATGCACACCGAGGGCTATTCTTGACCATGCTACGGAAAACACAAGCAGCACACCAATCCAGCGGAAAGTTTCGTTAAGCGTAGACCATAAAGAGAACACCAAAATGGTGATTATAATCACATGTACGCTGGGAAAACTACTATAGGCTTCTTTCACAGGCAATGTCTCCAGCAAATTTATTTCATTCGCAGGAATTAATACATAGGGGCGAGGGTAGGAAGCCGTACTTGTTATATGTTCTACTATACTATTGCTTATGAATAAACCGGAGCTGATCATCAGCGTTATAATAATCCAGGTGAATAAATAATTCCTTGTGCCTCCTTTATTAAGGACAATACGCATCACTATCGATGAAAATGCAAAAATGCAAATTGCTCCAAGAATTAATGGCAGTAAGTTCCTATCACCAAACATGGTAATGGCTTTCATTAAAGGCCCATATGCTGGAAGGTCGCTTAATGAATTTATTTTTTTAAACAAAAATGTGTTAAATCCCAACCAGTCATACCATAAATCTTTCATGTCAGCCATCTCTTGTACCTCCCCAGAGTTAGACCATGTAATAAAATAGCTGGATTCTTATTTTCCATTATATCGGCAAGGAGCGTAGAGCTGCCTGCTGCCTGTGTCCATCCAAGAGTTCCATGTCCGGTATTAAGGAACAGGTTGCGATATGGTGTGCCACCAATTATCGGTGGTCCATCAGGTGTAGATGGGCGCAGGCAAGCCCATTTGCTGATTTCCTGAGTCCAGTCGGCTTTGGGCAGGAGAGCTTTCGCAGCTCTTACGATAGGGGTAATGCGTTCTTCATTTATGCTATGGTCATAGCCGGCGAATTCTGCAGTTCCCGCCACCCTAAGCCTGTTTCCAAGGAGGCTGTAAACAATTTTGTGAGTTCCATCGGTAAGGCTTAAGTTCGGGCAGAATTCATTGGCCATAATAGTGATGCTATAGCCTTTCATCGGATAAATCGGGACACGGATACCGATTTTTTTCAAATAAACCGAGCTGTATGAACCAAGTGCCATAACATAACCATCGGCTTTCATCTCGCCTTTGTCGGTAGAAATTCCGACAATCTGTTTGCCTTCAGTTTTTATATCATTAATGGAAACCCCATATTCAAATTTCACGCCATATTTTTCTGTGGCGATTTTAGCCAGTTGAGCGCAGAAAGAATTCGCGTCCCCACTTTCATCATGATGTGCGTGGATGCCTCCGAAGATAGTCTGTGAGCTATGAGCAAGAGCCGGTTCTAGTGCCAGCACCTGATCACGCGAAAGGATTTTTTCATCGCCACCGAATTTTGCCTGGAACTCTACCTGTCTTTTTCCATGCTCTAACTCTGCTTGTGTGCCGTATATATGCAATATACCTTTGTTGGAATAATCAAAATCCAGTTTTTCACTATTCATTATAGCATGCATGCATTTCCTGCTGTAAAGCCCAAGGCGAAGCAGGTTTACGGTATTAGTGCTTGCGCGGAAATTGGTGCAGTTGCGCAGGAATGCAAGCCCCCATTTAATCATCTCTTTATCGGCGCGCGGGCGGAATACCAAAGGTGAATCAGGATGTATCAGCCATTTTGGTAATTTAGGAAGAAGGGATGGGCTTGCCCAGGGTTCAGCGTGACTATAACTTAGTTGCCCACCATTGGCAAAGCTGGTTTCCGCTGCCGGCAAACCCTGCCTGTCGATAACCGTCACTTCAAATCCACGTTTCGAAAGCTCATAAGCAGTGGTAACGCCTAGCAATCCTGAACCAAGAATAAGAATTTTCATGTTGGTAAAAATTATAGTTTCCGATAATTGAAATAATGCGTATACATAATAGACATAGCGATATTATTCAAAACTTTTTTTTCATTAGTTTTTCAAATGAATTTATAAATTATTGGCATTATGGAAAATATAGCAGAAGCTTTAAGCATGGGAAGTTATGGTTTGTATGTCTGGACGTCATTTGCAAGTGCGACCATTATTATAGTGGTAATTCTGTTTGTCACCTTGCGTTCGCTTAGAAATGCACAAAGGAAATTGAAAAATCTGCAGGAACATCAGGAACAATTTCCCCAATGAAACCAAAGCATCAACGTCTATTGTTCGTTATTATCAGCATGGTGTTTTTATGTGTGGGTACTGTGCTTACCATGAGCGCGTTCCGCAGTAACCTGATTTTTTTTTACAGCCCGTCGGATTTACAGAAATATGTGGCTGAGAATAAGCCGTCGGAAGAGAAAATATTGCGCATTGGTGGTCTGGTAAAAGCGGGCAGTATAAAAAGTAACGATGACAATGTGGATTTTATCATTACCGATGGCAATGCCGATATAGAAGTCGCTTATAAAGGTATTGTGCCAAACTTATTCCGTGAAGGGCAGGGCTGTATAGCTGAAGGGATATTAAGCGCGGATGGAAAATTTATAGCGCAGCGGATTCTGGCTAAGCATGATGAGAAATATTTGCCCAGAGAAGTTGTGGATGCTTTGAAGCGTTCCGGCAAGTGGCAAGGCGGTGATACGCAATGACAGCTGAGTTAGGAGTGTTTTTTCTTGTTCTGGCATTCCTTGTCGCTTTGCTGCAGAGTGTTTATCTGCTGCCTGTTGCTCCGCTTCGCAAGATGCTCGCGACCATCGTTCCCTTATGTGCGTGGCTGCAGTCGTTTTTTGTGACTCTAGCTCTTGCTACACTTGCTACGTTGCGCCTGAATTCTGACTTTACTGTAAAAAATGTGGTGGAGCATTCAAACCTTTCGCTTCCCACCATATATAAATTCGCAGGTACATGGGGAAATCATGAAGGCTCGATGCTGCTCTGGGTTTTTGTTCTGGCGTTATTTGGTGCCTTGCTTGCAAGTAGCAGAGATAAGGTAAAGCTTTACGCTACTGCTATCCAGTCAACTCTCTGCGCGGGTTTCCTGATTTTTATTCTCTACACTTCCAATCCTTTTGACCGCGTTTTTCCGCCTACCACAGATGGGCAGGCACTAAATCCATTGCTTCAGGATATCGGGCTGGTGTTGCATCCACCCTTGCTTTATCTCGGCTATGTCGGGTTTTCCATAGTTTTTTCTCTCGCCGTTGCCGCTCTTATTCATGGTGTAGCGGATAAGGTCTGGGCGAATATTGTTCATCCGTGGATTATGGCATCATGGAGTGCGCTTACTCTTGGTATTGGTTTGGGCAGCTGGTGGGCATATCGCGAACTGGGATGGGGTGGTTGGTGGTTCTGGGATCCGGTGGAGAATGCTTCTCTGCTTCCGTGGCTTTCCGGAACGGCACTTCTCCACTCCAACATAGTGCTTAAAAAACGTAATATGCTGGCGCAGTGGGTGATTTTACTATCCATTATCACTTTCGCTCTCAGTCTTCTTGGAACTTTTCTGGTGCGCTCCGGTGCAATTACTTCGGTGCATAGTTTTGCAAGTGATCCAGAACGCGGAATTTTTATCTTGGGTTATATTATTATAACTGTGGGAAGTGCTTTGTTTCTATACGGTTTGCGTGCTGGTCTGCTTGCAAGCAAAGAGCGTATGCTGCCGGTCTCGCGGGAAGGGATGATTGTTATCAACAATCTATTTATACTTTCTGCCTGCGTTACAGTACTGCTTGGAACGTTATATCCTATGTTTGCTGAACTGGTGAGCAACGATAAAATTACAGTTGGCGCGCCATATTTTGAAGTGAGTTTCATTCCGCTTATGGCTATTCCACTTATTTTTGCCGGACTTGTTCCATTTATGCCGTGGAAAAAAGCTTCACTGCGCAAAGCCATAATTGCAGCAACTCCTGCTATAGTCGCAACACTTGTCGCTGCCTTTCTGGTTTTGGCGTTTGCCGAGAGTAAAATTATTTCGGCTGTTTGTGGTTTCTCTCTTGCTGCCTGGCTTGCTGCTGCCAGCGTGCAGTGGCTTTTTAACGCACATGGAAAACGTGGTAGATATAGTGTATTTTTAGGGCATATCGGCGCGGCTTTCATAGTGGTTGGCATAACTGCCTCTGGTCTATGGAAAGAAGAAGCACAGCTGCTTGTAAAAAATGGTGATTCTGCTACATTCGCGGGCTATAACCTTCTATATGAAAACAGCTCGGATGTAGCAGGTGATAATTATACGGCAAAACGCGCTGAAATTCTGGTTTCAGGCAAAGATAATAAACCACTGGCAAGGCTTTTTCCTGAATACAGGAATTATCCGATTGGTGGCACTACTACCAGTGAAGTGGATATTTATCACAGTGTCACCGGCGATTTGTATAGCGTTATAGGTGAGATGGCTAATGGCGGAAAGACAACTTTGCGCCTGTATTTCCAGCCAATGATAAATTTAATCTGGTTAGGATTTGTATTAATGGCATTAGGTGGTATAACTGCGTGCCTGAGTAATAAAAAACAGAAATGGAAAGTCTGAATGTTATATTTTAAATCCCCCTTAAGCTGGCCGGAATCAATTCCTGTTACCGCCAAGATGCAGCAGCGCAGCGATAATGGCTTTTCTGCTGATATGAGTTTAACCGATGCCATTAATTTTCTTAAGGAGGAAATTGAAGCCACCGGCATTAATCATGCGGTTTTATATCTTGATGTCGAGCAACCACAGGTGGAACGCTTGCGCAAGAAAGTTGGCAGCCGCACAGGTGCCTGCCTGCATCTGAAATATCGTGACAAAGGTTATATAATTACCTGTGACCGCTGGCAAAAAATGGAGCATAATATTTATGCGATGCATCTGGCAGTGCGCCAGTGGCTGAATATGCAGCGTTGGGGCATAGGCTGGCTTTCAATGCTGATGGCTGGTTTTGAAATTGAGGCTGGATATGATATTAATGATGCGCCAACCGAAGGGCTGGATATTGCTGAATGCCTGAAAAGCTTTGGTCTGGGCAGCACTGCCACACTGGATGATGCAACCGCAATTTACCACCGCCGGGCAAAGACACTCGCGCATGATAACGAAAAGCTGGTTAAGCTGAACCTGCAGATGGATGAGCTACGTATTTATTTTCAAAATAAGGAACTGGGATAGGCTGACATATGAATAGCAATATTTTACGCATGTTGCCGCTTCTGATTCTGTTTGTACTCAGTGTTGCCATAGCTCTTGGGCTTTTCAGCAGTGATGACCGTGATAAGGCGATTGTTACCGTTAATCAGGGTAAGAAATTCTCCGCTTACGAATTACCATCGCTCGGAAAAAATGAGATGTTCACACCACAATTATTCGGCGGTGGCCGCGTTCTTGTTGTTAATATTTTTGCTTCATGGTGCGAACCATGCGCTACCGAGCATGAGATGCTCATGAAGCTTGCTCACAAGGTTAATATTTATGGCATAGCATGGAAGGATAAGCCTGCGGATACGCTCAAATATCTTCAGCAGCGCGGAAACCCTTTTCAACAGATTGGGGTTGATGAAGCTGGAGTCACAACCGTTCCTATGGCTATTACGGGAGTTCCTGAAACTTTTGTGCTTGATAAGAATGGAGCTATAGCGTTGCATTATAAAGCACCTATAACTGAAGAAACAATGACTAAATTATTTATACCATTAATTAGTATATTAAATGATAAACGCGCTGAATAAGCTTAATTTCTTAATATATCTTTTGCACTTCAAGAATTGGGAATTCTTGAGGTGCGTACGCCCGCTACGCGGCGGACCCAAAGGGCGGCGAAAGCCAATATCGGACTTTCGGTCTCGATTTTCATATACCCATCCCAACTTTTCAGTTGGAATGGGTATAGTATTTTTTTGGATTTTTCCTTTATTTGCCTTTGCTGCCGATGTTCCACTGCCTGATTCTGCTCAGGAACATAGGGCGCAGGAATTATTTAAAGAAATACGCTGCATGGTGTGTCAGGGACAAGCTATTTCTGATTCCAATGCGGAAGTCGCGGGCGATATTCGGCGTAACATAAGGCAGCAGATTACTTCTGGCATGAGTGAAGAGAAAATAAAATCAGAGTTGGCACAGCGTTATGGTGATGTTATTCTCATGAATCCACCATTTAAAACCAGCACTGTTTTATTGTGGCTCGGACCATGGGTTGTATTGTTGATCGGGGGAGGTGCCGCATTGTTTTATTTCCATGGTGCAAAACCTAAAAAAAGGCTATGAATATATATATAATATTTTCTGCAATACTGGTGCTGCTGCTTGGAATTTTGCTATTTCCTGTGGTTCGGGATAAAAAAATTTCCAGAAAAACCCGGACATTATTTTCGTTAGCGATAACCATATTTATCGCTGGCGGGGGCTTTTTTTTATATAAGCAGTTTGGGACACCGGAAATTTTGCCGTTACTTGCCGAGCGTGAAGAAGAAATATCGGCGTTGAAAGAAAAAATAATAGTGAATTCCGAAGCTGTAAAAAAAGACCCAAAAGATATTAAGGCATGGCTGGAACTTGCCGATAATTTTATGGAATCAAATCAGTTTGACGCTGCTGCCAATGCTTATAAGCAGGGAATTTTACTTTCGCGTGGCAATCCGGAGCTAATTATGGCATATGCCAGTGCCTTGATTCTGGCTGCCGGTGGAAAGGTAACACAGGACGCAAAGAAAAGTCTGGATATGCTGCTTATATTGCAACCCGCTAATGAGAAAGCGCGCTATTTCCTGGCGATGCATAAAATGCAGTCGGGCGACACTGAAAACGCCATGGCGGAGATGAAGGAACTCTATAAATCGCTGCCCGAAGATTCATCACTTAAGGATATGATAGACAGGCAGATTGGGCGGAAGTGATAATTTCTTATTAATATATTGATTTTCAATGATAATAAAATTGTAACAAAAGCTTAATGTGATA
>JBEBHV010000061.1:0-9696 GCA_040080715.1 Rickettsiales bacterium | reverse complement strand
GGCCAAGCTCGATAAAAGCAGTTGAATTTGCTAGAGAATTGCTTAAATCTCATGGTTATTTTGTGGATAATTTGTGGCATATTGATGATATTCATTTCATATGCGAGCAGAATAATTTGCCTAATCTTACTAATAAGGAGGCAATGGAAGTATTTATAATTGCTAATGAGCAGTTTGAAGGGCAGACAGGTTTATGCTGGCCACAACTGGAAAATGCTGTAAATTCTTATTTCCGGCGCAAAGCTATGTTGGCTAAGACTGTGGACAATATGGACATATAATTAGGGTCTGGGACAAGCATGTAGCTTTCCGCACCGCAGCATAAATTAATTTACAGTTAAATAACGGTAAAATTTTATTGTTTTTTTTGCATTTTTATGATAGATTTAAGGTATGAGAATAATATCAGTAGTTGTGGCGGCACTCCTACTCGTTATGATAGAAAATCACGTGGCAGTGGCCGCAGAAAACCTAGAGCATAAAAGCAAATATGCGAATGCCAACCTCAAACAAAAAAAAGTAGATAAAATTTTGGAGATGCTAAGATCTATCGGCATATCCGATCCGGAAATAACTAAACTGGCGAATGAAATTGGTAATCGTCGCGGTGACGGCTATTTCCTGCTGCATGAGGAGAGGATAGAAAGCGGTAATATATCGTTGCGTTTCGCAACTGAAGGAAAAATAGGCATAAAGCAGCTTGAATTACACTATGCCCCTGAAAATTCTAACATGCAGTATAGCGTACGCAAGAATGCAGCAATGATGAATTACAGACTTAACTTCTAATATCTGCGCCTGTGATCATACAAATACAAATAAAAAAAGGGAGTCTCAATTGAGACCCCCTATTTTATTAACTCTTACCCTTCGCGAATTAGAGGCGGATAGGGGTTACTTTCTTACCAGAAAGAGATTTAGCAGCTAAACTCAAGCTAGCTTTTGGTTTAGAAACTTTAGCTGGCTTTTTAGCAGCAGCTTTTTTAGCAGCTGGCTTTTTAGCAGCAGCTTTTTTAGCAGCTGGTTTTTTAGCAGCAGCTTTTTTAGCAGCTGGTTTCTTAGCAGCAGACTTTTTAGCAGCTGGTTTCTTAGCAGCAGACTTTTTAGCAGCTGGTTTCTTAGCAGCAGCTTTTTTAGCAGCTGGTTTTTTAGCAGATTTTTTTGCAATAGTCATAATATACTCCATTAATGTAATTACATATATCCAGTTACACCATGCAAATGAATACGCTCCATTCTATACGCATTAATAATTAATTTTCCATTAATGGGAAAAGCCACTTATTCGCAAAAACAATATAGATTGCAGCCCTCCAAATAAAATAACAGCATATTCATTTCGTATATGGAATATATAATAACTCTCTACAACCCTTAATTATTCTATGTTTTATTTATTACGTATCCGAAATATATGCTCAAGATATCAGCTAATGTTTGTTGTAAAAGAAAAACTTCTTTGGCATATATTTATGTTCTTGGTGTGATAAAAAAAACACAATGGCAAAGAAGAAAAGTTTGAGGTATAGCTCAATTTATATAGTATAAAGCCACATTATGAATAGCCCTTATAAAAAACTCTCTATAGTATATTTTTTGCACTTCAAGAATTGGGAATTCTTAAAGTTCGTACGCCCGCTACGCGTCGAAAAATCGGGCTTTCGGCCTCGATTTTCATATACCCATCCCAACTTTTCAGTTGGAATGGGTATAATCCTGCTTTGCATTTTTATGTCGGGTACATTGTATTCCGCGCGATCATACGCATCCGGAAATTCCTATTTTGATATGAGTGAATTGAGGTTTGGGAATCTTACTCCATTTCCCAAGTGGACAGGCGTGATGACCCGCTTTGAAAATCAGCAAGGGATTGCAGATGATGATTGTGGAACTGTCCGTTATCATCCTTGCGCGATAAAAGGGTGGGGGCAGATGCTTGATGAATTAAAAGGCAAGCCCTTAAACGAACAATTAGATAAAGTGAATGATTGGTCTAACTCCCATCCATATATAGTTGATCAATTAAATTGGGGGATTAATGACTATTGGGAAACACCTTACGAATTTATGGAAGTGAGCGGAGATTGCGAGGATTATGCTATTTCTAAGTATTATTCCTTGCGCGCACTTGGCATTTCAGAGGACAGGATGCGAATTATTATAGTCCAGGACTTAAATCTTGGTGGCATCATTCACGCTATACTTGGTGTATATGATGATGATAGAAATATGATAATTCTCGATAATCAAATTAAGCATGTTATTCCAGCAATGAATATATATCACTATCGGCCAATATATGGAGTGAATGAAGATTACTGGTGGACATATAGCCCAAGAATGTAAATTTATCTTCATATACCCATTCCAACTGAAGAGTTGGGATAGGTATATGAAAATCGAGACCGAAAGTCCGATATTGGCTTTCGCCGCCCTTCGGGTCCGCCGCGTAGCGAGCGTGCGTACTTCAAGAATTCCCAATTCTTGAAGTGCAAAAGGTATATTACATTGGCAAGGCTAAATAAATTTGCTACATAAGACATGATACAAGGAGAAATAAAATGACAGAGATACTCCCATCACCTGAAGAAATTATTCAGGCTGCGAAAGAACAGAAAACGCCGTGGAAATATGCCATAGTTGTTGTGGTATTTGGTATTATTATAGTTGGTCTGCTGCTTATATCCCGTTTTAATAATAATGATTATGTGCGCGATGTGCAGTCGTGGAAGGAAAAGCTGAACTTAATTGCGGAAAACCGGAAAGAAGATGTTAGCCGTTTTGTATCTGGTAACTTTTCTGAATTACGTACGCTGGCGGATAATCCATCTCTTAAGCTATATCTCACTGAACTGCAGATGATTCCGCAAACTGGAAATAAGGACAGCGGTAATTCTGAATTATCACAGAAATCCTATTTAAGGAATTTACTGATATTTACCGCGCAACGCGCAGGTTTTGTAGGGATTAACAGCATTGATTCCATTCCTGCGAATGTGGTAACTGATAGCAAAAGCGGTATTGCTATTGTAGATGATGATAACCAGATAGTTGTTAGTACGCAGATTATAAATTCCTCCGTAACTAAAGTTCTGGAACATGCAAAAAAACAAGAGCCCGGAACAGAGGGTCTTATTGAGCTGCAGAAGGATTCTGACGGAGCTTTGTATATGGGGTTTTCAGTGCCAATTTATTCAATACAGGGAGAGCATAATGCAGCAGGGCAGATAGGCAGGATCGTCGCCATAAAGACAATAGGTGATAATTTATTCGGTCTGTTGAAGCAACCGGGTGCTACTGAGAAAACTCTTGAGACATTATTGCTCCGTATGGTTGAAGATACCAAGGATAAAATGGAATATATTTCACCTCTGCTGGATGGAAGTGAAGCCTTGGTAAAAAAAGTTCAGCTTAATCCCAAAGAAAATGCTGAGGCTTATATTACGAGTGGCAAGGATAATTTTTCTTCCGAACTTGGCGACTATCGTGAACAGGCAGTTTTAGCGACATCTCGTGATATAAGTGGCACTAACTGGAAATTAATTGTGAAAGTGGATAAGGATGAAGCTTTTTCTGATAGTGGTGCGCATCGTGCCGCTCTCGTCACATCCTTTACCCTTATTATTGCCGTTATAGTTCTGATAATTATCGCTATGTGGTGGTATGCTTATTCACGTCACGCACTTATGGCATCGAGTTACTTTAAAAAGGTGGCGATTCAGGCTCAGGCACAGGAAAACCTGTTGCGTCTGGTTACGGATTACCAACCGGAAGCCATATATATACTGGATGCCAATCAAAGATATTGGTTCGCCAATAAAAAAGTTGCAGAAGAGTCCGGGATGTCTTTGGAAAGTATAGATGGCAAGACTGTTTCTGATGTACAAGGTGCAATACATTCGGAGCGGATTTCTGAAAAATGCTCTACGGTTATAAAGAGTGGAATCCCGGCATATGAAGTTCATAAAAAAAATTCCAACGGCAATGAACTTGTTATTCGTTCCGGATACGTACCTATCAAGGAAATACCGGTATCTAACCTGCCCCCAAAAACATCAGGAGTGTTGATAGTAGAGCAGGATGTCAGTGAAGTTTATTACGAACGGGAACGCAGGCTTTCGACACAGAAGCAACTGGTGCAAACTCTGCTTAATCTGGTCGATAAGCGTGACCCGTTTGCAGCTAATCATTCACTTCTGGTATCAAAAATTTCTTATCAGATCGCAAGCGATATGGAATTGGATAGTGTGACAGTAGAAGCTACAAGAACTGCTGCCAGTCTTATGAATATAGGAAAAATAGTGGTGCCGACTGAGCTTTTAACTAAAACCGGTCAGTTAAATGAAGAGGAAAAAAATATAATACGTCATTCGATGGATACAGCGTCATCTTTATTGGAAAAAGTTTCCTTTGATGGTCCGGTTGCAGAAATTCTTAAACAATGGCAGGAAAGATGGAATGGAGCGGGGCCGCTTGGGTTAAAAGGAGAAAAGATTCTTATGCCTGCACGTATTATAGCAGTTGCCAATTCCTTCATCGGGATGATAAGCCCGCGTTCATGGCGTGATGCTATGTCGATTGAGGCAGCTAACAAATTTCTTTTGGATAATTCAGGAAATTACTTTGACCAGCGAGTGGTGATAACACTGATTCACTACGTTGATAATCAGGATGGGCGCAAATTTATTAACAGTATTCTGCAAGATAATAAATCCAAGAAAACTGCCTAGACACTGTTAGCTAAGCGCAGATTTCAGGGAGCTGATAAAATCTTTTGCGGCTTTTATTTTATCATCGGCTTTGTGTATAGCGTCCACAAGTGCTGAACCAACCACCACGGCATCAGAAAATCTGGAAACATCATTTGCCTGTCTGGGGTTTTTGATTCCAAAACCAACCGCTATAGGAAGCTTGGTAAATTCACGCAGATTATTAACTTGTATTTCCAACGCTCCGCTATCAGCAGTTTTAGCTCCGGTAATTCCCGCTACTGATATATAATACACAAAACCACTGGCGGAAGCAGTGAGCAATTTCAACCTTTCATTATCACTGGTTGGTGCAATCAGGCGGATAAGATTCAGCCCTGAAGCAGTTAGGTGAGGACGGATTTCTTGCTCTTCCTCAGGTGGCAGGTCAACAATAATAACGCCATCAACACCAGCAATAACAGCATCTTTGCAGAATTTGTCCAATCCATAGCGATAGACAGGATTGAAATAACCCATCAAAATTATCGGTGTTTCATTATTAGTTTTACGAAAATCCCGTACCAATTCGATTATTCCGGCAAGAGTCGCTCCCGCTTTAAGAGCGCGCAAACCTGCCGCTTGAATCACCGCCCCATCAGCCATAGGGTCTGAAAATGGCATGCCAATTTCTATTATATCGGCACCGGCAGCGGGCAGGGCAGCAAGTATTTCAGCCGATGTTTGCATATCAGGATCATAACCCATGATGAAGGGAATGAGCGCGGTACGCTTTTGTTCGTTAAGCTTTTTAAAGGTTTTTTCAATACGTTGGGTCATTTTTTGCTCTTTACTTATTCGTGTAATTGGTGTATCATATAACCACAAATTGCCACTAGGCACAATTCAGCCCACCAGCTTTTAGGAGTTTGTGGGCTGACTAATTTTAAATTATTCCTTTTAATAGTTGTTTTATTTGTCCAAATTCTTTGTTTTGAAGTTTCCCAATTTTTCTATCAAGCCGTTTGCTCTCTAGTGGTCGCATGTGGGTTAGCATGACGCATTGTTCCTTACCATTAAAATGTATTACATGGTAGTAGGGATTGTTTTTGATTTGAGTAGTTAGTGGTACTCCCCAAAAAATATGTGTATTAAACTTACGAACTATTAAAACTGGACGATGGTATAGATCGTTTTTACCATCTTCTTCGTGCCCTATATTTACTCCGATGCTGCACCACCATATTTCTCTTTGTTGAAAAGTTGGTATATCAGTTCGTGAATGAAGGTGTATTTTTAGATTTCCCCACCCCTCAAAATCTTTGTTCACAACTCAACCCCCAAAGCCTTAGCCACGGTAAAAATATCCTTATCACCGCGACCACAGACATTGACCACCAGCAAATGATCTTTCGGAAGCTTTTGAGCTATTTTCTGCACATGTGCTAGTGCGTGGGACGGCTCAAGGGCAGGGATGATACCCTCCAGTTTTGAAACCAGCTGAAAAGCCGCAAGTGCCTCATCGTCAGTAACTGCAACATATTCCACCCGACCGCTTTCGTGCAGCCATGAATGTTCAGGGCCAATTCCAGGATAATCCAGCCCCGCCGATATAGAGTGGGCATCGAGAATTTGCCCGTCATCATCCTGCAACAGATAAGTCCGGCTGCCATGCAGCACACCAGCTTTTCCACGAGCTATAGAGGCAGCATGTGCGCCAGAATCCAAGCCGTGACCAGCCGCTTCCACGCCAATCATCTTTACGCTTTCATCGGTAATAAATGGATGGAACAAGCCAATTGCGTTACTGCCACCACCAATCGCCGCCACCAGCGTATCAGGAAGGCGACCTTCGGCAGCTTGCATTTGTGTTCGTACTTCCCGTCCGATAATAGCTTGGAAATCACGAACCATAGCAGGGTAGGGGTGGGGGCCAGCCGCAGTGCCTATGAGGTAAAAAGTGTCATGCACATTTGTTACCCAATCGCGCAAAGCTTCATTCATCGCGTCTTTCAGTGTTTTTGTTCCAGATTCAACCGGAACAACTTCCGCGCCCAGCAGCTTCATGCGGAACACGTTGGGTGCTTGCCGTTCAATATCCTTCGCACCCATGTAAATAACGCATTTAAGCCCGAATAACGCGCAAACAGTGGCGGTTGCCACGCCGTGTTGCCCAGCACCGGTTTCGGCGATGATACGTTTACGCCCGAGTCGTTTCGCCAGTAAAATTTGCCCGATGCAGTTATTTATTTTATGTGCGCCTGTGTGATTCAGCTCATCACGTTTGAAATAAATCTTTGCGCCACCACAATGCTCGGTAAAACGCGGAGCAAAATAAAGAGGGGAAGGGCGACCAACGTAATGAGTGAAATAATAATCTATTTCCTGTTGGAAGGTTGGGTCAGCTTTCGCAGCTTCATAAGCTTTATCAACTTCCAGAATAAGCGGCATCAGTGTTTCAGCGACATATCTTCCGCCAAAAATTCCAAAATGACCGTCAATGTCTGGCTGTGTATTGTTTAATTTCATTTATTCCTCGTCATTTTTTATATCTTTACACTAGTGATATGTTCAACGCCAGCTTGGAATTTCTATTTTTTCTGCGATGCGCTGTTCTGGCGCAGACATATCTTTACACCAGAACCAATATTTCACTTCTGGGATGTCGATATTTATTGCTACAGAGCGTTCTTTGCCATTTTTATCAACGGCATATATCCCTAAGCCCCTAAGCAATCCTGTTTTTAGTTGGGAAAGATTTCTTATGGCTTCGTCAACTGCCTTGTTTACGGATTTACCCATTTCCATCTGCGCCACAACCAAGCGAGCAATTCCTGTACGGATTGACATCTCGCCAGTATAATTGCACAAGCAACCACCATAACGGCTATCAACATAAAAACCCGCACCAGCTATTGGCGTATCGCCAATGCGGCTAGGATATTTATATGGCCAGCCAGATGTACTGGTTGCTGCTGATATACCATTTCCGTCGCTTGCTAGTATAACAACAGTATCATAATCAATTTTTGGTTTAGCTACTTGCCTAACTTTTTGCATTAGTGATGTAGAGTTATCTGATAGCAATGGTTTTATCTCGGTTTTCCATTTTTTGCGTTGTGCTGGGGAAAGAGTTTTTTCCCCTTCAAATCCGCATTCATGGGCAAAAATTTCTGCACCTTCTCCTGCTAACATGGTATGCAAATTTTCTTCCATGAGTTTACGAGCAATACGAACTGGAAGAAAATTTTTTACTCCAGCAACTGCGCCAACTGTGCGGTTATCACCATCCATGAAGGCGGCATCTAATTCCATCTCACCTAATATATTAGGGAAGCCACCATAGCCAACGGAATCAATGTTTTTATCAGTTTCAATAAATCTTATTGCATCCTCTAAAACATCGTTGCGAGGGATACCAAATTCTAGCTTGGTTTTAATGAGGAGTGCTAAGTCTGAATTTAATGAGTTTTTTATGAAAAATTTTTTCATTTCAAATAGCTCGTACTGCCTTTACAAATTCATTTATAAGTGAAATGTCTTTTACGCCAGCACTGCGCTCAACGCCAGAGGATACATCAACTATTTTTGTACCAGATGTTTTTATTGCCTGTGCTACATTTTCTGCATTCAAACCACCAGATAAAAACCATGGTAAAGTGAATTTTTGTCCTGCCAGTATGTTCCAATCAAACGCTATACCATTTCCGCCATGCATCATCTTGTCGTTTGTCGGTTTGGCATCAAATAATAAAAACTCAGCGATGTCATAATAATTTTCTGCAATTTTTATATCGTCCAAATTACACACTGATACGGCTTTTATTGTTTTTATTTTTGGAAATTTTTTGCGGATTTCGGTTAGTATTTCTGGCGTTTCATTTCCATGCAACTGCAAAAAATCCGGCTTCATTATTCCTGCAATATCACTCAGCAATTTATCATCAGGATTCACCACAACCATAACCGATTTTATATTGTCAGGTAGCAATGATTTGAGTTTTGTTGCCTTCTCAATAGACACGTGGCGGGGGGATTTTGGATAATGCACAAAACCAACAAAATCTGCTCCAGATTCTATTACGGCTCGTACTGAAATCTCATCAGATAGACCACAAATTTTTACGGCGATGGTCATGTTGACTATGTTTATTTATCGGTAAGAGCAGGCAAGATAAGCTCACGCTCACTACGCAAAGACTTGTTTTCATCCTCCACAGCCTGCATTCTTTGTTTGGTGTTTTTGACCAGGTGTCGCATCCTGAAAATATGAATATTCAGCATAAAGCCAGTTATAACCGCGCCAACTGCCATAGAAAGCAGAAACAAAATAAAAACAGGGGTGCTGACAGAGTAGGGGAACGGGAAGAGAGATAGAGTTATCATCTCGCGGTTAGCCACGCAGAGAACAATAAAAACTACAGCCAGTACGAAGATAAGAAAAAATTTTATCAATTTCACGTTTGGGCTCTTCACTTATTTATACAAAAAACACGGACAACGACTGGAAAAACCAGCGCGTACAGCGGACAGGTTTGAAGATAAAATAAGTTAGTGAAGAAGTCTAATTAATTATCACGGGAGCTTTATTAATGCGCTCACGTAGATCCTTACCGGTGCGGAAATAAATGGCGTAACGTTCGCCGATATTTACCTCTTTACCATTCTTAGGATTGCGTGCTTTGCGTGAATCACGACGACGGATGGAAAAAGCACCAAAGCCACGTAGTTCAACACGACCGCCATCAACAAGTGTATTTGAAATATCGTCAAACACGGTGGAAACCAGTGTTTCAATATCGCGTTGATACAGATGCGGATAACGCTTGGAAAGGCGAAGAATGAGTTCAGATTTTGTCATTTATATCCCCAATAAACTATTAAACTATAATAAGTTACTTGAGTTCATGATGCCACAATGCAAGCAATCCGTCAAGTCCAACTCTGCTTTTTTGCCAAAATTGTCCTACTAAACCATTCATAATACGGTCTAAGAGCTTGTCTTCCT
>JBEBHV010000060.1:0-9767 GCA_040080715.1 Rickettsiales bacterium | reverse complement strand
GAAATAGTTGGGTGGAACTCAATCAAGCGACATCTGTCTCGGTTGGGGCGAACCTACGGCGGGCTCTAGCTTGCTGCACGGCATTTTGCAATTCAAGCATACGCTTGTAATCATCTTCATTCATCGTCCCGCTGATACATTCCTGTAATTCTTTAAATTCGTTCTCAAGATGTGCTATCTCATAAGTGTCTACAGCCTCGTTCCACAATAGCGTGGCATCGGTTCCTGTTAATGTTTCTTGGTATGGCAGTTTCAGGCTTTCTGGAAAAATATCAGAAATCTGCTTACCACCCAGTTGTTGCTGTATATAGTCCGCAAATAATTCCCGATTATCAATGTCAGCTTTATTGGCTGCGTCCAATAATGCATTACGCAACAGGTTAAGATTTGCGGTTTTAATATCAATGCGTGACAGGGTTTCTTCCACCTGACTTTTATGAAGAAGCTCCGGGAATTTAAGCAGTATGTTCAGCAAATGTCCGGCTACTGTTTCCAGAGTTGCTGAGTGATGCTGCACAATCATATATTCAATATGTGGCGAGCGTATTTGCGCCTGATTTTTATTTTCTGGCTTTTGTTTTCTGAACTCCAGTTTAGGGTTGTTGGCTGGTGTTGCTGGCTGTGCCCAAAGCTGGTTGCGGAAATGGTTAAGATAGTGTTGTCTTACCGTGCTATCAGTTATTTTCGCTGCCAGCTTTTTGCAGGCATCGTCAAGAGATGCTCTGCCTTCGGGCAGGTCAAGCTTGTATTGTGGTAACAGGGCATCCCATAAAATCTGTGATAAGCGACGAGAAGAAAGGAGAATTTTTTCAAAACTTGCCTTGCCATGCTTCTGGACATAAGTGTCAGGATCTTCGCCTTGGGGAAGTACAGCGTAGCGTAGTGAATAGCCAGGTTTAAGCAGAGGCAGCACAATTTCTGCTGAGCGCAGCATGGCGCGTTTGCCGGCAGCATCTCCATCAAGACAGATAACCGGCTCCTTGGCGAGCTGCCACAGCAGGCGCAGATGTTCGGGAGTAACTGCTGTGCCAAGGGTAGCTACTCCATAGGAGATTCCCGATTGCGCACTCATTACCACATCCATATAGCCTTCCATAACCACTATCATGTTGTTGTCACGGGCAGGGCGTTTGGCCTGATCAAGATTGAACAACATCTCACCTTTTTTGAATAAAGCTGTTTCTGGTGAATTCAGGTATTTTGGCAGGCTTTTGTTGCTCTGGTTGGTGGATAATAATCTGCCGCCGAAAGCTACCACCTTACCAGAGGTGTTCCGGATGGGGAAAATTAATCTGCCACGGAAGCGGTCATATACAGAGCCATTTTCTGCGACAAATATAAGCCCGGCTTCTTCCTGCATTTTTTGCGGGAATCCGGATTGGGTTAAATGCTTATGCAGTGCAGATTTTTCCTCAGGCGCGTAACCGATACGAAAATTAATTATGGTTTCCGGGCGTACTCCCCTGTTGTCTATGTAGTCTTTAGCATGAATACCTTCCGGCGCACGAAACCGCTTTTCAAACCACTGGCAGGCTGCTTCCAGAACGTCAAACAGGTTCTTTTCCTGCTCGATCTTATATTGTTCTGCGGGTGATTGTTTGGCAATTTCAATTCCCGCCTCTCTTGCAATATTTTCCACCGCTTCAGGATATGACAGGCGGTCAAAGCGTCTTACAAATTCTATTGCATCACCATGTGCAGCGCAGCCAAAACAATGGAAAAAACCTTTTTCATCGTTTACGGTAAAGGATGGTGTTTTTTCATTATGGAAAGGACATAGGCCATGATATTCTCGCCCATGCTTTTTGATGGACATACGTTTGCCTATCACTTCTGATATTAAAAAGTGAGACCTTAAACGCTCTATTAAACTTGGACTGAACCGCATATATACCTAACTATGAAACCGCTATCTAATACCATTTCGCAATCTAAAGATTGCATTATGCTTGCTACGCAGCGCAAAATTGCCGCTTTCGGCAACAATTTTGATACCAATTTAAAAGCAAATCGGTATAACAGTCACTTCATCGATTTAGGCGAAGTTCGCCTACCTATAAAAATTAAAAAATTACGCAGTTCGCGCAGGTTAATTGTTCGTTACCAGCCACTGCAAAAATCCTTAAGCCTGACATTACCTCAGGCGGCAAGTATTAAGCAAGGATTACATTTTGTAAATGAAAAACGCGAATGGATTTTAAAACAAATCAACGAACATTCCAACATTACCTATTTTACCGATGGTGCATTGATCCCAGTTCTGGGAAGTAATATAGAGTTAAAGCATGTTGGCGGGCGCGGTCTTGCCAGCGAAAAGGATAATATATTGTATGTGCATGGTGGTGTAGAATTTATGCCAAGGCGGGTAAAAAACTGGCTGGTTCAAAGATTGAAGTCAGAAATTATTTCCCTTGCAGAAGAATATTCGGCACAGCTAGATGTAAAAATCAAAGCCGTATCTCTGCGTGATACCAGTTCGCATTGGGGAAGTTGCAGTTATGGCGGCAATCTATCATTTTCCTGGCGGTTGGTTTTTGCCCCTTATGAGGTGATGTCGTATGTGGTGGCGCATGAAGTGGCGCATATCCGTGAGCATAATCATAGCCCTGCTTTCTGGAAGCTGGTAGAGCAGCTTCATCCGGAATTTAAAGAGGAGCGGGTATGGCTGAAAAAAAATGGGAAATCATTATATATGTATGCTACCTAGCACCTATACGCATAATGGTAATTGCGTAAAGCAAAGCAATTATAAGCAAAAGCACAATAAGAAGTGCCATATTCTTATTTTTTTGCGGATTATTTTTCATTTTTATCGCGACGAACCCAATCAAGCACCAGCAGTATGAATAAAGTAAACATACTGCCAAGGACAAATGAGCTACCCATCAGGTAAACTGTCTGCTGCGAGAAATCGGATATAAGCTGCACTTTATCCAGATTCGCATTGTGTTCCATGTGCCTAACCTCCTTCTTGCCAATCAAATGTATAATATCAATAGTATAAAAACACGCCATCCACCACCATAATAGTGAATAATGCAAATAAATATATAATAGAAAACATAAATGTTTTACGTGACCATTTATCACTGGAATCAGTTAAAACTTTATGTACGTAATATAAAAAAGCTGCATCTAAAACTACTGCACAAACGCTATATAAACCACCAGCCATGCCAAAAACCGGTAGTAACAATGTGCATAAAGTAAGGATATAGGTGTAAAAAAGCATCTGAAGCTTAGTGGACTTCGCTCCGGCAACTACCGGCATCATTGGTATTCCGGCCTTGGTATAGTCAGCGTTTTTATATAATGCCAATGCCCAGAAATGAGGCGGTGTCCACAGAAAAATAATCATGAATAACAGCAATGAGTGAAGAGTTATATCACCGGTGACTGCTGCCCAGCCAATCATTGGCGGAAAAGCTCCGGCAGCTCCGCCAATCACTATGTTTTGTGGAGTGCTACGTTTTAGCCACATAGTATAAACCACAACATAAAAGAATATGGCAAAAGCCAGAAGGAAAGCTGCTACCCAATTGAGGGCGAGACCCATAAGCATTAAGGAAAGGGCAGAAAGAAATAGACCAAAAGCCAGAGCATCATCAGGGGCAATACGACCGGCAGGAACCGGGCGGTTTCTGGTGCGATTCATTACCGCGTCAATATCGCGGTCGTACCACATATTCATGGCAGCACCGGCACCTGAGCCAAGGGCTATGCACAGAAGCGTAATTAATTGCTGGAACAGGTTTATATGCCCTATTCCGCTAATTAGTGGAAGCAGCATGCCAGCGAGTCCGGTAAATACTACCAGTGACATTACACCAGGCTTTAGCAGGGTGATGAAGTCACGAACGGATGACGGATGGCAGATGACGGGTGACGAAGTAGCTGTAGTATTCATAAACTTGTCATCCGTTATCCGTCATCTGTAATCCTACTTAACTATTGGCAGTTTATCAAAGCTGTGGAACGCCGGTGGTGAAGGCAGATCCCACTCGATTGTCGTGCCACCGTCCCACTGTTTAGGTGGGCATTTTTTGCCAAATTTCAGTGTATAGAATACTATAAATATAAACATTATAGCTGAAGCAGCAGAGATATATGAACCAATAGAAGATACGTAATTCCAGCCAGCATAAACATCTGGATAATCAGGGATACGACGGGGCATCCCAGAGAGACCAAGAAAATGTTGTGGGAAAAAAGTTAGATTTGCACCGACAAAGAATGTCCAGAAATGCAGCTTTCCCATCCATTCAGGATAAACCCGACCTGACATTTTACCAAACCAGTAATAGAATCCGGCAAAAATACCAAACACTGCACCAAGTGACATAACATAATGGAAATGGGCTACTACGTAGTAAGTGTCCTGCATCGGAATATCAACAGCAGCATTAGCAAGAACAACGCCGGTAACACCACCAACCACGAATAGGAAAATAAAACCAAGAGCAAACATCATTGGAGTTTCAAAGGTTATAGAACCGCCCCACATTGTTCCCAACCATGAGAAAATCTTTACACCGGTGGGAACGGCAATAACCATGGTAGCGATCATATAGTAAGCAGTGGTATCAGCCGTCATGCCAACTGTGAACATATGATGCGCCCACACGATAAAGCCAAGGAAGCCAATCGCAGACATTGCCACCACCATTCCCAGATAGCCAAAAATAGGCTTGCGCGAGAAGGTGGAAACAATTTCACTGATTATGCCGAATGCAGGCAGGATCAGGATATAAACTTCCGGATGACCAAAGAACCAGAATAAATGCTGGAACAGAACAGGATCACCACCACCGGCAGGATTGAAGAAACTGCTGCCAAAATTACGGTCGGTAAGCAACATCGTAATCGCCCCACCGAGGACAGGAACGGCAAGCAATAACAAAAATACAGTCACTAAAATTGCCCAAGGGAATAACGGCATTTTAAATAAAGTCATGCCAGGTGCGCGCATGTTAAAAATGGTAACGATAAAATTAATCGCGCCAAGAACAGAAGAAATACCCGCAAGATGCAGTGAAAAAATTGCCAAATCAACCGACATGCCCGGCTGTGAAGCAATACCCGAAAGTGGCGGGTAAAGTGTCCAGCCTGTACCTGCTCCCTCACCAATCACGGATGAGGCGATAAGCAAAATAAATGATGGCACCAATAGCCAGAAACTTATGTTATTCATACGCGGAAACGCCATATCAGGTGCGCCGATCATCAGCGGCACTAAATAATTTCCAAACCCACCAATCAACGCCGGCATTACCAGAAAAAACACCATGATAAGCGCGTGCGCAGTCAGCACCACATTATAGAGCTGATAGTCGTCACCAAACAGAGTTCCACCGGGTTGAGCAAGCTGTATGCGCAGAAGCACAGAAAACGCCGTTCCAATCAGACCAGCAACCACTGCAAAAATAAGATACATGATACCTATGTCTTTATGGTTGGTTGAATAAAGCCAACGCCGCCAGCCGGTTGGTGTATGATCGTGAGCGTGATCAGTCATGGAATTTTCCTTATTTATTCTTTGTTTTGTTATTAGAAGTTTTGTTATTAGAAGCAATGTCCTCAGCGACGCTTGCTTCTACTTTATCAACAATGCCGGCCTCTTTCTTTTTGGTTTCTACCCATTTTGCAAAATCTTCTTTGGAAACGACATCGACTACAATCGGCATGAAACCATGACCTACACCACATAGTTCGGAACATTGACCATAAAAAGTGCCAATTTTTGTGGCTTTGAACCATGTATCGTTGAGCCTGCCTGGTATTGCATCGCGTTTTATTCCAAAAGCAGGAACAGCAAAAGCATGTATGACATCTGCGCCGGTGATCAAAACACGTATTTTGGTATCGACAGGTACGACCAGACGGTTATCTACCGCCAGAAGCCGGTGATCACCAGACTTCAAATCCTTATCTTTTAACATATAGCTGTCAAAATTTATGCCGCCATTGTCGGGATATTCGTAATGCCAGTACCACTGATAACCAACAACTTTAAGCGTCATCTCGGCATCCACGCTCCGTTCCATGAAATAGTGAAGACGAAGGCTTGGGATAGCAATTGCAACCAGAATTAATATAGGGATTGTTGTCCAGATAATTTCCAGCTTGGTGTTATGGGAATTTTTACTTGGAACAGGATTTCTTTTACGGCTGAAACGTACAGATATATACACCAGCATGACAAGAACAAAGATGGATATAGCAAAGCACATGACCAGCAACATGTCATGCATATCATTTAGCTGCTCCATAACTGGAGTTGCCGCTTCCTGAAAGTTCAGTTGCCACGGCTTGGGCAGACCCTCGTGTATTTTTTCTTCTGCTTTAGCAACAGATACCATATTTGCAATAAGGACAGCTGTAAGTGAAAATAATTTCTTCATTGCTCTATACTTCTATGACTTAATGATATATTTTTTGAAACTAGCGATTTTGTAATCTTTCCTTGCCATATGTGCAAGATTTTTTGTAAGTTAGAGTTAAACATATATATTACATGTGCATAAATGTTACACAACCCTACCATAGATGAGATATTTTTCACGCGTACAGGCATCGATAAAGCGCGTATATCTTCGGTCGTTTCTAATGGCTTGCTTGGCATGGATGATGGTGAATTATTCCTTGAATATAGCCAGCATGAATCGCTGGTTTTTGATGACCAGAAATTAAAATCAGCGAGTTTTAATACGGGACAAGGTTTTGGACTGCGTTCAGTACTCGGTGAAGCCAGTGCTTATGCTCATGCCTCAGATTTGAGTGAGGCAGCAATAATCCGCGCAGTTGATACAGCGCGTGCGGTAAATTATGGGCAGAAAAATATAAATGCGGAAATAGCCCCACCATTTGGTACAAATACCAGGCTTTACACGGATATAAATCCACTGAAGGAAGTGGCGTTTGAACGTAAAATAGAATTATTGCAACAGATAGATGCTTATGTGCGTGAGCGTGAACCGCGGGTGAAACAGGTTTCTGCTTCGCTTTCCGGGCAGTGGCAGGCGGTTATGATAATAAAGCCGGATGGGCAGGTTGCTTCCGATATCCGTCCGTTGGTGCGGCTTAATGTCAGCGTTATAGTTGAGCAAAATGGTCGGATGGAGAGTGGTTCAAGTGGTGCGGGAGGGCGGGTTGCTTACGCGCAATATATAACCGAAACCAACTGGAAAAAACTGGCTGATGAAGCACTGCGTCAGGCTTTGGTGAATCTCGAGGCGGTTCCTGCTCCTGCCGGTGAAATGCAGGTGGTGCTTGGTTCCGGTTGGTGCGGGGTGCTGCTGCATGAGGCGATAGGGCATGGGTTGGAAGGCGATTTCAACCGCAAAGGTACATCAGCCTTTTCCGGCCTTATGGGTAAACAGGTGGCAAGCAAAGGCGTGACAGTGGTTGATGATGGCACGCTGCCCGACCGCAGAGGGTCTATTTCCATTGATGATGAAGGCACGCCCAGTAGCCGCAACATATTGATTGAAGATGGTATTTTGACTGGGTACATCCAGGATCGGCTTAATGCTCGCCTGATGGGGATGCGCGCAACCGGCAATGGTCGCCGCGAAAGCTATGCCTGCCAGCCTATGCCGCGCATGACCAATACCTATATGCTGGGCGGAGATGCTAAGCGTGAAGACATAATATCCTCGGTAAAACGTGGGGTTTACACGGCACATATGGGGGGCGGGCAGGTGGATATAACCTCTGGGAAGTTCGTTTTTTCCGCTTCTGAGGCCTATCTTATTGAAAATGGAAGGATAACTTCACCTTTAAAAGGGGTAACCTTGATAGGCAACGGTCCGGATTGTCTGACCAAAGTGCGGGCAATAGGTAATGATACAGTGCTTGATGACGGCATTGGAACCTGCGGAAAAGCAGGGCAATCGGTTCCGGTTGGGGTGGGGCAACCCACGCTTTTGCTGGATTCTTTGACGGTTGGCGGCACCCAACTTTAGGAAAAATCAGGATTTTAACCATTGTTACAGTTTTATTACAATTCGGTTACAGAATGATGAAATTTCACTTTTACCCATTATTTACGTTTGCCACTAATCCGGCTTTTAGATATTATTAATCTATAGACAAGATTAGCAAGAAGCTAACGAAATAGAAAACAACGTAACATGGGGAATATTTATGAGTTTATATACTATGGTCGCCGGGAGTGTAAGTGCAGAGCCAGTAGCTTTTAAGACACCTCAGGCGCGGGCTGCCTGTATGGCTAGCTCTGGGGAACATAGTAAACTCGCATTTAGTTATGCTGGTCCTTCCAATACGCCTAGTGCTGGCATTGATGGTAATATAAGAACTGTTTAATTATGCCGAAATTGATATGAAGAAGGGAAGATTTTATCTTCCCTTTTTTTGTTTCTATTTTTCCTTAAACTAAATATGAACTGCGCGTCCCAGCACGTTTAGAGCCGCTTCTTTCACCGCTTCATTTAGGGTTGGATGAGCGTGGCAGGTGCGGAAGATATCCTCGCTGGAACCACCAAATTCCATAATGGTCACAGCTTCGGCAATTAAAGTTCCGGCGTGTGGTCCTATTATATGTACGCCCAATACTCTGTCGGTTACAGCATCGGCAATAATTTTTACGAAACCATCAGTCTGCCCTACAGCGCGACCACGGCTATTCGCCATGAATGGAAATTTGCCAATTTTTATATTTGCGCCAGCAGCTTTTAATTCTTCCTCGGTTTTGCCGACACTTGCTACTTCCGGCCAAGTGTAAACTACGCTCGGAACCAGATTGTAATCAACGTGGGTTTTCTGACCTGTCATGCCTTCAACTGCTGCAACACCATCTTCTTCAGCTTTGTGCGCGAGCATCGGACCAGCTATAACATCACCAATCGCATAAATTCCCGCGACATTGGTTTCAAAATGTTTATTCACGCTAATACGCCCGCGATTATCAAGTGCAACACCAACTTTATCCAAACCTAAACCATCAGTGTATGGTTTGCGACCAATGGAAACCAGCACCACATCACCTTCGAGTTTGCTGGCTGTACCGCCTTTTGCCGGCTCAATGCTAAGTATAATATTTTTGCCTTTATTATCAGCGGCAACCACTTTGCTGCCCAGCATAAAATTGATACCTTGTTTTTCGAGGATGCGCTGGAATTGTTTGGCAACTTCACCGTCCATCATGCCACCGATGCTATCCAAAAATTCTACCACTGTTACTTTCGCACCGAGCCTGCGCCATACCGAACCAAGCTCCAGCCCGATTACACCGCCACCAACAACTATCAAGTGATTTGGCACTTTATCAAGAGTCAGTGCGCCGGTGGACGATACGATACGCTTCTCATCAATTTCCACGCCTGGCAGTTTCATAACTTCCGAACCAGTGGCGATAAGTATGCGCTTGGTGTTGATAGTTTGTTTGCCATCAACAATTATTTCGGATGCGGATTTAATTGCCGCAGTACCAACAACGTAAGTCACTTTGTTTTTTTTGAATAAACCTTCGATACCTTTGGTGAGATCCAGCACCACTTTATCTTTGCGCTCAAGCATGGTTTTAAGGTCGAGTTCTATTTTCGCTTTGATGCCGTGCGCAGCGAAATTATGCGAAGCATCTTCAAATTTTTCTGAAGATTCAAGCAATGCTTTTGATGGGATACAGCCCACGTTAAGGCATGTTCCGCCTAATGTTCCGCGTTTTTCTATACATGCGACTTTAAGCCCGAGCTGCGCTGCACGAATCGCCGCCACATATCCACCCGGCCCACCACCAATAACCACTA
>JBEBHV010000267.1:0-2158 GCA_040080715.1 Rickettsiales bacterium | reverse complement strand
ATAATGATATTTGCAAATCTTTTTATGTTCCCACCACTTGTAGCCCTGCACTCAATCTATTTCTGGCTTTATTTTACGTTGTTTTGCTCACTTAACGCTTTTTTGCTATATATGAAATACAATGAGGTAGTATTTTATAGCAAGCTATTGAGAAAAATTACTCAAACACATGCTTCAAATCACGCGAACCATGCAACACCCTTACGATATTGAGCTTGTCTTTTTGCGAAATATAAAAAACCAGATAATTACCCACTGGAAAACTACGCAGCCTCTTAAATAACTCATCACGAGCTTCGCCCATATTGGGATACTCAGAAACAACCACACAAGTTTCCTGAATAGAATCAAGAAATCTGTCAGCATTTTTGGGATTATCTTGCGCTATATACCACCAAATTTCATCAAGGTCTTGTTCTGCCTGCGGAAGAATAAGAAAATTAGCCATTAGGAATTACTATTTTTTTCAGCGGAAAGCCTTTTTCTCCCACGCGCCTTAATAGCTTCCACATCAAGCGGTTTTGGTTTACCGCTATCAATTCCAAGTTGAATTTCTCTACGCAACTCACTCAATTTTAATTCACGCTCTCTATCGCGCTCTTCCAATAATCTTAGAGCATCGCGAATAACTTCACTTGCGGAATGATAAGAGCCACTAGCAAGCTTATTTTTGACCATTTCTTCAAAATGAGGGGTAAGAGAAATATTCATGTTTTTTGCTCAATTTGCATAGGATAACAATAAATGCTAATTATTGTTATAGCGCATAATTGATAATAAATCAAATTATAATTGGATTTTTCAGCATTTTCTTTATAACTTCAGGCAATGAAACTGGAAAACCAACACATCTGGCTGCCTTATGCCCAAATGCAGATTGCGCCCGAACCGCTCCCCGTAACTTCGACAAGCGGCTGCAAAATCAAGTTATCTGACAGCCGCGAACTGATAGACGGCATCTCTTCATGGTGGAGTGCCTGCCACGGCTATAACCACCCGCATATCATACAGGCGATGGAAAAGCAGTTGCAACTGATGCCACATATAATGTTTGCTGGACTCACTCACGAACCGGCAACCACTCTCGCCAACCGCCTGTGCGCCATCACTCCTGACGGACTCAACAAAGTTTTCTTTGGTGATTCCGGCTCGGTGGCAGTGGAAATTGCCCTTAAAATCGCTCTGCAATATTGGCGTAATGTTGGCAAGCCGCTTAAGGATCGCTTTATCTGTTTCAAGAATGGCTATCATGGCGATACTCTCGGCGCGATGTCGGTTTCCGATCCCGAAAAATCTCTGCACAAAGCCTTCCGTAATTCGGTTATCAAGCAATATGTGCTGGATATTCCCAGCGATGAATATAGTTTTGCCGAATTTGACACTCTGCTTGCCGATTTGAACGGCAACATCGCGGGCATCATCATAGAACCACTGGTGCAGGGCGCAGGTGGTATGTTGTTCCATAGTGCCGACACGGTTTCCGAGATTTACCGCATTGCCAAAAAACATAATATACTCTTCATCGCCGACGAAATCGCCACTGGTTTCGCCCGCACTGGCTTTATGTTCGCCTGTGACGAAGCGGGAATTTCGCCCGACATAATGTGTATCGGCAAAGCCCTGACCGGTGGCGCAATAACCCTTGGTGCAACGCTAACTACTGATGAAATTTTTAATGCTTTCCTAAGCGACAATCCAGAAGATGCCTTCATGCACGGTCCAACCTTCATGGCAAATCCTCTGGCATGTTCCGCTGCCAATGCCTCGCTCGATTTATTTGAAAGCGAACCGCGCCTGTCGCAGGTAGAAAAAATCGAAGCGCAACTGGCAGCAGAGCTTGCGCCTTGCGAAAATATGGACGGCGTGGTTGACGTGCGCGTAAAAGGTGCTATCGGCGTGGTGCAGGTTGATACAGCCAAAATTGATATTTACGCCCTGCGCCCTAAATTTGTGGAGCGTGGCGTGTGGCTGCGCCCGTTTAAGGATGTGATATACACCATGCCACCACTCACCATCAGCAGCAATGAACTAACCACAATTACGAGTGCGATTAAGGATGTAGTCCCCCGTTAAGAAGCAAATTTTAGATTTTTAGTTGGTGATGTTTGCATTATTTTTTGCAATAGCAGTGAGATAAAATAGAGCCAAAGAATCCTGA
>JBEBHV010000059.1:0-9808 GCA_040080715.1 Rickettsiales bacterium | reverse complement strand
AAGCAACTTGTATCGGCTATGGCTCTGATTCAATAAACGGAAGCGGCTCAGGCAGGGAATTAAATGAAAAGATATTACAGAGTGCAAAAGAAATAGTTGACCTCGCAAAAGATGACCCTGAGATATTTCAGCTTTTACCACTGCTTGAGGAGGGTATAGGGGCAGATATTGTGAGCGATATGACGCAAACCATTATAGATGATGAGATTTGCCAGTTTACAGTTGAGGCTATGGAAAAATTGGGGATTAAAGGAACATATCAACAAGACAAGTATATTTTGCCTTGGAATCCTTACTCTAACTGCCCAGTTAAGCTTCTGCCTGAGGATACACTTTCAAACCTGCCAATGGCTGATAATTTTGACGAATGGGTTACAAAAGTTGCTGCTGAGAATAGAGAGTTAAGAAACGGGATAAACGAGCATATCGGTGAGACTTGGTTTGAGTGTAATAAAGCTCAAAAAAAAGAGGCAATCCTTGAACTTATAAAGAATGATAAGGACTTTTTCTTTGCGGTATTGAAGACCCTGCAAGATACCAACCTTGACCATTATGACATTGAAAAAGACTATCAGGGCTTGCGCAGGTGGCTTGAGGATAGCAAGAAATTTATAACACCCAAGACCTTTAATAAAATCAAATCAGTTGATGAGAAGCAGGAAGCGTTATTTGAGGCTGCTGAAGAAATTATCCTTCATTTTAAAGATATTGTAGAAAACCAAGATTTATGGAGGATATTTTGGACTGAACATGGCTCTGATTTAAAGCATGTAAATGAGCTATATTCGCAAATGCTTTTCTACATGGTTAGCAATACTTGGCTTATGGCTCAGGATAGCAATGTCAGTGTTGACAGGTTCTTTAATCAAGAAACAAAGCAAATTCATTACATTTTTTCAGTATCAAAGAAATGTAGCGTAATTGTGCAGGTTAAACATTCTGATAATTTCGCAGGATTGGAAAAGGGATATGACAAGCAACATAGCTTATACAATGAGGGTAAAGCAAAGCGTAGCTTTTACGTAGTTGTGAATTTTGGTGATAAGAAGTCAAACCAATTACAACATATTTTAGAAAAGCAGGGAGATGATTGTAGAATTGTTGAGATTCATGCTTGTGCTGAGGAAAAGCAACAATCATTGTTTGATTTTGACTTTAATATAGATTGGTTTGATGGACTGGAGTCACCTGAGAGCATTTATACAGCGGAAAAGCGTAAAGGTGGCAAAAAAAGACATGAAAGAACTGAAGTTATTAAAGATAAAATAATCAAACCTCTGTTTAAAAAAAGAGAAGTCATAAAAGGACGAAGCACCAAGCAAAGAGCCGCAAATCTAAATATCAAATTGTCTAGTTTACAAGAAATGAACGATAACCAACTATCGGAATTCTCAAAAATTTATGGTTTAGATATTGAAATATTAAAAGATTCTATAGATTACTTCTCGGATGATAAAGAGGAACAAGTGTATAAATGGTGTCTAGCCATTGAAAAAGAAACTACATAAATCAAAAATGCTATAGCTAGCTGAAGAATTGTTTGTGCTAGCTCATCTAATGCTATTCCAGCATCAGGTATTCATAATTGACTCATAACCTAACGATTATGAGCTATGTCAAACCTATCAGATTCAATAAAAGAACTATACGAGGATATGTCAGAGGTGGATGCAAATCACGCTGCTAACAACCTTGTGAGCCTTTTTAAAGTCTTTCAAGGCATTGATGCACGGCTAGCTCATGAAAAAAGTAATGAGCATAAAAATGAAAATATCTGAAGTGCAAATTGAATTTATCAAGCCTCATAACGGCTTGATTGGCTTTGCTAGCTTTGTAATTGATGGCAGCGTTTATATTTCCAGCATTGCTATCCATACCAAGCTAAATGGTGACGGCTATCGCCTCACATATCCAAGCAAAGGCAATTTCACGATATGCCACCCTATCAATAAGAGCGCAAGCCTAGAGATTGAGGCAACTATTTTCAGCAAATTGAAAGATGTAATGAAGAAGGTGAAGAGCAATGCCGAAAACACCTTCTAAGCGAAAAATCCCCGTCAGGAAAATTCTAAAACATAAAATAAAGAAAGACCGTAGCTACACCGCTAAGGACGTTAATGACATGTTTGGTATTGATGAATCTGTTTTTCATAGATGGGTTAGAGAGGAAGGCTTAATCACTATTGATGATAAAAAGCCGTCTATTGTTCATGGGACTACCTTTCACCAATTCGCAGACCACAAAGATAAATCATCAAAAATGGAAACTGGCAATGCTGGTGATTTTCCTTGCTTTGGCTGTTTTATGAAGAGAAGAGCCTTTGAGAGCAAAATAACCATTAAAAAGCCAAATGATATGTATTGGAAAGCAAAAGCAACATGCTCTTGTTGCGGCTCAATAATGAATATGAATGTCACTGCTTGTGAGTTTTTATTGACTATAACATGGGGCTATCAACTGGTTGAAACGCTACCTGTTCTGACTATAAGAGGGGGTAAAGATACCAGCGTTAGAACCAGTGGAAGGCAGGAAAGAAAAAAGACTAAATTTAACTCAAAATCAGAGGTGAATTTTCACCCTGATAACGAACGGATAAAGCACAAATATTTTATAAAAATAGAGCGTAAATATGACAAGAAAAAAACCGTACCTAAAATAATTTCTTCAATAAGTGATTATGAAGAATATAGCGGATACAAGTGCTTTAAATCATTCTGCTATGATGATGTAGATGGATTCCAGAAATACATCATTAAAAAATATGGTCATAGCATGCAAACGGCTCACCGAACAATGAATTACGTGAGAGAGTTCTTATTTTGGCTAAGGGAGCAAGACAGCTATAAGAAAATAAAATATGATGATGTTGACGACTTGCATCTATCACTTAAAGACCAAGAAAGAGCAAAGGCAAGCAAGCCAAAAGATTATCTTGATGCTAGTAAGTGGCAGGATTTGATTTTAAGCCTCAAGCCCGAAACGGATGTAGAGTACAGAGGGCAAGCGATGCTGGCAGCTTTATTACTTACAGGCGCAAGGATTGATGCTTTAATATCGTTTAATATCGGTGATTTTAACTTAAATAGAAACTACGCTTTTCAGGATGCTGAACATGTAAATAGCAAGTTCGCCTCTTCATGGAAAACCAACCTTTGGAAGTTTAAACCAGAGTTGCGGCAAATACTGGATAACTGGATTAACAAGCTCATAACTGAACATGGTTTTAGCAATGATGACCCTTTGTTTCCTAGAGCAAATATCACAACGAATGAGTTGAGTTTATTTCAACATTCGGGATTTATAAAAGAGCCTATAAAAAGCCAGAGCATCTTGAGAGATGAGTTATATAAACAACTGGAAAAGGCTGGTTTGGCTCATTACACACCGCACACTATAAGGAACTCACTAATAGCTTTGTTTTTTAGTATGCCTTTGACTCCTGAGCAACAAAAGGCTGTAAGCCAGAATATGTCGCATAAAAACTTGGCAACTACTGTTAATGGTTATTATAAAGTAAGTGAATATAGGCAGGATGCTATAATTGAGGAACTGGATGTTGAGCATTTACTGAAAATGCAAAAATTACGTGATAATCCAAAACTTAAGTATATAATGGCTCAACTGGATAACGAAGAGGCTATTAATAAGGCTTTTGCCACTATCACTAAAGATTAAGGATGTAATGAAATGAAAGCAATAATATTCGCCCGCGTATCATCAAAAGACCAAGAGGACGGTCACTCACTGGATGCACAGATTCAGGCTTGTTTTGAATATGCCATAAAGAAAAGCCTTAAGGTTATAGAGCAATTCAGGGTGGTTGAAAGTTCAACTGCAACTGGCAGACCTGAATTTTCCAAAATGGTTGATTTCGTGCGGATACAAAAAGAAAAAGTCGTTGTTCTTTGTTATTGCGTGGATAGGCTGCAAAGGGATTTTGACGAGCAGTATTTGGAGCTGCAAAAACTGCTAAAGCAGGATAAAATAGAAATTCACTATGTTAAAAGCGAATTTATCGAGCATAGGGATATGGATAGCTCTGATAAATTCAGAAAAAACCTTGATGTGTTGCTTGCCAATGACTACCGCAATAAGATTTCCGATAATGTAAAAAGGAGCGCAAGGAAAAAACTTGATGAGGGTACCATTCTTGGTGACTCGCCTCTTGGTTATTTAAACAAGCCGAGAATGGATAAGAAAAAAGAGAAAGTTGATGTATATATTGACCCTATACGTGGTGACTTAGTCAAAAAGCTATTTGAAGATTACGCAAGCGGCATGTATTCAATGAGTGAAATACGTGACCTGATAAGCGATGAAGGTCTGGTAAGTAAAAAAGGCTGTAAAATATCCAAAAGCCAAGTTGAGCAAATCCTAAAGAACCCTTTTTATTACGGATATATGAAATATAATGATATTTTATATAAACATATTCACCCTGTTTTAATATCCAAAGAACTATTTGATGAGTGCCAGAGCGTTAGAACAGGCAGGCGCAAAACCAAATTTAAAAGAACTGAAAAGCCTTTTGTTTTAAAAGGGCTGCTTAAATGTCAGCATTGCGGTTGTAGCTATAGCCCTGAGCTAAAGAAGGAAAAATATGTATATATGCGCCCGACAAAGAGCCAAGGCGAATGCTCTTATTGCCACCACCTAAACGAAAACAAGATACTTTCCCAAATTGAGGATGTTCTAAAGGGTATGAAAGTTCCAGCTAATGTTTTAGCGGATTTAAATGACGAGCTAAAGAATAGCTCAGATAAAGAGCATAAACACCAGATTCAGGAAGGTAAAAAGTTGCAAGAACAATACCAGACAATCCAAAACAGGGTTAAAAGAGTCAGGGAGCTATATCTGGACGCTGAAATAGCAAAAGAAGAATATGACGACATGATGACCGACTTACAAGCCGAAAGGCATAATGTAGAAGTAAGGCTACAAAGGCTAACAAATGCAGATGATAGCTTTAACAAGGCTATAGCTACAATATTTGCCTTAGCTTCAAAAGCTCATGATTTATTTAAAAGTTCGGAACTAGAGGAAAAGAGGCGAATTATCACTATTATGTTTCCGAACTTGGAAATGGATGCTGAAAAGCTAGTGTTAAAGCCACGTGAGCCGTTTGATATGTTCTTAAATCTGGCTTATCGTCCAGAATGGCTCCGCGAGCTGGATTCGAACCAGCGACCACTCGATTAACAGTCGAGAGCTCTACCGCTGAGCTATCGCGGAATAACCTTAAGAAGGCGTGTCTTATAGCAAATGTATTTTTCTAATGCCAGCAAAAATATCACTAAATATTCACATAAATTTGAAAAACCCATGCTGCACGCTCAATATCGCTGAAAATCTGGTGAAAATTCGTGTCCAATTGCTATTTTCTTCCAATTTGCCCTTGCAATCTGCATTTTGATATGCGAACTAAGAAGTTCGACTGATTTACTTATTAATATCATTAGCTTATGCTGCAATGCAGCATAATTATGCAGCTTATACCATTTTTAAACACAGGATGTAAAAATGACCAAAGACAAAAAAGAGCCTATCACAGATGCAGAAGCACTGGCATATCACGCGGAAGGCAAACCCGGGAAAATATCCATATTACCTACCAAACCGCTTATGACCCAGCGCGATTTATCGCTTGGCTATTCCCCTGGTGTTGCTATTCCCTGCCTGGAAATTCAAAAAGACCCAAGCAAGGCTTATGATTATACTTCGCGCGGGAATTTTGTCGCGGTTATTTCCAACGGCACTGCGGTTCTTGGTCTTGGCAATCTTGGCGCGCTTGCATCTAAGCCAGTGATGGAAGGCAAAGCGATTCTCTTCAAACGCTTTGCTGATATTGATTGCATTGATATTGAAGTAGACACCACCAATGTTGATGAATTTGTAAATTGCGTGAAGCTTCTTGGACCATCATGGGGTGGGATAAACCTTGAAGATATTGCAGCTCCTGAATGTTTTATAATTGAGCAACGCCTGCGCGACACCATGGATATTCCTGTATTTCATGATGACCAACACGGCACTGCTATTATCGTGGCGGCGGGGCTTATCAACGCCGCGCATCTAACCGGACGTGAACTGAAAGATATTAAAGTTGTGGTGCTTGGTGCTGGCTCAGCCGGTATCGCCTGCCTTGAGCTTATCAAACGCATGGGTATTAAACATGAAAACGCCCTGTTGGTTGATAAGACCGGCGTGATTTATGAAGGACGTACTGAGAGTATGAACCAGTGGAAATCAGCGCATGCTGTGAAGACAGATAAACGCACATTGGCGGATGCCATGAAAGGTGCGGATATGTTCATGGGGCTTGCCGGCAAAAATGCTGTGAGCAAAGAGATGGTTGCTACTATGGCAAAAAATCCAATCATTTTTGCGATGGCGAATCCGGATCCGGAAATTACTCCTGAGGATGTGCGCAGCGTACGCAGCGATGCTATTATCGCCACCGGTCGCTCGGATTATGCCAACCAGGTTAATAACGTGATGGGCTTCCCATATATCTTCCGTGGCGCACTTGATGTTCGCGCTTCACAGATTAATGAGGAGATGAAAGTTGCCGCAGCTGAGGCGATTGCCGCCCTCGCCCGTGAAGATGTTCCGGAAGAAGTTTCTGCTGCATATTCCGGACGCAAAATGGAATATGGCTCGGAGTACATTATTCCCGCTCCATTTGATCCGCGTCTGATGACCACTGTTCCAGTTGCAGTTGCAAAAGCTGCAATGAAAACCGGAGTTGCCCGCAAACCAATCTCTGATTTTGCTGCTTATAAAAAGGAACTGGCGGCACGCCGTGACCCAACCGCTAACTCGATGCAGCATATTTTCGATAAGGTACGTGAAAATCCTCAACGTATGATTTTTGCCGAAGGTGAGGAAGAAAAAATCATCCGCGCTGCCGTGCAATGGCGTGATAATGGCTATGGCTCACCTATCCTTGTTGGTCGTGTCGAGCGCATTAAAGAATTAATGAAAAAAATGAGCATTGCCAATCCGGAAAATATTGAAATCACTAATGCCGCAGTCAGCCCGAATGTTGATGCTTATATAGATTATCTGTATCCACGCCTGCAACGCACCGGCTATCTATACCGCGATGTTGCTCGCATGGTGAAAAATGATCGCGATATTTTCGCTTCGTGTATGCTGGCTATGGGACATGGCGATGCAATGATTACCGGTCTTACCCGTAATTATAATGTGTCTCTTGATAATGTCAGCCGGGTTATCAACACCAAGAAAGACGCGCTTCTGTTTGGTATATCGCTTATTGTTGCCAAAGGAAAAACCATTTTCTTCTCTGATACGACCGTTCAGGAATTACCTACTCCTGAACAGCTTGCACATATTGCAGTCAAAACCGCTGAAAAAGCCCGCAAGATGGGGCATGAACCACGTGTTGCCCTACTCTCATTCTCAACTTTCGGCAATCCAAAACGCGAAAAATCCGTGCGGATTATTGAAGCTGTTAAGGTTCTCGACAGCATGAAAGTCGATTTTGAATATGATGGCGAAATGTCGGCGAGCGTGGCTTTGGATAAAGAAATGTTAAGCCTTTATCCGTTCTGTCGCCTGACCGCTCCAGCTAACATATTGATTATGCCTGCTTTGCACTCGGCGCATATTGCTTCACACATGTTGCAGGAATTAAGCGATGGTGTTACTATAGGCCCAGTGCTGATGGGGCTTGAGCGTCCGGTGCAGGTTATGCAGATGAACGCGACCTTATCAGAAATTTTGAATCTATGCGCGATCACAGCGATGGAAGCAATTGAAGAAAAACAAGGCAAGGTAACGCCGATCGCCAAAGGGAAAAAGGTTAAAGGGTAGTTATGGTGGAAGTAAAAAGAGATGTAGTATGGATAGCTAGTGATAATAAGACTGTACCTAAGCTAGCTGAAATAGCAGCTCATAATAACGGTAAATTTGAATTAATTTATATTACTGATATAGGGAAAGCCGTGGAATCACTACGTAAAGTAAGTAATGGTATAGAACAAAAACCTAAACTTATAGTCACGGACATTAAAAATGAAAATCATAACAGCACGCAAGAAATGATTAGATTGGCTAATAGTTCTGGGATAGAGACTGTTCCGATGGCGAAAATACCAACTCGTGGAACCTATGTCTATATTTCAGAATATGATCCTACCCAATCTCCCGGTAAAAAAGTAGGTTCTCAAATAAGCATGTAAATAAATTATAAAAAAAGTTAAGGGATAGGGTATGGTAGAAGTCAAAAAAGATGAGATATGGGTGGTTGATGATAGCGTAAGCGTTCAAATGCAGGTTGGTAATGCCTTGAAAAAATCTGGTTATTCTAATGTGCATATAATTACAACTGCTGACGAGGCTATTAAACGACTGGAAACCGCTACTCCGAAATTGATTGTTACTGACAGTAATACGGCTAGTAAAATGGATGGAGCTGATGTCTTAAAAGCTGCTGCTGGAAAGAAAATTCCAGCTATTATGATTTCTGGTGAAAAAACGCTCGAAGAGCCAGCTAAGGGTTTGGGCGCAGTAGAATTCTTTTGCAAGATGGATGGACCAAAATATGTAACAGGACTTGTAGAAAAAGTTGATACACTTTTTGGACATACTCAACAAGCTTCAACTGGTAGAGTAATGTAGAGAATTGCTATTTAGAAAATAAGAAAAAACACCCATGGAAAAACCATGCAGAGATATATGGATAGTTAGTAGCGACCAGCGAAGAGTGGAATCAATAAAAAAAATTATTCCTGATGAAGGGCATAGATACACGGTTTTTAATACTGCTGATGCAGCACTGGCTAAAATGGACTACATATATTTTCACAGAGACAAGAAGCCAGATTTAGTAATTACTTATAAGATGCTTAAGGATGATACAGCAAAAGAAAATTTATTAAGCAGGACGATTAAAGATGATGCAGAGAGCAAGAAAGTCCCAGCAATCATATTACCAATGGATGCGTCTTTAGAATCAGAGGATTTTCAAAAGAAATTTATTGATGATGTTAAAGCAGCCCTTGCCAGAAATAAATTTTTTGGACTACTGGCAAAAAGAGAAGAAAACTTGATAAGAAGATAAAATAAAGGCAGAGATTATATGGAAAATAAACAGAAAACTGCTTGGGTAGTTGATGACAACGCTGACATACGTATGCCACTTACAGATGCCCTTGAATTTAGAGGGTTTACTGTCCGTGAATTTAATAGTGCTACGGCAGCAATAAAGGCGTTAGCTGAATCTAAACCAGATATAATTATTACTGATTTAGACACTAAAACAAAAGAGAATGGTATAGATGTAATAAAAGCAGCCACACCAATGGGAGTTAAATCCATTTTATGGACTGCCGGAAGTGATTTTCATAAAATTAGCATAAATGCAAAAAATGCAGGGGCGGCTGAAGTATTTGAGAAGCCTGGCAATATTGGGAAAATTGCCGCCAGAGCAAAAGAATTAGTTAGTAATCCAGAAAGAGAACCAGCAGCAATAGCGAGATAGGTTTACAGTTGTTTCAATTCTGTAATTTCCCGCCACAGAAATATACAATAAACAAGATAGACAATTTATTATTCTTTCATTAAATGAAGTGGTATAAAACCATTTCAAATTTGTGAAGAAGAACGCTGGATTCATATGTCTAAAATTCGTAAGATATTGCTGCGATTCAACTCAGAAAATCTACAAAATACAAAATTTTCCGAAGTGAAATTAATATTGGATGCTTACGGATTTACTCTTGCGCGAGTATCTGGTAGTCATCATATTTATACGCATAAAGACATTGCAGAGATTATAAA
>JBEBHV010000266.1:0-2176 GCA_040080715.1 Rickettsiales bacterium | reverse complement strand
ATAGACCGAACCTCAGGGGATAATAATGTGCCAGACATGCTGGACACTTACGCACAATTACGTTAAAAAACTCTCAACGCTTCACACGATAGGGGTATAGCAAAGCAAATCACCAGCAGCGTTATGATACGGATACAGCACAGAGGGCTTGACAATATCCGGCAGCATGAAATTGCACGGCGGCGCATCGGTAGGCACGGGAACAATCGGCGTTTTCTCTTTTTTCTCCGGCGCAACTGGCAGCGCAGCAACCGCCGCTTCCAATTCCTCCGACGTGATATGCTCAAGAGAAATATCGGGGTGGAGATCATTTTCCATGTTGGCCTCCGGTGATGCGCTCAATATATGCTGCGGCATCAGCCTGATTCATCGTCAGCATATAGGCCACCAGCGAGGTGACATCGCCGCCTTTGTCGCCGGTCGCAAAATCTGCCCAGTGCGCGGTGCGAAGATTGACCTTGAAGCTGCCCAAATGCCGATCAGCGCGGTTGGGATTACGTGCCACATACTCATGCCCCTGCAACCGACCATCCGGCAATATGCGCCGCACGATGGCTGGCAAGTATGGCAGCGCATGGGTATGAATCGCACGGAAATTGATCGTGCTATTCATTGTCGCCACCAAGACTGAATCGGTTTTCTGAAATGAACCGATCCACATCTTCGCGGCGATATTTTACTAACCTGCCAACTTTCACATATGGCAGTGCATAACGCTTGGTCGTCACCCAGCAGGCCAGCGTCTGCTCCTTCACGCCGAGATATTCCGCCGCTTGTTTCCGGCTCATGAGTGATGGCCGTTTGATGCTACCACCATCTATCTGATGGCCGTTGTTTTGCTGTGTTTGGTCTGAATGTTTCTGTGTCATATAGTCCTCGCTTTGGGTTGATTAGCGAGGTCGATTATGGACTAGGATGGATGCTGTGAAAATTCAGCTCAGCGGCGCTCACGTATACTTTAGCACGCTCGCGTATATCATATTTCTGTTTTTAATCCGGCAATCATCACCGGCAACGTTTCTTTCAAAAACGTATCGAGGTTCACGACATTGATCTTGTCTTTCGTCGGATAACTCTCACCATCTGGCACGATGACATAGCTTGATTCTGGCTCTACATCTTTGATGACTTCATGGAATCCGCGTGCAATCTGTGCGCTGCGCTTGATTTCAACGCAATAACGCCCCTGTGCGGTAACAAGAATCATGTCACTTTCCGCGCCCTTGTGCGTGCGATAATAATAGAGTTTCGCTTTGCCATCCGACACGCGGCGAATTTGCTCTACCACATAGCCTTCCCACGATGCGCCGATAATCGAATTCCCCAGCAGCTTCTCCATAGAGCCGATGCTGAGTAAGTGGTGCAGAATCCCTGAGTCACGTAGATACACGCGAGGTTGCTTTACCAGCCGTTTGCCTACATTGATGTAGTAAGGTTGTAGGCGCTGGATAATGAACCCACCTTCGAGTAAATCCAGATAGCGGCTGATTGTCGGCTGGCTTACGCCCAGCGAACGCCCAAGATTGCTTTGATTGAGCATCGTACCATGCAAACTCGCAATCATCTCCAGCATACGCGCCACTAACGGCGCAGAAATTTGATGTCCCAATTCCTGTAAGTCACGCTGGATAAATGTTTTGATAAACGATTCTAGCCAGCGTTCCGCGAAAGCGGGTTTTCCTGCAAGCATGGCCTGCGGGAATCCACCATACATCCAGTGGTGGTTCATGGTCACCGTGCCAGCGGCTTCCGGCCATGAAAACGGGGTGAGTTCAGTATAGGCGATGCGACCGGCGAGCGTTTCAGAGCTGCCCTTAATCATCTCCGGCGAAGCGGAGCCAAGCAAAATAAACCGCCCAGGTCTACGCTCCATATCCACCAGCGCACGTAGCAGTGGAAACAATTCCGGCATGCGCTGCACCTCGTCGATCACCACGCATTTATCCTGATGGTATTTCAGATAGGTTTCAGCATCGGATAATTTACGGCGATCTGCATTCAGCTCAAGGTCGAGATAAATGCTTTCATGCTGCGACTTCGTCTGCTTTACGACCATTTTTGCAAGCGTCGTTTTACCCACCTGCCGTGGGCCAACAATGCCTACTACGGGAAAGTATTCGAGGTCAGAAATGATCTGATGTGTGACATGTCGCTGTAACATTGGCTCATTTTACAT
>JBEBHV010000058.1:0-9866 GCA_040080715.1 Rickettsiales bacterium | reverse complement strand
ATATAGGGCGGCAAGCCAAATATTTTAGTAGATATTTTTTTGCGTACCCTTCCTTCCATCATTTTCCAGAAAGTAAAATGGGTTTTTGCTAAGGTTTTTAATGCCAGCCCGATATTTCTATCCTTAAGTGCCGTGCGTAATTCATAAAAACACACCAGCGCGTCCGCTTCACGTTCGCGCCGTTCAAGCTCAGCCATCTGCACGGCAGAAAATTTATTGCGGTAAACATCTATGAAATGCTGAGTAATATTTTTCTGCAATGTCGGATCATAAGGCTTACGTCCTTCCTGTTGCGGTTTTTTTGAAATTGAACCAAAAGGCTGAACATAGTTATAATAAGGTGTATCTATTAACACTCCTTTTCCACCAGCGGCAAAAAAGCAAAGTAAAATGCAATAATCATGACCGATGCGATCAGGGACATAATATTCGATATTATGTTTCTTCATGAAATCCGCTTTAAATATCGGCTTCATCATTCCATAATCGAAATGACTAGTGGCATTGGAATTTTTAAGGAATATATCTAGGTCAACCACCCGCTTGCGACCTTTCTGCGCCAAGGCAGTAAAGGCTATTTTATTTGCCAGCTTATCAAAAAAATACTGGTTATCGGCTGCCATTTCAACACCCGCCTCAGTCGCACTTTCCACTAAAGCCTTAAGCCTGCCCGGTTCAAACCAGTCATCCGCATCCAAAACCGCAAGCCATGTTCCGCGAGCCTGACTAATGGCATAATTCCTGGCGGCAGGTGCGCCGCTGTTTTTTTCCAGACGGAAAGCCTTAACCCGTGAGTCCTTACGCGCCAATTCCTGCGCCAGCTCAAAAGTATCATCAGGCGAGCAGTCATCGGCGATAATTACTTCAACATCCTGCATTTGCGACAGGGCAGAATTAACTGCTTTTTCCAAAGTATCCGCCGTTTTATAAGCTGGAATAAAAACGCTGACCAAAGGCCTATCAACACTTGTCATATAACCATCACCTTATCATAAATAAACAATAACTTCTCAACATGGTTCTTAAGAACCGGGGGAGATTTCCAAAATGCGTTGTAAGCTGCCAACCCTGCTTCCGCAACAGAATCATCATCACCAATAATATTGAAACAACGCACCATATCATCTATATCACCGGCGCGCATATGCCAACCGGTTTTTCCATCTTCAACCCTTTCTGCCGCCGCCGAAATGTCACTAACAATGGCAGGAACACCGCGTGCCGCCGCTTCAGCTACCACCAGGCCATAAGTTTCATACCACAAACTAGGGAAAATAAGGGCGCGCGCCTTAGCAAGTTCAGAAACCACCTGAGCAGAAGAAAGCCAGCCGGTAACCCGGCAGAACGGATATGATTCAGCCAATTTCCTTAGCGAGCCGTCTCCCACTAATGTCAATGACACACCTGCTTTTTCTGCCGCTTTGAGTAATGTTTCAATCCCTTTTTCCGGATCTATCCTGCCCACCGCCACCACCGTTTTATTCGCCCGGACATCCACCAGTGGCAGATGCGGGATTTCTATAGGATTTTCAAGGGAATAATACCTAGCATCTTCCGGCAGATAGGATTTGAGTAAATCTGCGGATTGTTTTGAAAGCGTAATATAATCCTTTACCGCGCTCGGCAATACACCAAATTTTTGCTGGATGAATGTCCGCAACACCCGGTATAGCTTATGCAGATAATGCCGCTTATCACACTGAGTTTTTATACAATCCAATGACATAGCGCGTTTTGGGCAGGGTTTACACTTAACATAATCAAAGAATGCCCCATTGGGACAGGCAGGAAAAAAGTCATGTAATGTACAGATAACCTTAAATCCAAGCTTGTTCGCTACCCGGACAGGGCTGGTGGTTAGAGCTTTGGTATAGCCGTGCAGATGAATAATGACGTTATTTTTATCCAATTTTTTCAGCAGATTACGCATTATTCCTGCAGCCTTGAAATTCCATAATCCCTGCAACATGGTGAAAGGATTTTTTCCGGCATTGATAAGCTCGGTCTGTTCAAGGCATATAACTTCCAGCTTTGCGTTTTGCAGTTCCGGACAAACCGGCCCACATGCACCTATAAATATTACCTTCACACCAACATTAGCCAAACCCACGGCTTCATCAATGGCAACCTTGCTTGCACCGCCATTGATATGGCAATAATCATTTAATATGATAATTGTAATATTTTTCATGATCTTGCAAACTTCCGGGAAAATATTCCTGATAATTTCTTCCCGTACCTAACCATTGGTATTTCAATAAATTTTTCCGCTGCAAAAGCTGCTGCAAAAACCGCTATTAACAACAGCGATAAAAATACCAGATTATTTTCATATATTCCAATTAGTAATGCAGCCTGAATCAACGGAGCATGTATCAGATACACACCATACGATATATCATATTTGGGTTCCATAACCGGTAGGCGCAAAGCGCAAATAAATACCAGCGTACCCACAAGTAATGGATATATGGGAATTAGTGGCAGCGCGCTGCGGAATGAGCAGATGGCAAACATCATAAAAGCCAGAATAAAAGCCATGGTAAAATTCATATTGAATTTATCGCGGTACAGATAAATGGCAATTCCCACCACAAAAAGACGTAATTGTCCGGGAAATTGCTTGGATAATGTCTCGGCTCCGTAATGAAGAGATAGCATGGCAAAAATAGTTGATAATATATATATGGTCAGCAAGGCTTTAAATCCATAGCGGTTTATCAGCCACCAAAGAAAGGGGACGGCCAGGTAAAACATCACTTCTATTTTTAGAGTCCATAGGCTGGGATTAATCGCATTATTACTTAGTCCTGAAAGCACACCGCCAATATCGGGAGAGATGAAATTAGCAAAAATAAGATTGCTTCCCAGATACTTAATAATATCTGCGAAACGCACACTTTCCGCAAAAAACCAGACCATGAATATGGTTTGCGCTAGTATGATAGCGGCGTAAAGCGGATATATTCTAAAAAACCGTTTTATATAAAAACTACCAATCTTTTGTGTAGTAATCTCAGGAGAATTTGCAAAACTGCCATAAACCAGATAGCCACTGACTACAAAGAAGGCATCTACGGCGAAATCAGCGTAGCCATAAATTCCTGTAGCTTCCAGTTCCAGACCAGTCACAACCTTGAAATGACCAAAAACCACCAAGGCAGCTAGTATCAACCTTATTATTGTATAGTTATTATGATGCATCGGATTTTAACCGGTTCTTAGAATCGTCTTTTTTCAAATTTCCAGCAAGATAGGAAGCTGCCGCACCAAGGAATAAGGAAGCCATCTGGTCTTCAATCATGGATAAAGCTATCCCATAAAAAATTATAAAAAGGATGATACTCAGAGCATTAATAACCGCTGGTGCTGCCTGATTATTAACCTGCATGCACTTAAGCCATAACCATCCCATATATAGAAAGCTTAATATACCGAAAAACGCATACAACAACACGAACATATTATCAGCCGCATTAAAGTCATCAGGCGAGTAAAAACGCTGCGCCCCGCCAATTCCACCTAGCCCGATACCAAAGGGAAATATTCCTCTTTGTTCAATGATGAGCCAGGCTTTTGGCCACATATCTTCCACCCGCATGTAAAATGATGCCATGCTGAATACACCCTCGCCATTAGGCATAATAAATTGAGGAAGGATAACCGGCAGCAAAACCATGAGTAAAAAAGCTATGGTGATTCCAATCTTAAGGAAAACGGAAGGTCGCTTATAAGCTGTAAGAATCACGGCACAGACAAGCAGGAATGCAAGAATAGAGGCTTTCTGGGTGGACCAGTAAACAACCATAAATGTCATCAGCATTATGGATAAACGCATGGCAAGGCTACGGATGTTAAAAATAAGCAAAAGTGCCAGCAAAGGAGTCACCACCGCCACGCTTATAGAAGAGCGCATCAAACCACCCGCTCGTTTATCCTCACCAGTAATGTCCCAATCCCGACTAATATCAACCTGGGTATCACCGATGATCGTTCCAAGCCCAGTCCAAGGATAGGTAAAAATCTCATATTTATCAAAAGCTACGCCGAAAAATGTGATTATCCATAAAACCAGCACGACTTTTACGACATATCTGGGCGGAGACATGATATACTCAGCGAGAACTGCGCCTACAAGCATTGTCATCAACATTTTGATGCAGTAAACTATTACAAATGTATCGCCTATATTCAAATAGCTTATAAGACCATGAAAAAATATTATGAATCCAAATATATAAAATGCTGAATGGAGTTTATTACCGTCATGACGATTTATTAAAAAACTTAATATCAGCGGTATAATCAGAACTATATCTCTGATAAATATGAGAAAATCAGCTCCAATTGCGTTTAATCCATAGCGTACTGGTCCTTCAAATAAATAAAAAGAGAAATACACAAGCAGACACGAATAAATTAAGGCGCGCATTGATTTTTGCTGATATTAATTAAAAATTAAAGGGTTTTCGCTATAAACTACTACCATGACCTAGTATACAGATACTATTAAGTTGGTATTAAGGCAAATTTTTGTTGCATGAAGCTAAATTATGAGTAGAACCTACTGTATTAAGAATTAAAAAAATTGAAAAATAACAACGGAAAGTGAAATTAATGAAGCTTAATTTTTTCTCGCTAGTTTTTTTGTGTACAGCAACTATTATGGTTTCGGGCTGCACGGAGTCTGCGTCTGATCTTCCACGCCTTCCTCCTGAACAATCATCCTCTTTGAAGAGTATAGATGAAGCACCACCTCCTCCTCCTTACCTGTTGCAGGTTGGTGATACTATGGATATTAAAGTTCGTCTTAATCCGGAGCTTAACGAGTCTGTTATTGTTCCGCCGGATGGTTTGATTTCCACCGTTATGGCAGAGGATGTAATGGCATATGGCCGCTCAGTGAAAGAACTGCGCACTGATCTTATCAAACAATATCAGGAAGAGCTTACCGAACCACATATTTCAGTAATAATGCGTTCGTTCGCTCCTAACCGCGTATATGTAACCGGAGAAGTTGCGCTTCCTGGCGAGTTTGTAACCGCTGGTCCTAACCTGACCCTTCTGCAGGCTATCGCCAGAGCTGGTGGTCTTAAGAACTCAGCAGGTACTAATAGCATAATCATAATCCGCCACGGCAGCAATGGCACTCCAACTGCTTATGTTGTAGACTATGACGCTGCTAAATCTGGATTCCATCCGGAAAAAGATGTCAGGCTCGCAGCTTATGACGTGGTATTTGTTCCGCGTAGCGATGTTGCTGATGTATATATGTATTTCCAGCAGTTCGTACAACAATTCCTGCCAGCTTCTTTTGGGCTTTCTTATCAGATTAATCAACCGAACGTTTACAGATAATGGAAGGAACCTTTGGCACACGCGACATAGTAGCAGCTCTTTTTCGCAATCTCCGCATATTTTCTGCAGTGGTTGCGGGCTGTGTGTTGCTTGGTATTCTGACCATACTTTTCTCGGTTCCGCTTTATCTGACATCTGGAAGCTTACTGGTGAAGTTTGGCTCGGATGCTGATGCCAGGGTAAATAATCCAAACGACAAGGTGCAGATTTCGACTATTGACCGTCGGGAAATCATGCAGTCTAACCTTGATATTTTGCAAAGCCATGACTTGCTGAAAATGGTTATTGAAAAAGTAGGGGTTGATCGGATATATCCTGGTCTTTCAGAAAGCATTGGAACCAATGATTCTCCTGTAGAAGTTGCAGTTCGTAATATGCAGAGGAAGCATCTGGTTATAAAATCCAGCCAGCAAAGTAACGTGATTGATATTATCCTGCTGAATCAGGATCCGGAAGTTTCAGCAGAAATCGTACGCGAACTTCAGAGCATATTTATCGCCAGACAGCTGGAAATATTCAATAAGCCACAAACTAATTTCCTGCTGGAACAGGTTAAGGAATCAGAGAGTAAATTGAATAAAGCGCAAAAAGACCTGCGCGATTTCAAATCGTCTGTTGGTATTTCTTCAATAGAAGAAGAGCTGAACGAGCTATTAAAGCAGAAAAGCAATGCCGCAACTGTGGCTTATCAGGCTGTTGATGATTCTCAGAATAAACTTTCTGAATTGCGCGATAAGGAAATTGAATTATTAACAACTTACCGGCCTCATAGCCCGCCAATAATTTCTATAAAGAAATCCATCGCTGAAGCAGAGCGGCAATTGCGTGAACGCCAGAATAACTTAACAGCATCTCGTAACAGTACGCTTTCTGAACAGAATGCCAGCATAAACAGGCGTATAAACAAGCTTGAGGAACAGCGCAACCACTATAATGATCTGATAAGACAGGTTGAGGTTGAAGAGGTAAATTATAAAAACTATCTGGCAAGAAGCGAAGAAGCCAGGATAAATGAAACACTGGGAGAGAAAAAAATTACCAGTATTTCCGTGGTTGACACACCTGATGTGCCGGTCAGACCAGCAATTCCGCGCAAGAAACTGATATTGCTTTCCTCCATTATCGCAGGAATATTGCTGGGTGCTGTCGTGGTATTTATTCGTGAATTTTTTGATGAAAGTTTCCGCACCCCCAAACAATTATCTAAAGACCTTGGAATACCCGTGCTTACCAGCTTGCCTAGACAGGATGGTTTGATACAGCTTTTCAATAATATAGAGCATCTGCTGGTTAATGTGCCGCAGCCAGTGATACAATTTGTGAGCAGTTACGAAGGGGAGGGCGCAGGTGCAGTTGCCAAGGAACTGGCTGATTTAGCAGCTAAACAGGGAAAAAATGTTCTGCTCATAGATTCAGAACAGCTCCACAAAAATTTCTCACAGGAACATTTTGATTTCACCAAACGCCATAACAATAGCTGGACTATTATCGCAAGCTCTGCACTGCTGCGCAATGAACTGGGGCAGTCACTGGCAAAACAGGCAAATGGCAGCGTTCTGGTGGTTGAAGCAGAGCGTACACGCGCCCCTGTAGCTAAGGAAGTAAAACGTATGATTGAAGCTTTAGGCGGGAAAGTTGTAGGTTCAGTTCTAGTAAAACGGCAGATGTATATCCCTGGATTGGTATATGACCTGCTTTACAAAACAGAAAAATAACCCATCATTCCCATGCATATACTGATAGCTAACAATATCTACCCACCTATCATGGCGGGTGGAGCCGAACTGATAGTTGCCGAACTGTCAGAAAGGTTAGTTCAGCGTGGACATAAAGTAACGGTGGTTTCCACCTGCTCACCAGAAAGCGAACCATATCCTGTTGAAATTAGGAATGGGGTTGAAGTAATCCGCTTTTTCCCTAAAAACCTCTACTGGCATTGGGAACGGGGAAACAGGCGCGGTTATGAAAAAGCCCTGTGGCATTTGCGCGATGCCTGGAATAAAGATGCAGGCGCAAGATTTAAAAAGATTATCGAAGAATACCAACCTGATATTTTGCATACGCATCTGATTGATGGCATGTCAGCAGTTTTATGGCGCAGAGCCAGGCAGGCTGGTATTCCTGTTGTTCATACGGCTCATGATTACCATCTGCTTTGCCCTCGCGCTTTACTGCTAAATAAATCACTGAAGATATGTGAAACTCCTGAAGCTTTCTGTCGCTTATACCGCAAGTGGCATATCCATACTACTCGCGATATAGATTTATTTTGTAGCCCTTCCCAGTTTCTTATTAACAAACATCTTGAAGCTGGTCTTGTTGCAGAAAGAACAGCGGTTGTGCGTAACGGTATCACCCTGCCTGCCAATATCGAAAAAAACTATGATAAACCTACAACTTTGAAATTTTTATTTGCCGCCCGGTTAACAGTTGAAAAAGGTTGTGAAGTTTTGCTGGAGGCACTTAAGTTGTTGCCAGAAAACCTGCAATTTGAGTTCTCCATAGCTGGTAAAGGGATTTACGCAGATAAGTTTATTGAACTGTCAAAAAATGACCAGCGTATCAAATATCTGGGCTATATAAGCGGTGCAGAAAAAGATGCCATCTTCCGTAAAAATGATTGGCTTTTAATTCCTTCACTATGGTATGAGAATGCTCCGGTAGTTATTGTTGAAGCAGCAGCTTATAAAATGGGGATTATTGGCAGCAATATAGGTGCCATACCGGAATTTGTAGAGCATGAAAAAACCGGACTGTTATTTGAACCGGGAAATCCAGTAGCACTGGCTGATGCCATTATGCGCGCAGTTAACGATAAAGAAATTCTACGCAACCTGGAAAAATTCACTCCACGAATTTTGTCTAACTCCAGTATTGATAATATGGTAGATGGATATTTAAAACATTATGAATCCCTGAGGTATAATAAATGAAAAAATCAGTTTTGGTAGTGGGTGGCGCAGGATATATCGGCTCGCATGTTTGTAAGACACTGGACGGTGCCGGTTATCATCCGGTAACGCTTGATAATTTATGTACAGGGCATAAAAGCTTCGTACGCTGGGGAGAACTGGTCGAAGCATCTGTTTCTGATTCAGAAGCAGTGGCACATACTATCAAGAAACATGCTATCGACTCCGTAATCGATCTGGCTGGATCAATAGAAGTAGCGGAATCAGTAGCCAATCCCCTTAAATATTATGAAAATAATTTTGCCAGTAAATTAACCTTCCTGCAAACTCTGAAGGAAAATGGCATAAAGGCTTTTGTGTTTTCTTCAACCGCTGCTGTTTATGGTGAGCCGGAGACGGTTCCAATTCCGGAAACCCATCGCTGTAATCCCAAAAATCCATATGGCTGGTCAAAATTCCTTTTTGAAAGGCTGCTTGCAGATTTTCATAACGTAGGCGGGCCGCCATGGATGGCACTGCGCTATTTTAACGCTGCCGGAGCATCTTTTGATGGTGATATTGGCGAAAACCACCAGCCGGAATCACATCTTATTCCTCGTGCTTGTTTTGCCGCTCTGGGAAGGACTCCACCACTTGAAGTATATGGCAATGATTATCCAACCCCAGACGGAACCGCACTTCGCGATTATGTCCACGTTATGGATCTGGCGAGTGCCCATATATTAGCGTTTGAAGCACTTCTCTCCGGTAAAACTCCATCCGCTTATAATCTGGGAAATGGTATAGGCAGTTCCATTCAGGATATACTTTCCGGCTTTACCAAACTGGGTCATCCGGTTCCGCATGTCTTTAAAGAACGTCGTGCCGGCGACCCGGCTCGCCTGATTGCCGATAATAGCCTGGCTTGTAAGGAATTAGGTTTTAAGCCGCGTTACGGTGATATCGATAGTATAATAAGCTCTGCCTATAGCTGGCATGCCAGTAATTGATAAAATTTGATTTTTATTAGACTTAAAAGCCATTATTAATTCATCATTGTTTAGTATTGTTATGATTAAATTAGCTTTGCCCGATTGGTTATGAAATTAGTCATAGAATTGTTCATAGAATAAAGAAACGGGAGTATTTTTATGAAAAAAACATATATAAATAACATAAGCAGCAGCAAGTTCTCCTTTACTGCTTTTTGTTCAATATTGATGCTCATGTCACCGGCACAAGCCTTCGCCGCAAATGCAGTTGGAACAGAGACAATTCTTGGCAATTATTTCAGCGTTAATCTGCATATGGATGATTGCTGTAACGGCAATTATGCCGATGTTAACAAGGTGATAAACGAACTGAAATATATTGGTGTCAGGAAAGTAAGGGACTGGCCAACCAGAGATGATGTAATTACCAAATGGCGGGCAATCAATGCGGCAACCGGTGTAACTTTTCATGCATCTATACCGCAAGCCTCCCCACAAGGGCAGCGTGTGGCACTGAACCGTATGAAAGATTGGCTCAAGCAATATCCGAAACTGATCCATACCATAGAAGGCAGTAACGAACCGGATACTGATTATCCGGCATCGCAAGGGGCATCACTGGCAG
>JBEBHV010000265.1:0-2186 GCA_040080715.1 Rickettsiales bacterium | reverse complement strand
CTGGTGAACTGAACAAATATCCATTAGAAATAATTGAAGTGATAGATTGATTTAACTCGCTCATAAAGATGCTTCCGATGTCCAACCCGCACAACCACTACAATAAGTTCATCACGAAAAATTTGCTTCCAGTATGTCAACATGTTAGAAATTTGGTATGAAAACCAGCAAATATTATGAATTTAGCGTTCGTTATCGTCGTCCTGAAATAAAGGATGAGTGGGTTGAAAAAGCGATAGCAAACCCTGAATATATAGAAGTTCAAGAAAATGGTCGTATAAGACACTATATTTATATTGAAGAATGTGGTAAATTCTTACGAGTAGTTATAGATAACGGTGAAGTGTTAAACGCATTTCTTGACCGTGGATTTAAACCAAAAAGGCAATAATATGAATTTCAATTACGACAAAGAAACCGATTCATTATATATAGAACTATCTTTGCAGCCTAGCTTTGATTCGGAGGAAGTAGCTGAGGGTGTGGTGGTTGATTATGACAAATTTGGTCACATCGTTGGTCTTGATATTGAGCATGCCAGCAAGCATTTTAATTTATCTTCGATGAATATTAAAGGCTTTATGCCTAAAATAGACATACAGCCAACAGTATAAATTTTATTCATAAACAATCTCCCTATCTCCAACCTAATCATCTGCCCTTTTTTTATTGACCAGCTTCACATTCTCTTGCTAAAAAACTCCCACTAATTATTTCTCAACACTATCACCAAATAGGAGATACTATGTCAGATGAACTCGCCAGGCTTGTAGAAGAATACAACGCCAACAATGCTAAATTTGAAAGTGGAAATGCTGCTGCTGGCACTCGCGCCCGCAAATCGCTGATGGAGATCAAAAAATTCTGCGACACTCGCCGCAAAGAAATTCAGGAAAGCAAGAACGCTGACTAATTCAGAGCGTATAAAATAAAAAAAGCCCCGGCTGAAACGCTGGGCTTTTTTATTATTCATAAACATCTTTTCGGTGTCCAACCCGCACAACCACTACAATAAGTTCATTCTTGAAAATCTGGTAGATTACGCGGTAATCGCCAATTCTGTAGCGATATAGACTTGCGAGATTTCCGCTTAGTGGTTTGCCAAGATTGAGTGGGTCTTTTACCAGATGGGATTCTATCTTTTTAACAATCCGTATTGCTTCGGCTTTTCCCAGTGACGATAAGTCTTCAAGCGCATCCTCATCCCATTTGACAGCGTATGTCATTTTCTCTTTTCAAGTTCTTTGAGAAGTTCTTTGGTAGTGAGCAGTTTGCGTTTAGGACGGGAGATTCGGTCAATGGCAATATACTGGTCAGCAATATCTTCCAGATAATTGGTAAGGGCTTCCTTGATATAAAAACTTTTGCTGCGCTTGGTAAGCGCGCAAAGATGTTCAAGCTGTATATCAATATTTTCCGGCAGGCGCACCGATGTCATATATAAATTCCTCATGTGTTACATTTAGTACATTGTAATACAATTAATACGGAAATGCAACCTTATGCTTGACATACGTATTAAATACGTATATTATACGTAAATGCAGAAAAAACTAACAATAACCGTGGATTCTAAAGTTTATGAGGGCTTACATGCTGTCATAGGGCGGGGGAATATAAGCCAGTTCCTGGAGCGTTTAGCACGCCCTTATGTACTGAACAAAGAACTTGCTGCCAGCTATCGTGATATGGCGAATGATTCAGCGCGTGAAGCTGAAGCTAGCGAGTGGGTGGAAAACCTGACGCAGGATATTGATGAAACGCGGTGAAGTCTGGTGGGTTTCATTTGATCCATCACTCGGCGGAGAAATAGGTAAAACCCGTCCCGCAGTTATAGTAAGTAATAATGCTTCCAATAATGCACTCAACCGAATTCAGGTTATCCCATTTACCAGTAATATCAGCAAAGTTTATCCATGTGAGGCATTAGTTACTGTAAAAGGTAAATCCAGCAAAGCTTGTGCTGACCAGATTGCGACAGTAAGCAAGCAGCGTCTTAAAGAAAAAATTGGTCAGTTGAATGAATCGGATATGGAAGCAGTAGAGCTTGCTATAAATATACAGCTTGGATTGTAATAGTTATTATGTATACCCCTCGCAGATGAAGAGTTGATATTTTAGGCGAGCTTTGGTGCGCCGATGATGCGGAAGTTATCGGTGAGGCGGTCGGTCCATTCTTGCGCTTT
>JBEBHV010000264.1:0-2187 GCA_040080715.1 Rickettsiales bacterium | reverse complement strand
GGAAAAACCGGAACGACCAATGATAGTCTGGACACGTGGTTTGTCGGCTTTACGCCTGATCTGGTTGCCGGAGTTTTTGTTGGTTATGATAAACCGCGAACGCTTGGCAAAAAAGAAACCGGCTCATCAGTTGCTCTGCCAGCCTTTATTTCTTTTATGAAAACCGCCCTTGCCGATGTTCCCAATAAACCATTCCGTGTGCCACGTGGCATCCAGTTGGTAAAAGTCGATTTGCATTCTGGTATGCCCATAGATTCTTTTAACGATGAAGAATTACCAGAAATGAAAATTATTGAGGAGGCATTTGTCGTTGGCGATCCTATCTTTGTTCCAGGTAAAACTGAATCCAGCTCAAAAACCAAGCAATCTGATTCTGTAATTATAGACCCGCAGGATGCTAATACTAAGCCACCAGCAATTGATGGTTTTAACGAAAATGAATTACAGACAAACGAACAAGAAACCAGTGAACAGGAAATTACTGCACCGGAAGAAACACCGGTAGAAATCCCGCCATTAAATAGTGGTGGTGGGTTATATTAGGCTTAGAACCTGTTAAGTTGTTTTACGTTAGTTAAAGCATCCCATGGGACTAAATTTCTTCCAAACAATATATATGTGCTTCCAACTTCGCTGAAGGTAGGTTCATCTACTGAAGTGAATATCAAATCATTTCTTCCATCACCGTCTATATCAGCAATTTGTATTATAGCGGTTTCACTCTCAGCATATTCACCATCTATACGGAAACCTTTTCTTATGTCATTATTTAGCAGTAAACCATTTCCTGTATTATCAAAAACATCGCCAAATAGATTAATAGTACCGCTACTCCAGATTGAACTCCAGCCAGCACTTGGTTGCAGAAGTATAAAACTTGATCCTGAGTCATTTAAACTGTTTGTATTTGCTGACCAATCATTAAATGCTATATCAGTTTTGCCATCACCATTAAGATCTGCTGTGTATGCTAACTGAAGAGGGCTGGATACCCAAGTTGGTTTAGTGGTGACAGTATCGATACGAAAACCATTTGTTCCATCATAATTTGCTGCTGTCGAAAGATTTACGGTCGCCCAGCTGCCCGCTGCTTTTCCGTAGTAAACATAATAATAATTACCACTATTGAAGAAAATGTCTTTATAAGTACCGTCACCGTTTATATCAGCTACAGATATGGTGTATCGCCCTACATTCGTTCCTCCATTAGTGAATTTTACCGCTTCAGTTCCGCCTGCTGCAACCCGCGTATCAATATTTACTATATCTGGTGTACTACCAGTGGCAGCAGTGGTTTTATCTGTGTTCCAATTGGCAGGGGATTGACCGAATAAAACATACATAACATTGTTGGTATAATTGCCGAATATTATATCGTCATAACCATCACCATTGACATCGCCAGTCTCAGAAATTTTGGATATAGTTTCCAGTCTTCCAGGTGAGGTGGTGGTGATTTTAAAACCAGCTGTTGAGGCAACAGTAGTTACTTCTTCTGCGGTAAGCGAATAAGAACTGGCGCCATATATAATGTAAGCAGTAGAGCTGCCAGTTCCTGCAGCTGTTTTTACTAGGGCTAGGATATCTTTATGGGCTGTATTAGCAAAATTTCCAATCATGATGGAAGGAGCGGTGCTTCCTGTCGTAATTGGTAGGGTGATTACGTCAGTTATTGCACTGGTATTTGTACTAACCGGATTCGCACTGCCGTAAAATACTTTTATATTGCTGGTTGTTCCATTACCATAACCCATGGCTATATCATCATAGCCATCACCATTGAGATCGCCAACTGCTATAGCATTGCCATAAACAGAGGAGCTATTAAGAAAATTTGAATGTCCAGAATTATTGGTAATGGTTATAAATTTACTACTGTTCGCTGTTCCCATAGATAATGAGCCACTCGGCGACCAACCAGTTTTGCTACCAAATACTACGCGAATTCTGGTTTGTGATGGTCTATAAACAATAACATCAGAAATCTTATCACCATTAATATCCCCGATGGCTACCAAATCATACAAAGGCTCCGCCACTGTCCCGCCGATCCTTGTCCCTAAATTACACATTTTCCCGGTGCAGCAGGTGTTTTTGGTTGCTTCCTGCGTCCATACAATATCATCAAAATAACTGGTTAGCGGTGTTGTTACAGGTTCGTGCTTCACCATTTTATGTGTAAAAGAT
>JBEBHV010000263.1:0-2191 GCA_040080715.1 Rickettsiales bacterium | reverse complement strand
GCCAGAGGTTTGAAATATTTAGCGATGATAGAAAATTCGTCCATGTTGTTTATTAATATTCCTCTATAAACTGTGATGGCTTAATTATATCGATGTCATCAAATGGATGCAGCACCAGCAAATCTTTGTCGCCAGTTACTAACATTTTTGCTTTGGCAGCTATGGCACAGCCTAATACATGATCGTCATTACGATCGCGAGAGGCTTTCACAACGGCTGGGTTACATAGGATACTATTAGACCATAAATATTTTTTTGCCTCTGTTATTTTTTGGTTAGACCAGCCAAATTTGCGCTTAAGAGTTTGTTCAAGTTCTTCTATAAGCTCATTGGAAACAGCCAACATGCAAGGTAAATCAAGAGCTTTGCTTACGGCTAATTGTGGAACGCCACCAAATACCAATGCAGATACATAAACACTGGTGTCAATCACTACAATCATGATTTTTTAGAGGATCTTTTCTTCTTGGCACGTATTTCATGTCGAACTTCTTTTACAATCGTATCAACATCATCTTCATCTAATCCAAGTTTATCAGCCTTGGTACGACCATAAGCATTCATTTCTGCCCACCAGTTTTTGCGCTCATATTCACGCAGTGCCTCACGCACCAGCTCGCTCATAGTGCGATGTTCTCTCTGTGCGATTTCAATAGCACGAGCAAGCATTTCCGGCGGTAGAGTGATAGACAGGGTTTTTGTAGTTCTCATGCGCTTATGATGCCAATATTGCTAAGCATTGTCAAGCATGACTGACAATATTGGTAAACAACTTCACTTTGATTTTTCTAGCCCGCTGTTCTGCCTTCGCTGCATCATAATGAAACTGTAACCCCATCCAGCCTTCTGCTGTTCCACCAAACGCTTTCGCAAGGCGAATTGCCATATCCCACGACAGGTCAGCCGACCCATTTACCAAGTTACTGAGCGCGGAACGGGAAACGCTCAGTGCTTTTGCTGCTTCGGTGATAGTGAGGTCATACGGCTCAAGGCAATCCACCCGCACCGCACAGCCCGGATGGGGCGGGTTCTTCATTTTTAATGGCTTCATAGCAGTACTCCTTTTCAATGGTAATCCTCAAAATTGCTTCAGGCAAGCTCTATAGGTGTTTTCCAGCAGGCAGGCAATGGTCATGGGCCCGACTCCACCGGGAACTGGAGTGATGGCGGAGGCTATGCCCTGACAGCTGGCGAAATCAACATCTCCCACCAGTTTTTTATTTTCGAGTCGGTTGATGCCAACGTCAATAACCACCGCGCCTTGCTTCAGCCACTCGCCTTTTACAAAATTGGCTTTGCCAACAGCAGCTACCACAATGTCTGCGGTTTTGAGCAGGGAAGGGAGGTCAGCGGTTTTGGAATGGGCGATGGTGACGGTGCAGCTTTCTTTAAGGAGCAGAGCTGCCATTGGTTTTCCTACTATATTAGAGCGACCGATTACTACGGCGTGCTTGCCAGTCAAGCTACCATCCTGTGGCGAGTGTAACGAGAGCGCAGGATCTTTTTCCTCTTTACCAGATCCTGCGCTAACGCTTTGCGTTCCGCAGGATTTTATTAACATCAAGCAACCGAGCGGTGTGCAGGGGACGAAGCCATCGCCACCTGTTGCCAGTTTACCGACATTGATTATGTTGAAACCATCAACATCCTTTGTTGGAGAGATTGCGTTTATCACCACTTCTTCACCCATGTGTTTGGGCAGGGGAAGCTGCACCAGAATTCCATGAACTTGCGGGTTTTTGTTAAGCTCGTCGATTTTTTTTAGTAGTTCGGATTCGCTGGTTTCTGCAGGAAGGTGAAACTCGAAAGATTGCATGCCAGCTTCGATGGTTTGTTTGCCCTTGTTTTTTACATAAACTTCGCTGGCTGGATCATTTCCCACCAGTACCACAGCCAGCCCTGGGGTTATGTTTTTTTCCGCTTTCAACTTTGCCACGCGGATTTTTATATCAGCGCGTAAGCTTTCAGCGAAGGCTTTACCATCAATTATTTTTGTCTTAATCATTTTGCATCCATAATATACAAATGTGTTTCTCTTTTTAATGTGCCACTAACCTCTCGCTTTGTCATACCAGCGAAGGCTGGTATCCATGCCAAACAATTAGTTATGTACTCGCGGTTAGGCATGGATTCCGCCCTGTGGCGGAATGACAGAAACGAATTGGTTCTCATGCTTTCGGAACTCCGCTGG
>JBEBHV010000057.1:0-9987 GCA_040080715.1 Rickettsiales bacterium | reverse complement strand
GGGTGGGGGGTATCAGAAAACAAACAAAAAACAGTAATCAGGCGTTATATACCCCTCCTCCTAACCTCCTCCCGCAAGGGGAGGAGGAAATTTACGACAAATGCGGCAGCTGCACAAAATGCCTTGATATCTGCCCAACCAATGCTTTCACTGCTGCCGGAAAAATCGATGCCCGCAAATGTATTTCCTATCTCACTATTGAGCATAAAGGGCAAATTCCGCTTGAATACCGCAAAGCCATAGGCAACCGCATTTATGGCTGCGATGATTGCCTTGCCATCTGCCCGTGGAATAAATTTGCCAAAACTGCCAGTGAAACCGCCTATCACCCGCGCTCCGAGCTGCAATCCCCATTACTTAAGGATCTGGCTGCGCTTGATGATGCTGCTTTCCGCAGCTTATTCCGCAAATCACCGGTTAAGCGCATTGGTCGCGCCCGCTTTGTGCGTAATGTTCTGATAGCTATTGGCAATAGCGGTGATGCTTCATTACTGCCCACAATAAATCCACTGAAAAACGATGAATCACCATTGGTCGCAGAAATGGCTGAGTGGGCGATTGACGAACTGGAAAAATCCATGCTATAAAGACCATATGCAAAAAATTACCATATACACTAAAGATTACTGTCCCTACTGCACTAAAGCCAAAGGTCTTTTGCAGCGCAAAGGTGCCTCCGATGCTATTGTGGAAATAGACATCACCCATGATGAAAATCTGCAACAGGAGATGATTACTAAATCTGGTGGGCGCAGGACAGTGCCACAAATCTTTATAGGCGACACGCATGTTGGCGGTTGCGATGATCTGCACGCTCTGGATGCAGACGGAAAACTTTCTGAAATGCTTGCGAAATAATAGCACTGCAGCATTAACTTATTGCTCACAATTTGTTGCCTTTATACAACATCAGTAAGTTTAATTATTCTTTTTTATATACCACAACATATAGTAGTAGCTTAAGTGTAAATTTTTTGTAAATAATGCATAAAATTTTATATAAAAAGTCATTCGAAAATTGTTTCATCTATGCTATTTCGCGGGAAAAGGCAATAAAAAGAGGCACAAACAGGGTGTTACTATCAGAATTTCGTGCGGCACATTTAAATAAGGAAACGGGCGAAGCTCACACTGTGAGATGCAGTGAATCACTGTCACCAAAGACTGCTTCTAACTATGAAAATAATGTCGGCATTATTAAATCAACGGTTACTAATGTAATCGCCAAGTATAAAAATGAACTGGAAAAGTACCAGTACTCTTTAGAAGATTATGTACTGATTCAAAGACTAAACATAGTCTTAAATGAATTTTCACAGATACTGAAAGAACCATCTGAAACGGAAAATGAAGCCTCTGTCACCAGCAATGTTTTTGGGAAAAAAATTGCAAACAATTCCTATGCTGATGAGAAATACAAATATCTGACTGAATACGGAACACAGATTTTATGCCTGTTAAATGCTTCCGGTGATTGCTCCTATGTATCACGTAACTTTGAAAGAATAACTAATCATGCGGCAAGTAAGGTTCATGGAGCGGAATTTATTAAAATAATCCATAATGATTTCCGTGACAGGCTGAATAGCGCGCTGCATAGTTATTCATCCATGCTGGAGGATGCAAAACCTCAGATTCTCCGTCTTAAAATGCAGCATAATGATGAGAAATATTATTGGTATCAGTTCACTATTTACCAGAAACCAGAACATTACATATGTCTTATTGAGAATATCCATGAGCATATGCAGACACAAAATACATTGCAGAAAGCAAGGCTGGAAGCCGAGCTTGCTCTGCGTTCACGCTCCGAATTTCTTGCCAATATGAGTCATGAGCTACGCACTCCCCTGAACGCTGTTATCGGTTTTTCGCAAATTATGGAAAAAGGCGTTTTTGGTGAAATCAATAACCCACAATATGCCAGCTATATAAAACATATACAGGAAAGCGGGCACGACTTGCTGGCAAAAATCGAAGATTTACTTGAGATTGCTAATGTCGATGCCGGCAGGGTGACTTTAGAATGTACAGAAGTTTATATAAATGATTTGGTAAAACACGTTATCAAAACTCAATCACACCACGCCCAGACTGCAAAAGTTGAGTTGTCCTACATTCCTAAAGGAAATATCCTGCTGTTTATTGACCGGCTTAAAATCCAGCATGTGCTTGGGCATCTGCTGGCAAATGCCATTAAATTCAACCATGCCGGTGGTGAAGTTACTATAGAAATAGGGCGCGAAGGAAAAAATGAACTGCGCCTTTCAATCCACGATAATGGAGTGGGTATAAATGATCTGAAATGCCATGATATACGCGAGGCTTTACAGCAGGATAATTGCTGGACAGCAAAAAATAACCATCATATAGGAATAGGCTTGGCACTAACCAAAGAATTTGTTGCCCTGCACGGTGGTAAGGTAGAAATTACCAGCTCTAACGGTATCGGAACTACCGTTTCTATTATTCTTCCGCGAGAGTGTATCAGAATGGTTCCTAATAAGAAAACCGAAGATACAAAAGAATTAGACCTACATGTAAACTAGGTGTAGCATATACTCTCTGTCGCTTAACATGCGTCAGTTTACAAATTTTTATAGGTCAGCAATGGATAAGATCAAAGCAAGCATTGATATAGTGAGCCACGCCCTGCCGCTGGTGCCATTTGATGGCTGGAACATGCAGACTTTAGGTAAGGCTGCAGTATCTGCCGGTTACAAGAAAACCGATATTGTTCGGGTATTTTCAGGCGGGGCAATCGACGCGGTGGATGCTTATTCACGTCTGGCTGACGGTCAGATGCTGGAAGCACTATCGCATTATCACATGGATAATATGAAAATCCGGGCTAAAATTACTCTTGCAGTCCGTCTGCGCCTTGAACTGCAAACACCTCACCGGGAAGCGGTACGCAGAAGTGTCGCAATGCACTCATTGCCGTTTTATACGCATCGAGGTTTGCGGGCACTCTATGAAACGGTAGATAATATCTGGTACGCAATCGGTGACACTTCTACCGATTTTAATTTCTACAGCAAACGCCTGACTCTTGCCACAGTATATTCATCAACATTATTATTCTGGTTAAATGATAATAGTATCGGACAGGAAGCCACCTGGGAATTTCTGGATAGAAGGATTGCCGATGTTATGCGATTTGAAAAAGCAAAGCATCAGGTAAAAACATGGTTTGGTAAGTTTGGAGCTAAAACTGCTGGGTTATGACTGTTTACAATTATCTTTCACGACTCCTCTTCATCCCTGAACACTATCCGTGATGATGGGAAAAAGATCAGGTAATTTTTAATCTTCTCGTCATGAGTTTCGGTATGCAAGACACAACCATGCATTTCTGTTAGTTTTCTTGCCAAAATAAAACGTAAATCGCTTATCTCATTTTCTGCAATTCTAGGATTATAATTGCATTCAGAATTATTAGACATGGACGCGAATAATTTTGATGCAAGCGCAAATAACCTATCCTTTGATACTGTTGCGTTACCTGAATTTCCAATAACCAATACCATAAATTGCCTGTCGCGATGCTCATTTACAATTTTTGCTTCAAAGCGGATGAATTCATCTTCTTTGGTTTCATCAAGCATAATGAGCAGTAAATTGCTTATAATCTGCTGAAACCTGAATTCGTCCGCAAGAAGATTAGGTATGTCCTCATCCATCTGCATTTTTACGCTGACTTTTCTGGATTGCAGTTTATCAGTCATCTGCCGCAATATAGAACTAACGGCAAGCGATACATCCAGTGATTTTTCCTGCAATTCTATATGCCCTATTTCCGTTTTAGAATGTAATATTATATTCTGGATTTTATCTATTAACTGATTGGAAGTCACAAAGATATCATTGGCATATTGCCTATATTTGCGGTTTTCAATCGCGCCATATACCTGATCCCTTAGCACCTGAGAAAAACCGATAATGTTATTTATCGGCATGCGCATATCCTGCGCCACATAAGCAAGAAACTCAGATTTACTGAGCATGTTAATTTCGGAATTTTCCTTGGCTTTTTTAAGAAAAAACATTTTATTGCGCAGCTCACTTTCGATGCGCTTGTTTTCATCAATATATTTACTTACCAGCTGCACCTGCGCTGCCAGCCCTTCAATCTCAACCGAACTATTTTGCTGCATAGGCACAAATTTTTCACCGCAGGCAATAGAAGAAACAATTCCGGTCATATCAAGAACCGGTTTAATGACACGAAGGCGCACAATCCATAAAAAGGAAACCAGAAATAAGGCAACCGCCAGAATCATAAGAAGCCTCGACCAGAGCATGGTACGAACCGCTTCATCACTATAATTGGCATCATATCCCATCATCACTATATAAGGATAATTTTCTGAAGCACGATAATAGGAATAGATTCCCGTCCCCCACACTATATCACCCTTTGATACAAGACCGCTGGGGTTTTTATCGAAATCAACATTAACAAATTTAGTTGCAGGAAAGTTATCATTAATGAAATTCTTATTGTCAGATATTTCTGCAAGCTTTACCATCTCCTTGCTGACCACTGCAAAACTGATACCATCGCGACGCGCCAGATTAAGAATCTGCTCGGTAAGAATATCTATATCGATACTGATTGATATAATACCTAGAAATTTCCCGGTATAACTGGTAATCCCCATAGAAACAGGAATAACCCATTTTCCTGATACGCGACCTTCAATCGGTCTGCCAATATGCACTTTCCATGAATCAGACGAAGCCTGCTGGATAAAATCGCGGTCAGAAAGATCAACTGGCTCCTTAAGTATACCCTTATTACTGCTAACCACCATTTTCTTGTCAATATCTGTCCAGGAAAAAATACTATATATATAATTCTTATTATCAAATGACTTAAGCAGATGGGATATCTTGTTGTAATCCAGCTCAGGCTCAATAACAATCTGGCGACCAAGCGAGGTTAACATGAAACTGACATTTTCCATCTCACTGGAAATAACGCTCTCTATACGCTGCGCTTCCTTTTCCAGATCGCCCGCCACACGTTCGGAATGTCTTTCGTAAGTTCTGTAGGTTATACCGCCGGAAATAAGAACAAAAACAACTAACACCGCCAGTGCAAGCAGCTTAAAATCCCTTGATAAAGAAGGTTGTGCCCAGGAGCTTTTAGTGGAGAACATATTTTCCTGAATTTATACTAGTTTATTTGTTCAAGTTGTAGCCAGTTTTTTATATTAAGCAAACAGATAGAGCTATTTATACTGCAGTAATTTAAATCAAACACTATACCATTTTATTCTTTTTTCCCAGCGGATGATGTTCCTTCACTAGTTTGTTAAGCCTGTCGCCAGCAACATGCGTATATATCTGGGTGGTGGAAATATCGGAATGTCCGAGCAATTCCTGTATCACTCTGAGATCAGCTCCACCTTCGAGCAAATGGGTGGCGAAAGAATGCCGCAGCGTATGCGGAGAAAATTTTGCCGGATCAATCTGTGCCTTAAGTGCCAGTTCTTTAAGCATAACTCCAAATTGCTGGCGGGTTATGTACCCCACAGCACGATGATAGGGAAATAACCATGGCGATAATTTCTGGCTTCCTAGAAATTGGGAGCGCACATCAAGATAGCGTGATAAAGCCTGTTTTGCTTTATCATGCAGCGGCACCATACGTTCCTTGTTACCTTTGCCCCGCACAATAATAAAATCCACGTCAACATTGGCTCTACCCTCCCGAACCTGCAAGGCGGAGAGCTTAAGGCTCACTAATTCTGAAACCCTCAATCCTGCGCCATACATCAATTCCAGCATGGCCTGCAGGCGGATTCCCTTCGCGGATTCATCACTGCGTGCAGCTTCAAGTAACAGGAGAACATCCTCACGTGTCAGCACTGCGGGCAGGCGTTTCGGTAATTTTGGAGAATCTATAGTACTGACCGGGTCGTCAGCACGATGTTTTTCCGTATATAAAAAAGTGAAAAACTGACGCAGAACCGATAATTTGCGGGCAATTGTAGAAACGCTTACGCCGTCTGCGTTTAAGGAAGCAATATATTTTTCAATAGAGCTGCGTGAAATCTCACATACATTTTCTCCAACGCTGCTGCAATAGCCTGAAAATCCAAGCAGGTCTCTTTTATACGCAGAAACAGTTCCTGCAGATGCCATACGCTCGGATACCATCATTTCAATAAACTGCTCCACAAGGAGCAAGTCTTCTCGATTAGTTTTTACCACTGATGTCGGTCTGACCATAAAAAACACACTATTAGTTATTATTTTTAGTTACGCTCGCTTCACAGCGGAAAGTAAAATCTTTGGCGGTCTTTTGGACTCGGTTTTCATCTGTTGCATTATTTCTTAATTCATTTAATTATGTAAATAATAGCAATGTTTTTATAAAAGTAAAATGAGCGATAAACAACCAAACAATATAGATGTTTCCAGCCAGGGATCATGTCCTATTGTCCTTGTAGGATTGATGGGTGCAGGCAAATCGACCATAGGGCGCAGGCTGGCAAATGCCCTTAATCTGCAATTCATTGATTCTGACACGGAAATAGTGGAAGCAGCCGGTTGCAGCATTTCCGACATTTTTGAAAGTTATGGTGAATCGATATTCAGGGATCTGGAGCAACGGGTTATCATTAGGCTTATGACCGGCTCTCCGTGCGTAGTGGCAACTGGTGGTGGCGCATTCATCCAACCGGTGATTCGTGATACAATTGCAGAAAAGGCTATTTCCGTATGGCTCAAAGCCGATCTACCAGTACTTCTGGAACGTGTTTCACGTCGTGATAACAGACCGTTACTAAAAACTGGGGATAAGAGTGAAATATTGCAAAAGCTTATTGATGAACGTTACCCGATATACGCGCAGGCTGACATAACCATAGACAGCAATATGGGCCCACATGAATCGGTAGTTGACGATATTATCAGGGCACTCAAGGAATGGCAGAAAAAAAATGGTTGAAAAACTGCATGTAAATCTTGGTGAGCGCGGTTATGACATTCTGGTCGGGGAAAGGTTGCTGGCTGATGCTGGTCGCCATATATCACCACTGATAAAAGGACGGAATGTCATAATCGTAAGCGATAACAACGTAGCAAAATTTTACCTGCACCGTCTGTCGAATGCTCTGGAAGAGGAAAAAATCCGTTTCCGCTGCCTTATTGTACCTGCCGGAGAAAGCACAAAAAGCCTGAATTCATTTGCAGAATTGATGGAGAATTTACTGGAACAGAATCCTGACAGAAAAACGGTTCTTATTGCCCTTGGTGGTGGCGTTGTCGGTGATTTAACTGGTTTTGCCGCAAGTGTTCTGCTGCGCGGAGTGGATTTTATACAGATCCCAACCACATTACTATCACAGGTTGACAGCTCTGTAGGGGGCAAAACCGGAATTAACTCCGGCTTCGGGAAAAACCTGATAGGTAGTTTTCATCAGCCTGTACTTGTCCTTGCTGACGTAACAACGCTTAAAACATTACCTGAACGTGAACTACTTTCAGGATATGCGGAAGTTGTCAAATATGGGTTTATCAATGACCCTGATTTTTTCAACTGGCTGGAACAAAACGCAGCAACCATGCTTTCCGGTGATTCTTCCTTGCAAGCACAGGCAATCATCAAAAGCTGTGCAGCAAAAGCGGCAATTGTTGCTGCTGATGAGAAAGAACAGAATATCCGCGCCCTACTCAATTTTGGACATACTTTTGCCCATGCTTTTGAGGCCGAAACCGGTTATAGTGAAACTTTGCTGCATGGTGAAGCTGTAGCAATCGGCATGGTGCTGGCATTTGCCACTTCGGTAAAAATGGGCATCTGTCCTGAACAGGATTTGCTGCGCGCTAAAACTCATCTACAGAATGTTGGGCTTAATGTTTCTGCCATGTCTATTCGTAAAGACTGGGATATAGACGCGCTCATGAAGCATTTTTTACATGACAAAAAAACCAGTAATGGAAAGCTCACTTTTGTCCTAACATACGGAATTGGCAAAGCATTTATCCAAGAAGACGTAAATCCTGAGATAATTCGGCAAATACTTGCAGAATCATGCGGTTCATAATATATATATCAGCATGTATAATGAAATAATATTCTACGGTTTAACGATCTTTCTGTTCCTGCTTATTTCAGCATTGTTCTCAGCAGCAGAAACAGCTCTTACCGCAGTATCGCGCGCGCGCATCTATCAGTTAGTCATGGACGGCAATAAACGGGCGCAAATCGTAAGCCGCCTGCGTAAAGACAAGGAATCGATGATAGGAACAGTTCTTCTGTGTAATAACGCTGTGAATATCGCAGCCTCAGCAATCGCAACCACACTTTCCGTCCGCCTGTTCGGCGATGAGAATGGGCTGGTTATCGTAACCATTATAATGACCCTGCTTGTGGTGATTTTCAGCGAGGTACTGCCCAAAACTTATGCTATACAAAATGCCGAACGTGTGTCGCTGACAGTTGCGAAACCGTTATTATTCCTGATAAAATTATTCAAACCTATTACCTACACCATCCAACTTTTAATACGCACAATGCTGCGCCTGTTCGGGATAGATATCAATAAAACCAATACTTTAATTTCCAGCACGGATGTAATACGTGGTACTATCGAGTTACACCACCGCGAAGGAAAAATGATCAAGCAGGATCGTGACATGCTTGGCAGTATCCTTGACCTGAACGATATTGAAGTAGAAGATATCATGGTACACCGCATGGAAGTAGAAACCCTGGATGCAGATTTGCCCCCGGATGATCTGGTAAGAATGGCTGTGTCAACCATGCATAGCCGTATACCTTTATGGCAAGGCGAACCGGATAATATAATCGGGGTACTGCACGTTAAGAACCTTATCAAGATAATACGTGAACAGAACAATTCACTTACCACCGAAGCAATAGTTTCCATATGCAGTAAACCTTGGTTCATACCGGAAACTACCAGCTTGCGCGACCAGCTTCTAGCTTTCCGCAGCAAGAGGCAGCATTTTGCCTTCGTAGTTGATGAATATGGCGGATGGCAGGGAATTGTAACGCTGGAGGATATTATCGAAGAAATAGTTGGTGATATTGACGATGAGCATGACGAAGTCGAAAATGAAATACAGAAACTTGGTGAAGACAACTACCTTATCAATGGCAACGTTACTTTACGCGATCTTAACCGGCATCTTGGCTGGAATCTGCCCGATGACAATGCTTCAACAATAGCCGGTCTTCTCATCCATGAGGTTCAGGAAATCCCGTCTATTGGCGAGGTTCATGCGCTGTATGGATTTGATTGTACAGTAGTAGGAAAATCAGCTATGCAGATAACCAGGGTAAAAATGAGAAAGCGTCCTGAAACCAAGCTACAGAGCGATATTGAACTGTGACAAATCCTGATGATGAAAGCAGGGATGATGACAGCTATATCGTGGAGTATGTAGTTATTGGCAACTCAGTAAAGGTAACTGCCTTTGATCCGGTTACCCTTAGAGAAGTATCAATAATAGGTGCGCGCACTACCGAAAAAAAACAATTGGCAAAGCTAGCTGTAAAAAAACTGATTTATATGAATAAAAAAGCCAAGAACAGCCAGGATATGCCATGAATATCAAATCACTCCTAAAAAAATTCAGACCAAAACGCAGACGTAAAAAAGTAAAAAAGACTGCCGATTCTTCGCGTAATAGCAAAACCAGAAAAAAAACTTCTACTAATTATCCTTCTTACCGAGCTGCCAGAGCCAAAAGGGAAAGTGGGTTTGTGGCGCATATAAAACGCTTTATATTTAAGTCGGCTCTTTATGGAACGCTGGCTGTTACGCTGTTTCTTGGTGTATTGATGCTGACCTTGCCGAATATTGATGATCTGAACAAAGTAACCAAAGCTCAGAGCGTTCTGATAAAATCCGAAGACGGACAGATAATCGGCAGTTTTGGCGATGTTTATGGTGAATATATAAGCTATAAGGACTTTCCATCTACACTTATTTCCGCAGTGATTGC
>JBEBHV010000262.1:0-2213 GCA_040080715.1 Rickettsiales bacterium | reverse complement strand
CCTTCCATACCGAAGAATGGAGCGACATTGCGGAGCATACGGTCTTTTTTTGCCAGTTTATAATTGCCGATTACCGCGCTTTCTATTCTTTCCATGTCGGCGGAAGAGAAAGAATCATCATTCACTGTAACCAGTGTGCGCAACCATTCTGTGATGAACGTCCGGTTCTCAGCTGTATCCGGCAGTTGGAGGGGGTTAAAGCCACAACTTTCGCTTGGTTCAATGATACTGTATTTTCCACCAATAGCGCGCAGGAATATTTCCGCACCACGATCTTTATCAAAGAAGAAAATGCGACAATTGAATTTTTGCGCTTGGGTACATAAGAAATTGAGCAGCACTGTTTTACCGGAACCGGTTGGCCCAATAACAGTTGAATGACCAACGTCACGCGCATGAAAATTGAAGAAGTACGGAGTGCCGGAAGTGGTTTCAAACACGGTTACGGCATGACCCCAATGGTTGCCATCGATTCTTCCGGTAGGGTAGTTATGCATTGAAGCAAAACTCGCCAGATTCATTGTGGTTATGTCAGAGCCACGCGCGATAAAGTCAAAATTACCAGGCAATTGTGCCCAGAATGTTTGTTCCATGATCATTTTTTCACGCACCGGATTAATGCCGACGTTAACCAGCTCGGCTATCGCCATTGAAGCAACGTTTTCCAGCTTTGCTAAATCTTCCTCGAAGCACATAACACTAAGCTGGTGTTGACCAAATGCTACGTGACCGCTGGTTGCCATATCGAGTGCATCGCTGATTTCGGCGATTTGTGAAATAGCTTTGTCCTGTGCGTTAATCATTCGGTTCTGACGACGTTGCATCGCACCGATTTTGGCACTGCGATCAGAAAACTGGTATGATTGTGATATTATGAATTCAAAGGGAAGTTGCAGGAAGCTGTCCATGAAACCGGCGGCGGTGGCTGGTCCATATTCCTTGATGGTAACTATCGCCGCATAACGTTTTCTGGGGCCACCGGATATTTCAATGACGCTACTACCGAAATAAAGGCGATTTTTTGATAAATATTTTGCCAGGTCATAGGGGGCGCAGCGCATTGGCGAACTATTTCCACCGTTGATAATCTTGCTCAGAAATTCCATCGGCTCAGAGAAGATACCATTTTCATTTTCATAAGTGGTGAGCAGGCGCGCCCCATAATCTTTCATAGTGGAAATAATGCGGTTTACTGATTCTGTAAGTTCTTTTTGCGCCTCACGCATGGCACGCACTTCCGCAAGTTTTGCCATTTCTTCATTTTTGCCTAATATCTTTCCTAGTTTTGGTAAATTCTTGATACCAGCTTTTCTGACTACACTTATGTAAAGTTCATTTATGTAAGAGTCTTTATCATGGTGTTTTGCGTGCCATTGTTTATCTAGTTGGGAAGCAAAGCCAGGAGGTTGTTTTCCGGCAGGATAGGAACTCTGGCGAAGTCTTATAGTGTGAAACCATACGGAACATGATCCTTCCGCCATACTTTTCAGCAGCGAATTACGAACCATTTTCTTCATGTCCACATCTTCGTCATCGGCGGTTTCAAACGAGAAACCTTCAATTTTGATTATCTGGATGAATTCCTTCTTTTTGGTGTAAATAGTGGCTTTATCCCAATGGTATTGATATGGAATAAACTCAGATTGAGAAACCTCAATGGCAGCATATGTTGCTTTTTTAGTTCTGCGACGTAATATTTTCATATTCACAATTCCATATATATCACGAATTCCACATATACCATAATTTAATAAGGGTCATAAGAATTTCTTTGGCCATGAAAATTTTTATTAATGCACTTAAATCCCTTATTTACTTTAAGCACGAACATTTCAACCGCGCGTGGTTCTTTCAGGCAAAGGTAATAACCCATCAAGTGAATAATTGGACCAGATACCATTATAAATACGAAATTTGAAGTATTGATAAACGCTATAAGATTAGTTCCGGCATTAAATACGAAGTAATAGAAGCTGACACCAAGAATCATCGTTGGGCGGGTGAGACCCTGAAACACGGGGTCTGATTGCAGACGGCTTGAACTTGACATAACCTCTCCTTAATACCACTTAAACTTGTTCATAATCTCCACTATGTCTGTTTTACTTCGACAGAGATTCTAAATAAATTATTATGCTAACAGTCTATAATTCTATAATTATTTACTTAATAAACAATAAATGCAGCAACTGTTTAGGAGTTTAGCATAGAAT
>JBEBHV010000261.1:0-2216 GCA_040080715.1 Rickettsiales bacterium | reverse complement strand
ATATTGAAATTTCTGATATTTACCTGCTGTTTTTTGTTTTACACTTCACAAGCTGTTGCTCAGTTTGTCACGTCTTCTTCACAGCAACTGCTTGTAGTTATATATGGTGACATTTTAACCTCAAACAGCTATCTTCCTGTTGAGCAGACGTTTCCTCATCAGCTGGAAAAAAGACTCAGAACGATTGGTTTTGATGTCAGCGTTCTGGCAATGGGTGAAACAGAATTCACCACCTCAACAGCTCTTGAAAAACTGCCAAACCTCATAGGAATTTCTCCTGATCTGGTTATAGTGCAATTAGGAGAAACAGACCTGAAGCGTGAATTCAGTGCCATAGGTATAACTTCTAATATCAAAAAAATTATCGATTCTTTACAGAAAAAAGGGGTTTATGTTGTTGTGATGGCTCCTAAAATGCCAACAACGCTGAATACTGAATATAATAAAAAGATTATAGATTTTTTCACTAAGATCGGCAAGATAGTACCTTTATATCCATATACCCTTCAGGATATTGCAGGAAATTCAGAAAGAACCATAAGCGACAACTACATGCCTAACTCCAATGGTGTAGAGGTTATGGTGAACGGAATATATATAGCAGTGGATACCGGTTTGCGCTGGAGGCTTGATGTTATCAACAAACTCAGGTTACAGAAACAGAAAAAACATAGTAAGTAAAGTAGCTCCTGTTATACGCAACGGACGGGGTGCGTAGAGCTAATGAGAAGATTTAAGAATATAGCTGCGGCTGCAATATGGGCAAACTATATAGCCTTTCTCCCGTTCAATATGCAAATACACACGTGGATGACCAAAAGACGCTCCACCACCGTCACAAACCACTTCCGATGAAGATACAACTACTTCCTCAAAGAATTTCTCGTTTGTCTTATGGTTTGTCATCTTACCCTAGTCATTGAAAATAAAATTAGGTCCAGACTTTTTATTTGTCACATTATTCACTGGCTGTCTAACTAATTTATTATCAAGACGAATGATTTTTGCTTCCGGTTCAGCTGTGTCTGCAGCAACCTGGATTTTTGTATCACCACCGGCACTTGGTGGCATATCCAATATGCTCTGCCTGCTTCCGATTGGATTTGCGTCGGCAACCACCATAGGTTCAGGCGGGGTATTTTTTCTGTCTTGAATCAAAGCAGGGCTTCCTACTACTTTTATTTCAGGGCGCACTACTATTACACCGTTTTCACGGTTCCTTGCCCCATTATTCTGAGTTACGACTCCTTGTGAACTAACTTTTATTGTTTTCATGGATGGCATTTTATATGTGGCACTCTTTTCCCCCTCTTCACCAACTTTAATATATTTCGGGGAAATTGTATCCAGCTTTGCCTGTTGCATATCGCGCAACGCGCTTATTGAGCTACTTGGAACGTTAAGGCGGGCAGCACGCAACTTATCCAGTATCTGAAACCAGTTATTATACACCAAACCTATATATTTAGTACCAAACTTCGGGGTTCTGGAATGATAATTACTGGCTGCCTTGCGCCATGAATTTTCTTCCTGATAAAGACCTTTTAAAAAATTAGCGGCATAAGCAACATTATATTCAGGTTCAAACCCCTGCGACAGAGATGAAAAAGCATTGGGATGATGACGTATATTGACCTGCATACAGCCAATATCCATGCTTTCCACACCTTTTGCCATTAATTCCTTAGCAGCCTCAATCGCCTCTTCCTTAGTATCAAAAAAATATCCTTTACCACCAGCATTTATCGTCCATGGCCACGGCAATTTGATTTTCAATCTACTGTGGAAACGACCGGATTCAGTAGAAGCAATTGCAGAGAGCAAATGTTGCGGAATGCCATATTCAGCCTCATAACGCTTGAGCTGGTAGGTGCAGAGCTTTGCACCTTCTATAAGCGGGTCGCCAATCTGGGCATAAGCAACGGCAGGTTGCGCGGTAAACAGCGCAATCAGCAAAAGAAGCTTTTGTAGAATTTTCTTATTTTTTATCATATCCCGTTATGTACCGATTACTATACCTTATTCATAAGCTTATAAGGACTTTAGACGGTTATTAATTAACATTTCGTTAATTAAGCCTATAACAAAAACGGCTAGAAGGCAAGAAATAATCAAATTGTGTACTAGTTCAATAGATATGAGACTTTTTGTTGCCTCAAGATTTGTTGAGTATATTGGTTTGGTGTTAGGTAGTCCAGAGCTTGATGTGGTCTAAA
>JBEBHV010000260.1:0-2219 GCA_040080715.1 Rickettsiales bacterium | reverse complement strand
GTGACAAAAATAAGAAATTTAGCCATGTATTTGGAAATGAAAGCCAGCAAACCAATATTTTCAGTGCCATCATCCGGCTTTAAAACCACTGCCTTTACCGGCGTTCTTATACAATCAATGAGTGCTTCCACCAGCTGCCCAGGCAGCATTTTACATTCATATGTCCCTGGATTAAATACCGTAAAATCAGCTGTTTTTGCGTCAGCCGCCAATGGTTGTTGGGGGTGCAGGAAGGCAATTATGGTAAATATAGCAAGAGCTATAATCGAAAATGTTGTTATTTTCCGGAGTGCTGTCATTACGATCTCCCCAGAATATTTGCGCCGGGAGGAGTAAGATGCCCTGCGCCAAATGGTAATATTCCGCCATCTCCCAGTGTTGCTGTTCCGATAAATGGCAGATATTCTATTAGCGAGTAAAATATGTATATCATAATTGCAGCCATCAATAAGGCAAGCAATACGGCTATTTTATAATCCAGATAGAATTTTGCAAATGCTGCGGCTTTGGCTGCTTTTTCTGCGTCACTTACATTAGGCATTGCTTGAATCTGTAAATATCTAGGCGAATCTCGGTGTTCTGCTAATAATTCCCAGTCAATAACTGTTACTGGAATGCCTATTTCAAAGAAATTCATTTTGCTGACATCATCAAACAGCCTGCCAAGTAATGTGTCATATGGTTCTGCTTCCTCGGAACGGCTGAACTGAAAACCTTGAAGTTTAGTGTCCTTCTGTGTTTTGTCCAACTGATCATTGGTTTCTGAAGAACTTATCCTTGCCAAATCTTTAAGGGCTAAATCTTCTTTATATGCTCCGATTTTTCCCAGCCATTCGCCAATATAAAAATTTCCGTTGATAACGCCAGGATGACCTACGGTTCTGTTCAGCGAATCTTCCCCGGCAATAGCATAATACAGAGAGTGTTTTCCGTTAAATATAGTGATATTAATAGCTACCAGAAACATTATCAGATAACCGAAAACAAATACTGGCTGCAAAAGGAAACTGATGGTGATACGTAGCCAGCCATCAAAGAACCGTTTTGTACTTTGGAACAGTATGGTAGGAATAAAAATAACAGAAATAAGTACCATGAAGGAAAAGGCAACGTAGGAAGTAAGGAAGATATAAACTGCGCGGAATATGGTCATCAAGGCGTTGGCGAGTATATACAACCCGACAAAACCAACGAATAATCCAATAGTATTTGACAATAAAGCCCCAATAACAAAACCAAGGAATCCCATTTTCAGGGTTGTTGTAGAAAAAATTCCGCCAAGAATCACATCAATATAGCAATCAATAAGATTCCATATATCCATTATATTGGTTTCACTGGCTTGGAATGTGCCGTATTCACATGTTAGTATAGCGTTATTACTGCCGCTTACCCTATTCCATGCGCCTCCTTCAGCAAATGCTTCAATTGCTGGTTTTGCCATAAGATTAAGCAGTTCTTCCAATGCATTAAGAAGCATAGGGTACATGCCATTGAAATTGTTCGCGAACATGATAATGGCAGCTATTTTTATTGCCAGAATTATCCCGCTTTGTGAAAAACTTGGTGTATGCCCGGTGACTACTGATATACCGAATATTACTATTGCCAGAGTAAAAAGTGCTGCAAAAACATTAGCAACATGGGTGACTACTTCATCCATAATCTGACTGGTGGCATATACCACTATATCGCGTATGCAGGGAATAATACGAACTACCAGCCCGTCACTTAAATCGGTGGAGTTGGTGTTCGGGCAGATATGATTGGTAATCATACCATTAGCTTCTCTCACTTCGGTATTATCCTGAGGTTTAGATTGGGGCATTACATAGGCTGATGCAACAAAAGGCAAAAAAATACCGCCCAATAAAACAATAAGCAGTACCAATGAAGCTATAAAATTTTTGTTACTTTTTTGCATCTTTAACAGCTATCTTTTCTCGATCTGCTCTTACCTGTTTCTGGAAGTGTGGCATCCATGCATCAGGAGAATCCCCATATTTTTTGCGTACTTCATCTAATATTACGATTGTCTCGGCGCGTGCTGAAAGAACATTCACAATTTCGTCCATGCCGGATAAGTCAATACGTGATACAACAGCATCCTTACCTTGTTTAACCAGGAAAAAGCGGCTTGATGGGTCGGTGGTTTGCAACAAATTGAATTCGCGCTCAGTCACCATAAACGCGGTGCGGTAAGCTTCGGTTGCTTTAGA
>JBEBHV010000056.1:0-10032 GCA_040080715.1 Rickettsiales bacterium | reverse complement strand
TCAATATTGAGCGTGTAAAACAGAAGGCGTTGGCTAATGGTATTGCAACAGAAGCATCGCTTGATAATATGAGCGAAAAACAAATAGCCCAGTTTATTTTTGCAGCTGGGTTTTCAACTGCCGAAAAAGTTACCAGCGTCTCCGGGCGTGGAGTTGGTATGGATGTTGTAAAAACTAATATCCAGAAAATAGGTGGCACTATAGATCTTGATTCGACATGGGGAAAAGGTTCAAAGGTGGCGGTAAAAATACCTCTTACTTTGGCGATAGTTTCAGTGCTTATCGTTGAAAGCAACAGTCAGAAATTCGCTATTCCTCAGATAAATGTAGTGGAACTGGTTAGGGCGGCTCCTGGCGCAGGAGTGCAGCTTGAAATGATCAATGATTCACTGGTCATGCGTCTGCGCGATAAGCTTCTACCTCTTGCCATAATGTCGGAGACTCTTGGTTTTCCTTGTAATCATAATGAGTTGCTTCAGAGGGAAGTATATATAGTTGTCTGCAGGGTAGGTAGCTACGATTTTGGTATACTTGTTGACAGGGTTTTTGACACGGAGGAAATTGTGGTCAAGCCTGTTTCCGATCTTTTGAAGTCACTATCGATTTACTCTGGGAATACTATTTTAGGCGATGGAAGCGTAATCATGATTCTTGATCCTAATGGCATTGCTCGTACGATAAGCAGTGCTGAAATTAGTGAGCGTGAAGATGCAAATGCTGCTCTGTCAATTGGCGATAGCAAGCAGGATATGATAGGCTTTCTGTCATTCACTCTGGGTAAGGGAGCTCCGAAAGCTGTTCCGCTTGAGCTTATCTCACGTCTGGAAGAAATTAATGTCAAAGATATTGAGGTTGCCGGTGATAAACCGGTAGTGCAGTATCGCGGTGATTTAATGCGGCTTATCACTCTTGATGATGAATTTAAAATGCCAGACAGTGGAACCGTTGATGTTATAGTTTTTGGTTATGACAAAAAAGTTATAGGTCTGGTTGTCGATGAAATTATCGATATCGTTAAAGCTCCATTTGACATAAAGCTTACCTCGAAAGAAGCAAAACAGCATGGTTACCTTGGCAGCATGGTAATTTCCGGTAAAACCACGGATGTGGTTGATATTGGGTATCTACTTTCAGATATGGTGGAAGATATGGTGGCTGACCTTGGAGCGTCAGGTAAACAGAAGGCGCATAATAAGACAATCCTACTGGTTGAAGATAGTCCTTTCTTCCGTAATTTAACAGTGCCTATGTTATCGGCGGTTGGCTATAAGGTTACATCAGCTGAAAATGGTCAGGAAGCTCTGCATATGCTGACTGAAGACAAGATGAAGTTTGATCTTATCGTTACTGATATAGAAATGCCGGTCATGGACGGTTTTGAATTTGTAACTGCCTGCCGTAAAAGCGCGCAGGTTAATGGAACCCCAATCGTTGGTTATACTGCATCACTTAGTAAAGATGTCATTTCTCGTAGTAAGGATGTAGGAATGAACGACTGTATTGTGAAAACCGATCGTCCAGGTCTTCTTGATGCAGTAGCACATTTTATAGTTGCACATAAGGAGGCTGCGTAATGACTGCATCTGCAAACGTTATATCTATTGATCCCAGTGTTGCTGCAAATGCAGGAGCGTTGTACGGCATGCTGGATACAGAAAACCATATGTATGTTACAATGCGTGTGGAAAATCAGCTTATTGGAATTCCGGTAAAAAATGTACGTGATGTTTTGCGGCAGCAGAAAATAACACATATTCCTCTTTCTGCTCCGGAAGTATCTGGGTCACTTAATTTGCGGGGACGTATTGTAACCGTAATCAATCTCCGCCGCCGTTTGCGCCTGCCTGAAAGACCTGAAGATACAAAAAGCATGTTTGTGGTAGTTGAGTACAGGGGGGAATTATTCAGTCTGATGGTTGATAGTGTGGGGGAGGTTATGACGGTTCCTTATCACTCTATCGAAAAATCTCCTGCCAATCTTGGGGGGGAATGGAAGGAAGTTACAACTGGTATATATAAACTCTCCGGAGAGTTGCTGGTTATTGTTGATGTGCAGTCCCTGCTTACAATATAGGGATTATATTATTTATTGTGCGTTGTGTTAAGAAGATTAAAAATAATAAATAAGGGTCTGTGCTATGCCATCATGTCTTATTGTTGACGATTCCAAGGTTGTTCGTAAGTTAGAGCGTCGTATTATGGAAGAACTCGGTTTTACAGTCTCTGAGGCTGAAGATGGTCAGAAGGCGGTTGAATATTGCGTGGAAAATAAAGCAAATATGCCTGATATGATATTGCTTGATTGGCATATGCCGGTAATGAATGGGCTGGAGTTTATCAAGGCCCTGCGGGCCATGCCTAGCGGGGATTTTCCAAAGGTTATATTCTGTACTACGGAGAGTGAGATGGGAAATATAATGCAAGCTTTGGAATCTGGGGCGAATGAATATATAATGAAGCCATTTGATGGTGAAATTGTTAAGGGTAAATTAGAGCAGATAGGCATGGCTTTTTAAGTTAACTGCATTTGCAGAAGGAAGGGTTTCGTGCCAGTTAAAGTTTTACTAGTTGATGATTCTGCGGTTATACGTGGTTTGATGTCTAAAGCTCTCTCTGTTGATCCTGCTATAGAGATTGTAGGTACGGCAGCCAATGGCAGTATGGCCATTAATATGGCTGGTAGTCTGCATCCCGACGTTGTCGTACTGGATATAGAAATGCCCCTTATGGATGGGCTGGCAGCTTTGCCTGATATACTTAAAGCATCCCCATCCAGCAAGGTTATCATGGCTTCTGCCCTTACCAGGAGCAATGCTAGCCTTAGTATGAAAGCATTACAGCTTGGAGCTACGGATTACCTTGCCAAGCCATCGTCCAAAGATGTTAATGAGGTTGATGTTTTTTATCGTGAACTCATAGGGAAGGTTAAGGGGCTTGGCGGTAAGAGTAGTAATATCCCGTCAGCAAGTGCTTTTGTTCCTGTTATAGCTGTAAAAGAACCATCCGTTGTTCAGTTGGTTTCAACTTCTAATATTCCTCTGCATGTTACCGGAGTAAAGGCTCTTGCCATCGCTTCTTCCACTGGCGGGCCACAGGCTCTTATGTCTTTATTTGAATCGCTTAAAGGTCGTTTGCAGAATATACCTGTTTTTATTACTCAGCACATGCCACCAACATTTACCACAATTCTGGCAGAGCATCTGGCAAAATCATCATCTCGTAACTGTATTGAAGTTAAGGGTGGAGAGACTGCAGTAGCTGGAAATGTATATATTGCGCCTGGTGATTTTCATATGGTCGTAGAAAAAAATTCTGGCGGGCAGGCGGTTATTTCTATAAACAAAGAACCGCAGGAAAATTTTTGTAGACCTGCTGCTGATCCCATGCTCAGGTCTTTAAGTAAAGTATATGGTAGACATTTGGTTGTTGTGGTGCTTACGGGTATGGGGCAGGATGGAATGCTGGGTTCTAAAGTTGTAGTTGAAAATGGTGGTAGCGTAATTGCACAGGATGAAAGTAGTTGTACTGTGTATGGCATGCCCAAAGCAGTTGTGGAGAATAAATTATGTCGGGCAGTGCTGCCGTTAACAGAGATAGGTCGTTATCTGATTCAGCAAATAGAGGGCAGATGATGCAAGCGAGCGATTTTCAATATTTATCTGGTATTTTGAAGCAGCGTTCGGGACTTGCACTTACTGATGATAAAGCTTATCTTATAGAAAGTCGTTTGTTACCAATTGCGCGCGGTCAGAATTTGCAGGATATAGGGCAACTTTGTAATATGCTGCGTACCAATCCTAATGAGGCATTGCTCACTGAAATAACAGAAGCAATGACTACCAACGAATCATCTTTTTATCGTGACATAAAACCTTATGAATCACTCCGTAATATAGCATTGCCGATGCTTATGGCGCGTCAGTTTGTCATGAAAAGGATACGTATCTGGAGTGCGGCTTGTTCCACTGGTCAAGAGCCATATACTATCTCCATGTGCCTTAAGGAAGATGCAGCGAAGTTTGCTGGTTGGGATTTTGAAATAGTTGCTACAGACCTTGCTAAGAAAGTTGTAGATAAGGCAAAAGAAGGTGTTTATTCTCAATTTGAGGCTCAGAGAGGTCTTCCTATTCAGATATTGATGAAGTATTTTACTTCTCTGCCGGATACTTCGTGGAAGATTAAAGATGTAATTCGTTCTTCTGTTCAGTTCAAATTGCAGAACTTACTTACGGATTATTCTTCTTTGGGGAAGTTTGACATTGTTTTCTGTCGCAATGTACTAATTTATTTTGACGAGCAGACCAAAGCGCAGGTTACTGATAAAATGTCGCGTACTTTAACCAAGGATGGTATATTAATAATTGGTGCTACCGAGACACTTATTGATCCCAAGGGTCTGTTTGTGGCGATGGATAATTTCCGTGGGGCTTATAAGTTGAAATCATGAGTTCGGAGTTTTGATGGCTAAAAAACTAACCCAGCTTGGTAGTAAGTCTTTATTGCCATCTTCTCCTGAGAAGGCGATTTTAGAGAAGGTAGCAAATCCGCATAAAAATGTTGGATACTCGGTACGCTTCACCTGTCCGGAATTTACCTCTATTTGCCCGATAACCGGTCAGCCGGATTTTGCGCATCTGGTGATTGATTATGTACCCAAAGATTGGATTATAGAAAGTAAATCTCTGAAATTATTTCTTGGTTCTTTTCGCAATCACGGAGCATTTCATGAAGATTGCACAATAGTTATTGCTCTGCGTCTGATTAAAGAGGCAAAACCTGCTTGGCTTCGCATTGGTGGTTACTGGTATCCGCGTGGCGGCATTCCCATTGATATTTTCTACCAGACCGGAGATCAGCCAAAAGGAATCTGGATTCCACCGCAAGAAGTAGCTTCCTATCGTGGTCGCTAACATTTGCCGGAATTATGTCTATGCCGCAATCTCATCTTCAATATTGAGATCAAGCACACCAGTTTCATTGGTTTTTACTTCCTGCCTGCCAATTGAAACATAGTGGAAACCGTGAGCTTTCATGTCTTGACGTTTATAGATATTTCGTAGGTCTACCACCAGTGGATTACGCAGCGTAGATTTTACTTTGTCTAAATCCAGGCTGCGGAATTCGTTCCATTCAGTGAGTATAACCAGCATATCCGCTTCTTGCATTGCGTTATAAGCATCATCACACCATTTTACATGTTCTTTGAAATAATGTGCTGCTTCTTTCATTCCTTGCGGGTCATAAGCGCGGATTTCAGCACCTCCTGCAATTAATTCAGGTATGATATAAAGGCTGGCACTCTCGCGCATGTCATCAGTTCCTGGCTTGAAGGTAAGTCCAAGTATTGCGATAGTCTTGCCTTTTATATTGCCACCGGCAGCAGCAATAATTTTTTCTGCCATACGCAGTTTACGGGCATCATTGCTCTTAATGGTTGCTTCCACCAGTTGGCTGGGAACACCGGCATTCTTTGCCATTTGCCGAAGGGCAAGTGTATCTTTAGGGAAGCACGAACCGCCATATCCCGGGCCAGCCTGCAGGAATTTATCGCCAATACGGTTATCAAGACCAACTCCGCGTGCGACATCACGGATATTAGCTCCGGTTTTTTCGCATAAATCGGCAATTTCATTAATAAAGGCAATACGAATAGCAAGCATACTGTTTGCTGTGTATTTAATAATCTCTGCACTTTCAAACGTGGTGAAAAGAATTTCCGCGCCATTTAAGCAGATTGGTTCATAAAGCTTGTTCAGATGTTCGCGCGCCCGCTTGGAATCTATACCTGCAACAATCCGGTCAGGAGCCATGAAATCCTTGATTGCTGTTCCTTCACGTAAGAACTCAGGATTGGACGCTACATCAAAATCCGCGCTCGGATTAGTTTCTTTGATAATCTTGGCAATGCTGCGGTTAGTGCCAATTGGCACTGTCGATTTATTCACCACCAGCGTATAGCCTTTAAGAGCTTTTGCCACTTCTTTGGTAACTATGTTAAGTGCAGTCATGTCCGGCATGCCATCAGTTTCATTTGCAGGTGTACCCACCGCTATGAACACAATATCAGCCTGTGCAACTGCCTGTGTCAGATCTGTTGTAAAAGACAGGCGACCAGCCTTGCGGTTGGCTTCTACCATCTGCTCCAGACCAGGCTCGTAAATCGGCATGATGTGTTGCTGTAATTTAGCAATCTTGTCTGCATCCTTATCGACGCAGGTAACTTGAAAACCAAATTCAGAAAAACATACACCGGAAACCAGACCAACATAGCCTGTTCCTATCATAGTAATCTGCATGTTAACTCTCCACTTTATTTCTTAAGAACGTATGTTCGCACGTTTGAACACACCATCAATTTCTTTTATCACTTTATCTTTTATTCCTTCGCGTTCCAGCGCAAAAGCAACATTGGCGGCAACAAAACCAACCAGCCCGCCACAATCATAACGCACACCTTCATAACGGTAACCAAAAACATCACCCTTGCCGATAATACTGGCAATGGCATCGGTAAGCTGGATTTCTCCGCCCGCACCAGCTTTCTGATGTGATAAAACATTAATCACTTCCGGTTGCAATATATATCTGCCGATGATGGAAAGAGTAGATGGAGCGTCGGCAGGAGCCGGTTTTTCCACAAGCCCTTTGGCTTTTACCAGTTTTGCATCGGCTTTGGCAAAACTCGGGTCAATATCAACTATACCATAACTTGCAGTATCTTCGCGCGGAATATCCATAACCCCCAGAACATTGCCGCCACAATCATTATATTGCTCGATCATCTGTTTCAGGCATGGTTTCTTAGACAATACCAGATCGTCAGCAAGAATAACCGCAAACGGATCGTCACCGATGAGATGGCGGGCGCACCACACTGCATGTCCAAGTCCCAGCGGTTCACGCTGGCGGGTAAACACCACATTTCCTGCTTCCGGCAGCCATTTACTGGTAAGCTCAAGCTCACGTTTCTTATTTTTAACGCTTAGAATATCCTGAAGTTCATAAGAATGGTCGAAATGGTCGGCAATCGCCCCTTTATTACGACCGGTTACAAAGATAAATTCCTCTATCCCTGCTTCTTTTGCCTCTTCAAAAGCATAATGAATCAATGGCTTATCCACTACCGGCAACATTTCCTTGGGCATGGATTTGGTGGCTGGCAGAAAGCGTGTGCCAAGACCACCCACAGGGAAAACTACCTTCTTAATCTTCTTATGTTTCATATATATACTCAGATATTCCATAAAAATGGCAGATTATCTACCATCACAAATGGCATCATTAATAGGAAAACATAGGAAAAGTCAAAAGTTTTTACTTAAAAAATTAGTCTTGACAGCCAGAGTTCTGTGTATATTCTACCGCACTTAATTATATGTGGAAATTACCCGTTTGAGGTGAGTGCAGCCTATCTGAGCATGGCACTTGCTTTACATGGATTTATAGGAATCTGGTTATGGCTAAAAAGAATATTGTACTTATAAAACTTGTCAGCTCTGCTGATACTGGGTTTTATTACGTTGCTAAGAAAAACCCGAAGACAAAGACTGAGAAACTTGCTTTCCGCAAGTATGATCCGGTTGTGCGTAAGCATGTGGTTTTCAACGAAGCAAAAATTAAATAGTCCATTATGAGCTTTATCCTGGCTGATGCTTTTGCTGCTGATGAGGTTACACCTTCTTCTGCTGCTGGTGCTACGGCTGGCGCAGAAGCCGTGCCATATGAATTATCCGCTGAAAAAATGATGATGGATAATTTCCTCATACTCGGCGTATTGTTCTTTATCCTTTATTTCATGTTGATTAGACCGCAGCAAAGACGCCTTAGAGAGCATCATGCTATGATGAAATCCCTGAAGAAGGGTGTTAAAGTAATTACCAGCGGTGGCATTATAGGTGTTATCACCAAGCTCGAAGGTGATGATATAGTTGTGGTGGAAATAGCGCAGGGGGTTCGCGTTCGCGTTGCTAAATCTTCTATTTCTGAAATAACAGATGATAAATCTGCCGGTAGTGAAAGTGCCAATGATAATTGATAACCATCCCGCTAAGTAACGTATATGGGATCTAGTCATTATTAGCGAGCAGTCTGTAGTAGGTAACGTGGTCTGGTCGAATGTGGAGCAGTGAATGTTAGATTTCCCCAAGTGGAAAATTTTTGCGATAATAGGCTCATGTCTGTTTTTTGTGGTTTTTGCTATCCCCAGTTTTTTGAAAGAATCAGTGCGCGATGAATTGCCTGCATGGATGCCGAAGCAGGCAGTTAGTCTAGGGCTTGACTTACAAGGCGGTTCCCACTTATTGCTGGAAGTGGATTTTGATTCTTATCTGCGTGAACAGCTGAACAATTTGTCTGATGATATTCGTGCAAAATTTCGTGCAGAAAAAATTGGCTATCGTGGCCTTGCCGTAAACAAGGAAGATGGGGCAGCAAGTGTAACCTTTGTCTTACGTGAAGATTCGGCAAATGCAGCGATAGATGTAAAAAAAATCCTGACAACTATGAATCCTGATATTGAGATAGAGGAAAAATCACCGGCAACTTATAATGTGAAATTCAATGATAAATTTCTGAAAGGCGAGAGACTCAGGGTTCTTGAACAATCTCTGGAGATTATCAACCGCCGTGTAAACGAAACCGGCACGAAAGAACCAATAATCCAGCGTCAGGGCGATACAAGGATAGTTCTGCAGGTCCCTGGTTTGGCTAATCCTGAGCATTTGAAGGCGTTGCTTGGACGTACTGCGAAAATGACATTTCATATGGTTGATGAAACCGTAGGATTTCAGGATATTGAAAGCGGTACCGTACCGGCTGGCACAAGGATTTTACTTGGTGATGATAAGCGCAGCGATGGTGCGTCGGTTAAGTTCGCTATTAAATCAAGAGTAATGTTGTCCGGGGATATGCTGGTTGATGCGCGTACGACTTTTGACCAGAATGGTGAAGCGGTAGTGGAGTTCCGCTTTAATCATGCCGGAGCGCGCAAATTTGCCGATATAACTTCAGAAAATATAGGCAAGCCATTTGCCATCGTGCTTGATAATAAAGTTATTACAGCTCCTGTAATTCGTTCGGCTATTATCGGTGGTAGTGGTGTCATAAGTGGTAACTTTACTGCGGCATCAGCCAATGATTTATCATTGTTGCTTCGCGCCGGTGCTTTGCCGGCTCCGCTTAAGGTTATTGAAGAACGCTCGGTTGGTCCGAGCCTCGGTGCCGATTCAATTAAAGCAGGAACTTTGGCTTCGATTATTGCTATTAGCCTTGTGGTAATTTTCATGGTTCTATTTTACGGATTGTTCGGCATGTTTGCCAATATCGCAATGATAGTAAACGCGTTTATGACAATTTCCCTGCTTGCGATGTTTAATGCAACCCTTACTCTTCCCGGCATTGCCGGTATTGTGCTTACAGTTGGTATGGCGGTCGATGCCAACGTGCTTATTTATGAGCGTATGCGTGAGGAGATTCGTAACGGGAAATTGCCTCATGTGGCGGTTTCCGATGGTTTTAAAATGGCATTCGGCACTATTTTTGACGGACATATAACCGTGCTTGCCGCATCATTGCTGCTTTACTATTTCGGAACGGGAACAGTAAAAGGTTTTGCCGTTGCCTTGGCTATAGGTATTTTATGCTCACTATATACCGCAGTTCTGGTAACCCGCCTGATGGTAGTTACCTGGCTTAAATCTAAGAGGCGTGATAGGCTACCGATTTAGAGGAATGGGGGAAGCGGGAAGAGGGGAATTTTCATCATCCCTCATGCCTCTTCCCTCTAGCCTTATCTAACCAAGATTGCTAGCAGCAAAATCCCAATTGACTAATTTATTAAGAAACACGCCGATATAATCCGGGCGGCGGTTCTGATAATCAATGTAATAAGCATGTTCCCAAACGTCACAGGTTAGCAGTGCTTTCTGACCATGTACCATAGGTAGATCTGCATTGGCGGTTTTGGTTACTTTAAGAGTGCCACCATCCAGCACCAGCCAAGCCCAGCCGCTGCCGACTTGAGTAACTCCAGCT
>JBEBHV010000055.1:0-10144 GCA_040080715.1 Rickettsiales bacterium | reverse complement strand
GAACTTCATCTGGGTAAATATGGGCGCGGGCGGCGTGGGCTGCCTGCGCTGCTTCGGCAAAGCCGGAAAGGATGAGTTTCAGCTTGTTTTCGTAAGTCGCGATGTCGCCAATGGCGAAGATTCCTGATTCTGAAGTTTGCATGGTTGCCGGTGTGACGGTGATATGGTTATTGTCAAGGTTTAAGCCCCAGTTTGCAATTGCTCCCAGCTCCATGGAAAGACCAAAAAAAGGCAGCAAAATATCGGCTTCTAAAGTGCGTTTTTCACCTTCGAGGGTGGCGACAATTACAGATGAGAGTTTGCCGTCTTTGCCTTCCAGTGAATCGAGTTGATAAGGGGTCACCATTTCGATTTTGCCACTGGCAGCGAGTGCTTGCAGCTTGCTTTCCGACTCAGGGGCGCAACGGAATTTGGCGCGACGATGCACCACGTATAGTTTTTCAGTGAGTTCGGATAGGGAAATCGCCCAATCCACAGCCGAGTCACCACCACCGGCAATTACCACTTTTTTACCACGAAATTCCTCGCGTTTGCCGACCATATAAAATACACTTTTGCCTTCGTAAGCTTCCAGATTTTCCATTGGCGGGCGGTTAGGGCCGAACGCTCCACAACCCGCTGCAATGATGATTGCTTTGCAGTTGATGGTTACGTTTTTGGAAGTGGTGACGCTCCAGCTATTATCAGCGTTTTTTGTGACTTTATCGACAGTTTGCCCAAGATGATAAGTTGGGGAAAATGGTGCAGCTTGCTCGCCGAGTTTGTCGATGAGTTCCTGCGCCATGATGGAAGGGTGGGCGGGAATATCAAAAATCGGTTTTTCAGGGTAAAGCGCGCTGCACTGCCCGCCAACTGCCTCCAGCGCGTCCACCACATGGCAACGCATTTTGAGCATTCCTGCCTCAAATATGGCGAAAAGCCCCACTGGCCCTGCGCCGATTATTACTATGTCTGTGTCAAAATTGTTCATATGGATTTTTCATTTCTAGCGTCATCATTGTAGAAACCCGCCATGTTCTGCGATGGCGACGGAATCACGTGCGCCGTGTAGAATTCGGATAATAACAAGTTCCTGCTCACTTACCTGATAGTAGATAGCGTAAGGATGATGAAACGTCACGCGCAACTTGACTCCGAGCTGATCGCGTGTTGTTCCCATCAGTGGCGACTTCTTCACCGCGTCCAGAGTTTTGCCAACACTATCAAGGAAGTGGACAGCAATCGCTTCACCAGCTTCAGTGGCAAGATATGCCCAGATTTCTGCAAGGTCGGCTTCTGCTGTGTCGGTGAGGCGGAGGGTTAGGGTTTGGCTAATAACTTCCTCCCCCGCGCTATGATTTTTGCTTTATCAAAACTACGTACACGCCCATCGGCAACATCGGCAAGTCCTTTTTCAATATCTGCTTTCAGCGCATCTAATTCCTGCCCCTGCACAATCCGCTTTAGCTTCCATTCGCGCATTGCTTCGCGTATTACTTCACTAGTAGAGGCGTAATCGCCTCCCTTTACCGCCGCTTTGATAATAGCTGCCATGTCAGTAGGCATGGTGATAGTCATACGTTCTATGCTGGACATATTCATCTCCTCAAGTGATTCATAAATCATACTTTATCATATTTATGAGGTTTTCGCTAGCAGAGAATAAAGTTTAATCTTCTTTGTTTTCGTACTGAGCAATGTCATAACCTAGATTGAAACTAACGAAAAAGTAACTGTTTTTTGATAGAATAAGCGTAAATCGTAGTTCGTAGATGCGTAGTTACGAATTACGAGGTACGAATTACGCACCATATGGAGATATTATGACCAATCAAGCTGTAATCTGCGCTTATGCCCGTTCACCATTTACTCCTGCGGGGAAGGGTGAGCTTTCGCGCACGCGGGCGGATGATATTCTCGCGCAGGTGATAAAAGGCTTGCTGGCGAAAGTTACACTTAATCCCAGCGATATTGAAGATGTGATGGTTGGTTGCGCTTTTCCCGAAGGTGAGCAGGGGATGAATATCGGGCGGATGGTGGCACTACTTGCTGGTTTGCCTGTTAGTGTTGGTGGCGCGACGGTGAACCGTTTTTGTGGCTCGTCTATGGAATCTATCCATATTGCAGCGGGGAAAATAGCTTGTGGTGCGGGTGAAGTGTTTATTGCTGCGGGGGTTGAGTCTATGTCACGCGTGCCGATGGGTGGGTTTAATCCGCTGCCTAGCCCTGCTTTATATAGCGCGCTGCCCGCTGCTTATATGTCGATGGGGCTGACCGCCGAGCAGGTGTGCAAAAAACTTTCCATACCGCGTGGGGCACAGGAAGAATTCGCGCTGCAAAGCCATCAGAAAGCAGCAAAGGCTGATTTTTCCGATGAGATAGTGGAGATAAAAACTAAGGCGGGAGTAGTTAGCAAAGATGGCTGCATCCGCGCTGAAACCACCCTTGCAAAAATGGCGGAATTAAAGCCAGCTTTTGATGTTGCGGGAACGGTGACGGCTGCGACTTCTTCGCCGGTTACTGATGGCGCGTCGGCTGTTTTGGTGTGCAGTGAGGCTTATGCCAAGAAAAATAATCTGCCAATTCTGGCGCGGGTGAAAAGTTTTGCGACATCGGGAATTACTCCAGAAATTATGGGGCTTGGGCCAGTGGAAGCCAGCAAAAAAGCACTGGCGCGGGCGGGGCTTACCATTGCCGATATTGATATTATCGAACTTAATGAGGCTTTTGCGGTGCAGGCACTGGGTGTTATTGCCGAACTGGGGCTGGATGTGAATAAGGTAAATCTTGATGGTGGGGCAATCGCGCTTGGGCATCCGCTCGGTGCATCTGGCGCGCGCATCACAGGAAAAGCTGCACAGCTACTTACCAAACATGGCAAAAAATACGCACTTGCCACACAATGTATCGGTGGCGGGCAGGGGATAGCTACGGTGTTGGAGCGATAGGATTCGTGGTTCGGGATTCGGGATTCGGGATTCGTGATTCGTGGTTCGGACTTATTTCTTAAACACGAGACACGAAACACTAATCACGAATACTTCAAACGAAGAACTATTTCCTGCAGGTGGTTTACGTCCACTTTGTCCGGCGGAATGGGTTCGCCACATTTCACTACCACCGGCTGGTTCGGGTTGCGGGGTATCAGTCTTTTCCATGAACCACGAAATTTACGGGAAAATATACTGCCCCAGAGTCCGGAAAGTGACATGGGAATTACCGGCATCGGATCGCGGCGGACTATCCATTCAATGCCATGACGAAAACGACCAAGACCGCCGGTGAAAGTGAGATAGCCTTCCGGGAAAATACAAATTAAATCACCGGCGCGTAATCCTTCCGAAATCAAGTCGAATGCTGCTTCCACGCTTTTACGGTTGGAGGAAATCGGAATGGCGCGTGCCATGCTCATAAGGTAATGCACGAAGGGCAGGTGATAAATATCTTCATCAATAACGTAGCGTACATGGCGACCGCAATGGTCATAAATCCCGGCATCGATTAGCGGCCCGTCCATATATGATACATGGTTGCTGATAATTATCGCTCCACCGGTTTTCGGGATGTTTTCGAGTCCTATATAGGTAGGGCGATAGACGAATCTGGTGAGGTTGTGAACTGTTTTGCGGTAAAACCTGCCAATGTCAAAAAACTTAAAAGAAAATCTGGCAGTAGTGGCCTTTGCTGTCATAATTTTTATACCATTTCGCAATCTAACGATTGCATTACGCTTGCTACGCAGCGCAAAATTGCTGCTTTCTGCAACAATTTTGGTACCAATTTGAAGACAAATTTGTATGAATTTTAATGGGAAATATGTAGTAAAATCGTACACGACATTATGCCTCTTCCAGTGTAAATTATAGCATATAATTAGTTAATTTAATATAAATAAAGTGATGAAATCCCTGGTTTCCATGGGTTTTTGAGTAAAAAATAAATGCAGCTATTCTTTTTCATCTTAACCTTCCATTAAAATATATCAGCTAGAGTACAGTCTGAGTTCAGTTAGTTTCACTTTATTTTTAGTAGGTTCAGATTATGCCAGTAGATAAGACAATGCACATACTTGTGGTAGATGATTACAGCACCATGCGCCGTATTATAAAAAATCTCCTTAAACAGCTTGGTTTTGATAATGTGGAGGAGGCATCAGACGGTGGCGATGCTTTTAAGAAGTTACAGGAAAAACCCGCCGGTCTGGTTATTTCCGATTGGAATATGGAACCTATGACTGGTATGGAGCTGCTAAAACTAGTGCGCGCCCATGCTACTTTGAAGGATACACCGTTTATCATGGTGACGGCGGAAAGTAAGCCGGAAAACGTAATTGCTGCCAAACAGGCGGGTGTTAGTAACTATATTGTGAAGCCTTTTAATGCGGAAACGTTGAAAACAAAAATGACAAGTGTTATCGGCGAGTTTTAATCAGGAAGTAAATTTAGTAGTTTTGTGAGGAGTACATTATTATGAGTGACATGCAGTCAACACTTGGTCGAACATTGCTTACCAGCATGATCAAAACCCGTGAAAAAAAGGGTGATATCACCTTGCAGGATGTAGGCGGTATTTTTATCAATATGGCATCTTCACTTAATCCTAACAATAGTGTTGCCGATAATTTTGTTCATCAGGAAATTGCCAAGCTTGCGAAATATATCGGTGAGGCAAAGAATGAGATTTTTGCTATTCAGAGCAACGCTAAGGCTGAAGACGCTATTGAAGATGCGTCCATGCATCTTGAAGAGGTGGTAAAAGCTACTGAACAGGCGACTAATACCATAATGGATGCGGCGGATGCGATTCAGGCTGCAGCCGGTGGAATTGGTGGTGATAAAGAACAGGCAATTATGGATAAAACCACGGTGATATATGATGCCTGTGCTTTTCAGGACATTACCGGACAGCGCATCAGGAAAGTTATAACCTTGCTCGAAAATATTGAAGACAGGGTAGAAAAACTCAATAACCTGTTTGGTACGGAAGCTCCAAAATCAGATGAAGCTGCTCCGGTTGATATAAAAACTATTGATCCGAAAGCTGTTGTTTTGCCGAAGGATGATAAAGATCTTCTCAATGGACCGCAGCTTTCCGGAGCTGCTACGTCACAGGCTGATATTGATCGCTTGCTGGCTGGGTTTGGTTGATTTAGTTCGTAATACGTAATTAGTAGATGCGTAATTCGTAAGTACGTATATATACGTATCTACGAACTACGTATTTACGCATATACGAACTACAGGAGAAATTATGAGCAAGCGTATAGAATTCGATTCTTTTGGTAATATTGAAGTTGATGCTGACAGGTACTGGGGCGCGCAGACCCAGCGCAGCTTACAGAATTTTAAAATCGGCGGGGAAACTATGCCCACCCCTCTCATCACGGCATTTGGTATTTTAAAACGCTCGGCGGCGGTGGTTAATATGCAGCTTGAGGTGCTGGATAAAGCTATCGGCGAGAAAATTATTGCCGCTGCGGATGAAGTAATTGACGGCAAAATGGAGGGGCATTTCCCGTTGGTGGTGTGGCAGACTGGTAGTGGCACGCAGACTAATATGAACGTGAATGAGGTTATTTCCAATCGCGCTATTGAGATGGCGGGCGGGGTGATGGGCAGTAAAAAACCGGTGCATCCCAATGACCATGTGAATATGGGGCAGTCGTCAAATGATTCTTTCCCAACCGCTATGCATATTGCTGCTGCTTGCGAGGTGACTTGGAAATTAATACCATCTCTCAAGCACTTAGAGGCTGCTCTTAAAGTAAAATCTGAAGAGTTTTCGAGCATTATAAAAATCGGGCGCACGCATTTGCAGGATGCAACACCGCTGACTTTGGGGCAGGAATTTTCCGGTTATGTCGCGCAGCTCGGTTATATAATCTCAGCACTTAGTGAACATGCCGCGCTGCATCCGGTTTTAGAATTGGCGCAGGGTGGAACGGCGGTGGGTACGGGGCTAAATGCGAAAAAGGGTTTTGCTGAGGCTTTCGCTAAAGAGGTGGCTGCTATAACCAAATTACCGTTTGTAACCGCTCCTAATAAATTTGCGGCACTGGCAACGCATGACGCGCTGGTTATGCTTTCCGGCGTGTTAAATACGGCTGCGGTGGCACTGATGAAAATTGCTAATGATGTGCGCTTGCTGGGTAGTGGCCCGCGCTGTGGTTTTGGTGAGTTGTCATTACCGGAGAATGAGCCGGGCAGCTCGATTATGCCGGGGAAGGTGAACCCGACCCAGAGCGAGGCGATGACTATGGTCTGCGCGCAGGTGATGGGTAACCATGTGGCGGTTACGGTTGGTGGTTCAAACGGGCATTTTGAGCTTAACGTGTTCAAGCCGGTGATTATTTATAATGTGCTGCAATCGATCCGCCTGCTGGCTGACAGCGCGGTGAGTTTCACTGATAATTGTGTGGTGGGGATTGAAGCTAACCGCGAACGCATAAACAAGCTGATGAATGAGTCGCTGATGCTGGTGACATCGCTCAATCCGCATATCGGCTATGATAACGCGGCAAAAATCGCCAAAAAAGCGCATAAAGAAGGCACGTCGCTGAAAGAAGCGGGCATCGCGCTGGGACTGCTTACCAGCGAACAGTTTGATGCGTGGGTCAAGCCGGAGACGATGCTGGCTCCGAGTTAGGGGTAAGGGGGCAGAGGTCAGGTTTTTTCTTTTACTTTTGAGGGAGTGGAAGTGTAGGGCACAAAAAACCCCGCCCCATTTTAATTATTGGGGCGGGGTAGTGATTAAATAAATCCTCAGATATAATTATTTAGTAAGACCCTTGGGAGGAGCTCCAGTACTGATTGGGTTTGGAGATAAACTTCCAGTAACATCTAACCGATTGTTGCCATTAGAATAGCTACTTCTCATAATGTCACCAAAATTCGGGGTTGGTGTACTAGTAGAACTGACTGCTGGAGTAGTGGTTTTCATGCTATCTGTATAGGTTTTATAGTTATCCAGCTGGGTGCGGTATTGTTCAAGTATAACAGGAGCTTCCTGAGCAGCAATATATAAATTTGCTACTGTTTTATTTAAGATTGACCCAAAGGCACTCCTTGACTCTGGTGAAATATAATCATCTTTTAGCTGCGTAACGTCAGTTCTTATCTGACCAATTTCGGCAATAGCCTTTACATAGTATTGACCTCTATCCTTATCTTTATCCCGGATATTTACTTGCATCCTTTTAAGCATTTCTTCTGCCTGAGTAGTGATGGTTTCAGCTTCGGCAAACCTTGATTTGTCGCGCAAAGTTTTGATCGCTAGCTTAGTGCTGTTGAAAAATTCTTTATCATCGCCAAATAATGTGGTTATAGGGGAATTGGGATAATGCTTGGCAATATGATCAGGGATAGTAACCGCTTGTTCCAACTTTGTAATATTTTGTGTGGAATCGATTTTTCTCTCCATGTTGTTGCGTTGAGCAGAAAAACTACTTAGCTCAATATTTTCCAAAGCTGCTAGCTTCTGTGGTTCTTTACTCTGTGCGTTAACCAGAGGTATCAGCATGTTGATTTTCTGCAGTGGTGATGAATCTTTCCACGTCTGGAACTTCCTAGCACCGTATTCGTCTAGTGTAGTGGTTAAAGCAGGTACTTTTAAATCGATTACTGGTGGCTTTGGCGCATTAGGATCCGTTGGTTTGAAATCCTGGAAACTCTTATTCAACATATCTAAACCGAGACCAATATTAATGGTCTGCGCAACTTGTTGATTGATACGCTCGATGCCTTTTTCTCCTTCATTTGTAGGGACAGCTGCAGATCTCTGGTAAGCCTTGGCAGAAATGACATCGCCCATTTCTTTAAAGACCTTTGGATCCTCAGATACTGCATTTTTCAGATGCTGTTTGTCAGGAACTGGAAAGCTTATCCCGTTTATAGTTTCATTTTTTGCGCCTTCTGGTTTTGGGTTTTTTGAGCCAAGCCCAACCATACTTTTAAGACCTTCCCAACTATTCTTTATGAGATCGAGAGTTCCGGTGCCAGTGCCGCCCATATGCTCATCGGCGAATTTTTTAGCGTTTTCGCTCACCGCGAAGATGCCGCCAAGAGTTAGGATAGCACCTATGATAATCAATCCTGTTTTGAGCGCGCCCATCAGGAAGCTGCCTATGCCACCTGACCTTCTCTGTGGTTGCTGCACTTCTTCTTCATCATTTCCAAATAAGCCAAAAAAAGCCATATATTCTCCGAGTTACTTAATATTTTAGCGTTTACCTATTACTACATACTCACATAATGCCATAAATTATTGATTTTTGTGTGAAGATTTTGTGACTCCTTATATGACAGTTTTGTGCTTTTGTTAAGTTGTTGAATTATATCAATTACCCTTTACTGGCGATTGGGTTTGTTCTTTGCTGGTTATTAAAGTATTCGGGGTATTAGGGGCTGAATTCCATTGTTTCTCTAAAAACTCTCTTACTTTTAATGTGGAAATATCCAATCCACGTTCTTCTGCCTCTTTTTTCCAAGCCTCAATTTCAGCCCTTTGCTCATTATTTAAGTCAGAAAGTTTGTATTTGATAAATGCCCGCGCACTACCTGTTAAGTCCGTGCTGGCTAAGGCTGCTTTTAGTCCTTCCGTTAATACGGGTGCAGCTATAGTAGCTGTTGTACTAAGGACTGTTGCAGCAGCATCTATATTATTGCCAGCTTCCAACGAAGTATATGCTTCAGAAGCAGCGGCAGGGACAGTGACGGCTGCTACTACCGCTGGTGTTGCATATCTCATAACCCTTCCAACTAATGGAAATCTTGCTATGAATCCCTTAATTTTTGCTAGAGTAGATGTGTTATTCACAGGATTTGCAGAACCGGTATTAGGTGCATGGGGGGCAGCAGTGCCACCGGCTTGTTTATCGGTTATATCTGCTATTACCTCTTTACCCTTCATTACTGTAACCTGACCTGAGGGTTTGGTTACAACCTCTTTTGATGGAGGTGGCTGTGGTGCTGTTTTCGGTGCTTCTGGCTTGGTAGCAGTTTGGGCGGTAGTTTGTGATGTGCTGGAAGCTCCATTTGTAGTTGCTGACGGTGTTTGCCTAGCGTTATAATCACCACGGGTGATGACTTCTACTTTAGGGAGTTTTTCAGCGTTTGCGGTTATTTTTTTGTCCAGTTTGGTGATTGTTTTTTCCAGATTCGTAACTTTCTTCTCAGCTTTACCGGCTATTGCATCTGCTCTATTATATGCTTCATTCGCAGCTTTGAATTCTCTGGCAGCAGAAAACCTATCTTTAAGACCTTCGCTTCCTTTTACTTTTTGCTTTGCCGCTTCAAATTTTGTTTTAGCCTCATCTGCTTTTGCCCGGAGTTCTTTTGCTTCCTGGGATGCTTTTTCATGCGCTTTTTGGGCAGCTTCCTGCTTTGTTTTCAGTGCTTCAGCTTCTTTCACAGCTTTATTTTCTTTTTTGGAGAGGGGATTGAATTCACCGTTTTCACCGACCGTTCCCTGAGCGTGGTTGCCGTATTTATTGTAAAGTTTCTTGGCTACAAGTGCGCCAGCACCAGCCAGTGCAACATTTTCGGCGGTGTTAACCGTATTTACCGCTTGATCCTTTGCTGCAACGATAGTGTCGCCAGTAGATTGGAAGGCTTTTGTAACAGTCTCCTTAACAGCACCAAGCATTCCTCCAGCTTTTTCCTGAGCTGCGCCCATGCCCCCACGGATTGCATCACCCCAACCGCCTTTGCCGTCCTTATCTTTGGTCAGTTCATTAAGCTTGTTGCGGGCGGTGTCGTTGATGGTAACAATCGTAACGATTGCCAGAGCGACGATGGCAAGTATCATAACGCCTTTCAGCAGAAAATCACCAATGCGACTGAACAGCGATTTTCTTGGCTGTTGTTCGTATTCTTCGTCTTCACCAAATCCAAACATGTGTTTTCCTAGTTTCTATAGCTTCTACATCTTCTACCCCCCACCCTAACCCTCCCCCGCAAGGGGGGAGGGGATTAGAGAGAACCACCTCCAAAGGGTGGAGGGGGTTAAGTAAAATCCCGCAAGTGGGAGGGAGAAGTGGTTATCGTTATTATTTCAGCTGATTATGCCATAAAAAGCTGTTTTTTGTATGTGAAGATTTTGTGACTTTGTTATTACGGATGGCGGATGACGGATGGCGGATGACATAATATACTGAACTATAACGTTT
>JBEBHV010000054.1:0-10238 GCA_040080715.1 Rickettsiales bacterium | reverse complement strand
CAAGGGGGGAGGGAAAATTACCGCCTAATTCCCCACCGCCTGAATCAAAGTATCAAACAAAGTACTGACCACTGTAATAATCCTTGCCGACGCGCTATAAGAATTCTGATAAATTATAGTATTTGCCAATTCTTCATCAAGATTCACGCCGCTGATTGAATCCGAGCGTTTATTATAACCGTCAAGCAAAGTCTGGGCGTTTTCCTTCTGGGCTTGCGAAGCCTTGGCGTTAGTCGCCGCCGCACCGATAATCTGTCCGGCATAAGCCCCAAATGGTATTTTTGTTTGACCAAGCCCACCGGCAGCAGCAAAATCCACACCTTGAATCCCCAGTTTGGCAATCGCCTGAATCACGCTGTTATCGCCAATATTGCGCTCATAAGTATAAGGCGGCGGGATGCTTGAATCATTAGACCGAGGGGAAGCCGTAAGTTTTCCTAGAGAAATAAGATTAGGATTAGTACGAAGCCTTTGTTCAACCTTAAGCGCGGCAGCACTTCCTGTCGTAAGAGTGGTACGCGCATCACCATCATCAACAAAAAAATTATTAAGCCCTAAATAATGCGAGAAGCTACGGTTAGTAGCGGCGGTTTTCGGAGTGTCATTAGGCCTGCCCAACTCACTGCTATCCAACGAATCAATCGCTATATAGCCATTGCTATCTCCGCTTTCCAGTTTCAAATAACCTTTCTGTGTCGTGGTGTAAAGACCATTGGTTTTTGAAAGTTCCAGACCATTTTCATCAACCAGCGAAGCGACAAGCAATGGCTTAAGCGAAGTGGGATACACTATTTTTCCCGAACCGCTAGCAGCAATGGCCGAATAACGAACATTACGCATATTACTGTCATTATTATTCACGCGGTAGCTGACCGTAGAAGTAACAAGTGTTCCGCTACCGTCATCAACTGCAAAATTTACATTGATGGTATAGTAAGGAGAAGAAACATTGCCACTAATGTCTGCGGTAATCGTTCCATTATCTTTAGTGCGTGTTGAATCTCCCGCTTCCACATCCATATATTTCTTGATGGCAGTCTGTCCGCCAACTACAAAAGCCCCTCCGGCACTTGCTGCGGTGGATACGGTAACGTCAAAGCTGCCTGCCTGAACATTACTTACTGTAAAAAACCGATCAAAATCACCAGTTGGAATTCCATCAATCGCTCCTGCCGGTGCTGTAAGATAAACTACATCTCCGTCTTTCAGGGTTTGCGCGCCACTGGTATTGATAGTGAGCGTCTTACTACCGGCGGTTGTCGTATAAGTTCCTGCCAAAGCCGCAGTAGGCAATGTCGAGGTTGGTGTGGCAAGGGCAACACCACCACTATCTAACAACTGCACACCGGTTACAAACACACCGGCATCAGTTGCCGAAATATTTTCCATATTGAAATCAAAATTTAATTGCTGGAGCGAGCCAGGCAGATTAGTGCTGTTGGACACCAGACTTATATTGTTGAGATTACCCAGTTCAACTTTCGCCTGTGGGACACCGTAACTCCTGTTAATCTCGTCAATAATCCCCTGTATGCTCGGTTGTCCATCTCCTACTCCGGTATCCAGCTTTGATAAATCAAGAGTCAGCGGACGTGCAACCGCTTCATCAGTATAACGTCCCGGCAAAGGCTTGCCATCACTGCCTAAAATCGCAATCCGCACCGAACCACTCCACTGGCTGTAATCATCGGCAACCATCAGATGAGTACTGGTCAGACTGCTCGCCCCAGGGAAACCAGCCCCAGTGTTATGTATGATATTCATCTGGTCACGCATTACCATCGCCAGATTATCAAGCTGCTTGATAAGATCCGGTGCCTGTTTATCACGCATTTCCATCAGACCGGCAAGTTTACCACCGCCTACATAACTGATAATAGTCTCGCTCGTACCGGCAGAAACCAGAACCTTCGCTGTTCCTATCGGGTCTCCGGCTTCATCCAGACGATATATTTCCAGAGGCGATAGCGAGGCATTATTCACAAAGCTCTCAACCGATCCTGCCGCATTGTAAGAAAGCCTGTAAACACTGTCGTCCAGCAGACTGAGACCGCTTACCGTAGATATATTTATTTCACCTGTGCTTTTTTTATAAACCTGTATATCGATATAAGAGGCAAGCTCCCTGATCAGATTATCTCTCTTATCTTGCAACTCAACAGTTGATTGTCCGACTGCGCCTTCGCTGCTGATAGTTTTGTTTAATTTATCAATTTCTACCAGGTTAGAATTTATGGAATCAGCTATCAGGCGTACGTCCTGATCCGCCTGAAAGCGCAGATCATTAAGTCCGGCTGACAAATCATTAACACGCCCTGCCAGAGTTTTTCCAAGATTCACGGCATTAACCCGCAGCGATGAACTTTCCGGAGTTTGCGCCAAGGATTGTATGGCATTAAAAAAACTGCCGATATTGGAATCAATACTGTCTTTATTCCCCGGCTTGCCAAGCAGAATCTGGATACGGTCGGAGTAATCACTAACCGTATCTCCAAAACCAACTTTTGATGTTTGTTCACGCACGGAACGAATCAGATAATCATCAACCTTGCGGGTAATATCCTTGATGTTCACACCCGCGCCGTTGCCATCAAGATATAAAGATTCCTGCTCAATTATTTTCCGGCTATAGCCTTGCGTATTGGCATTGGCAATATTCTGCGACAACACCGCCAGCGACTGCCGGTTGATATTAAGCCCTGATAACGAATTATTCAGCGCAAGTGAAAGACTCATATTTTTCCCCCAATCCTGTGGAACGCGAAGCGTTAGCACAGGATCTGTTTATAACTATGCTGAGATCCTGCGCTGGTGCTACGCACCCCGCAGGATGACAACCTATATCCTCTTATCCAAAGTTACCGACAGAGTATTAAACGCCGCCGCTCCCGTATAACCATTGCCATTATAAGTGCGGCTCTGGGTAGTTTCTTTCACCACATCCCTGATCGCCATAACGATTTTATGGTTGATTTCTTTTGCCATAAGCAGCTTGCGGTGGTTTTCATCCAATATGCCCTGAAACACCGCTGCCACTTCTTCCAGATCCTTTTTATCGCGGGAAGGAATGCTATCCATAATATACGGATGGCGGTCGATGAGCTTGCGCTGCGCGTCAAGCGCGTTGGTCAGGAATATTTTTTCCTGCTGCAATGCTTCAATTTTCTTCACCTTCATACCACCTAGCAAATCGACTTCCTCAGCCAGTAATTGTGCCAGACGTGCTGTAAGCATGATCACATCCTGCACCTTAAAATTAGCTGCTTCCGCTTTACCAGTTATCCTTACTTCACCGCTCATTTTACTCCCCCTACATATTCTTGTTGTTTAAGAAGCTCTCCATTAACCCCACTCGAAAGCTTATTTTCACCCATAAGCCCCCTGTATATATTCTGAGCAATTCCCATGCCACCGGACTGGACAATCAGCTTACCATATTCCTTAACCATCAGATTTTTATAGATTTCATCGGTGTCTTCTGCCCCGAATGCATCCACCCCAACCGAGTCACCAAACATCGGCTCCATCATCTGGCTGATAAAAAGTGCCTCAAAATCCTTGGAAACTGCCTCCGCCTTTTCCGGAGTCATATTTTTTGCCTTACCAATCGCCCCCCCAGAAACACCTAATTTGGCGATCAAAGCCTGCGACATTCCTGAATCATTATTTATCAACATGTTACTACCAATCCCATAATTTTGTCATTGCGAGGAGCTTTAGCTCCGTGGCAATCCATAGAATTATTATTTTTCAATGGATTGCTTCTCTACGCTCGCAATGACGTATAAGTAATATAGAGAATTAGTAGCAATCTTCATGCCACATGATTTCAGGGATTAGGCATTAGGCTTTAGGCTTTAGGGAAAGTGAAGATTTGTCATACCGCCGAAGGGCGGTATCCATGTAAACAATAATACACAATTGCGGTTAGATATGGATGTCAGCCTACGCTGGCATGACGATATTCATTTCCCTAATCCCTAATCCCTAATCTACCTCGTCTTAATCTCCGCCTGCAAAGCTCCCGCCGCTTTAATGGTCTGGAGGATGGTAATCAAATCACGCGGGCTGACTCCCAGCGCATTAAGCCCCGCCACCAAATCTTTCAGGCTCGCACCACGTTTAACCACCGCCATCTTGCTACCCGGTTTTTCATTCACCGTAATTTCTGTCTGCGGAGTCACCACAGTCTGCGCGCCTTCCGGTGCAAATGGTGCGGGCTGAGAAACCTGTGGTTTTTCTTCCACCCTCACCACCAGATTTCCTTGTGCCACCGCCACTGTGTCAATATTCACATTCTCGCCCATGACAATAGTACCCGATGCTTCATCAATCACGATTTTCGCCACCTGATCCGTCTCCACCGGAAGTTTCTCAATATCGGCAAGCAATTGCGTCACATTATTGCGGTAAATATCCGGCACCGCCAGAACCACCGTTCCCGGGTCAGAAACATTGGCAATGCTCGGCCCCACATGTTCATTGATAACTTCCGATATTCTCTGCGCCGTTGAAATATCCGGGTTACGCAGCGAAAGTTTCATTTCCTGCATTTTATTCAGCACAAATTCCGTCTCGCGCTCGACAATCGCACCGCTGGCAATAAAACCGGAAGTAGGAACGCCTTTGGTAACAGTTGTTGCTTCACCCTCCGCCTTGAATCCACCAATAGCAACTGAACCTTGTGCCACTGCATAAACTTCACCATCCGCACCATAAAGTGGCGTAGCCAGCAAAGTTCCGCCTGCCAGATTTTTTGCATCACCCATCGCGCTCACCGCAACATCAACTTTGCTACCAGTACGGGCAAAAGCCGGAAGGCTTGCCGTAATTGTCACCGCCGCCACATTCTGGGTTTTCAGTTCCGTGCCACGTGTATTCACCCCTTGCCGTTCCAAAAACGCAATCAAACTCTGCTCGGTAAACGCGCTGTTTTTCAGCTTGTCGCCAGTGCCGTTAAGCCCTACCACCAGGCCATATCCCATCAACATATTTTCGCGCACACCTTCAAAAGTGACAATATCTTTTATCCGCGAATCGGCTTGCGCCATAGATGACATGGCAATCAGGTAACTCCACAGGACAATGAGAAACATAATCGGCAGAAATATAAATTTATATAACACCGTTTCCATATTGAGAGGGCGGGATGGAACCTGCTTATTGTTATAAGCTTTGCTATAATATTCTGACATGCTATCACTTCCCCGTTGCAATTTTTTACTCCAACTGACAAGTTTATAGCAATCTTCGTGCCACAGGTTCTAGGTGCTGGGTTCTAGGGACTAGAAAAATTTAACCTGCTAGCCCCTAGCCCCTAGCACCTACGGACTTCAGGCACGGCATAGCGCTGAAGAAACCCCGCCATTTATCTCTGAAAGTCACAGTGTTTAGGCGGGTTCGGAAGATGTTGCATAACTTACCACTTATGAAACACCTGGAGGAGGACGACTAGCTAGACGTGGGCTACGGGCGGTTCTGCCAAGCGTGACACTTTGATTCTTCCAAGAGTCTTACGCGCCTGCGCGAGGTCATAGGCGGATTGCAGGCGTAGCCAGAAATCAGCAGTCCCGCCAAAAGCTTTTTCGAGGCGGATTGCCATTTCTGGTGTGACACCACAATCCCCACTGATGACACGATAAAGCTGCTGACGGGTAACACCGATTCCCTTCGCAGCTTGTGCCACACTTAAGCCCAACTCTTCGAGGTCGGCTTCAATCAGTTTTCCCGGATGGGATGGGTTTTTCATTGTTAATGGTTTCATATCGTTCATCCTCTTCAATGGTAATCCATGAAATCAATCTCATAAGCGGTTTCATTTACAAACCGGAATACTACCCGCCAATTCGCCCGCACCGTAATTGCCCAGAACCCCTTATAGTTGCCCTTCAGGGGATGTAAGCGAAAGCTCGGCCTCTGCAACTCCGATATCTGCTTTGCCTGAGCCAGAACCGATAAAATCAATTGAAGACGTTCAACCAGTTCAGGAGGAAGCCCGCGCCTGCTGTCATCGGTGTATAGCTTTTCTAAAGCCTTATGCTTGAAACTTCCAATCATGAACCCTTCTCACTAAAATCTGTAACATGTAATGTGACATGCGTCAAATGCTTTATGAGAAGAACTAAAACAGGGGGAACCCAGAGCCTATTGGAAGGGGAGGCGAACTGCGGCAGTGACACCAAAATGCCCCTAGCACCTAGCACCTAGCACCTAGCCCCTAGAACCTACTCTTTACAAACCAAACTCAGCACTCTAAACTCAGCACTCTAAACTCATAACTCTGAGACAGCAGATGAAGGTTGACGCTTACGGCAATATCAAAGCAACAAACTCTACGAAAAAACGTTCTGGAGTAGCGGGGTCTGGCGACTTTTCCAGCATCCTGGATATTTATGAAAATGACGGCGTGGGAAGTAGCAGCAGCTTAAGCAATGTCGCCGCTCCTGCTTCGCTTTCCGGCATGCTGGCACTGCAGGAAATTTCCGATGAGGAAGTCCGGCGCAAGCATCTTATAAAACAAGGCGATGACATGCTTGATTCGCTGGAACAGCTTCGTCGCCGCCTGCTTACCGGCACTATGCCGATGCAGATACTGCAAGATATAAACAAACAACTTATCGCGCAAAAACAATCAGTTAGCGACCCACGCCTGATAACTATCATAAATGAAATAGAACTACGCACCGCCGTAGAACTCGCCAAGCTGGAAATGGCTGTTGCCAGTAAGTCGGAGCTCGGATGACGGATTACGGATTACGGATGACTAGAGCAGTTCAATAGTCGTACAACCCATTTATTGAACTGCTCTGACGGATGACGAAAATTACTTGTCATCTGTCATCCGTAATCCGTTATCCCACTTCCCCCCTTGCGCTTCAAAAAATTCATACTATATGATTTTCATATAAACTTAAATCTTGGAGGTTTTACGTATATGTCAAAATTCCGTTTAATCCTTGCAGCCCTTACCATTTCCACTGCAATTCCTGCTTCAATATTTATTGCCCCTGTTCCGGCTCTGGCACAGGAACGCCCGGCAAGTTTTGCTGATTTAGTGGAAAAACTATCTCCGGCGGTTGTGAATATTTCCACCACGCAAAAAATCAAAAACGGAAATATGCTGGGGGGTATGCAATTCCAATTTCCTGATTCTCCGGAAATGGAGCCGTTCCGCGATTTCTTTGAACGCTTTGCCGGCCCGCAAATGGGTCAGCCAATGGAACGTGACGTACAGTCGCTCGGCTCCGGCTTTATCATTGATGCCAGCGGTTACGTGATAACCAACAACCATGTGGTTGATGAAGCTTTTGAAATAACCGTAACCCTCACTGATAACAGCAAATACAAGGCGAAAATTATTGGTCGCGACAAGAAAACCGATCTCGCTTTGCTTAAAATTGAGGCGAAAAAAGACCTGCCGTTTGTAACGCTCGGCGATTCCGATGCGGTGCGCGTAGGCGACTGGGTAATCGCCATCGGCAATCCGTTCGGGCTGGGTGGCTCAGTAACGCAGGGGATTATTTCCGCCCGCCAGCGCAGCATAAATTCCGGGCCTTTCGATGATTTCCTGCAAACCGACGCATCTATAAACCGTGGCAATTCCGGCGGGCCATTATTCAATACCAAGGGCGAAGTAATCGGCATCAACAGTGCCATTTTTTCACCCAGCATGGGCGGTGGCTCGGTTGGCATAGGCTTTGCCATTCCCACTTCACTGGCAAAACCGGTAATCTCCCAGCTTAAGGAATTCGGGCGCACTCATCGCGGTTGGCTCGGCGTAAAAATTCAGGAAGTATCAGAAGAAATTGCCGACAGCGTTGGCTTGGAAAAACCGGTTGGCGCGCTGGTTTTAGAAGTTTCAAAGGACAGCCCTGCCGATAAAGCCGGAATTGTACCCGGCGACATCATCACCAGTTTTGACGGCAAGGAAATAACCGAAATGCGCTACCTGCCGCGCATAGTTGCCGAAACTAAAAATGGCAAAACCGTTCCTATAACCTACTGGCGCAAAAATGCTTACAAAACCGCCCAGATAACCATCAAGGAACTGGATGAAAAGACAGAAGAAGCGCAGGATGATGAGGATAACGGCAATTACGATAACCAGAAACGCAAATCCGGCAGTGATAACCTGCTGGGGATGGACGTTGCGCCACTCACCCCGCAACTGCGTTCAAGGCTGCGTATGGATAATAAAAAGAATGGTCTGGTAGTCCTTGATGTTGAGAATAATTCGGAAGCAGCGAAACGCGGTCTGCAGCGTGGCGATGTAATACTGGATGTGGGTAACGAGCCAGTAAAATCCTTTGCCGACTTGAAATCTGCTATTGATAACGCCCGCAAAGCCGGACGTAAATTCGCCCTGCTGAAAATCTCCCGCAGAAATGAAGAAGCGTTCCTGACCCTGCCGCTGGAAGAAAGCAAGAAGTAGGGATTAGGGATGAGGGACGAGGGATGAAGACAATATCCACCATCCCGCTTCCCCCATCCCGCTTCCCTATCTTATTTTAAGCGTCGCCAGCCCCATCAGCGCGAACACGCAGGCGATAATCCAAAACCGTGTTACAACTTTTGATTCCGACCAGCCGATTTTTTCAAAATGATGGTGGATCGGTGCCATCTTGAACACACGTTTCCCACGGGTTTTAAACGATACCACCTGAATGATAACCGACAACGCCTCAACTACAAACAGACCGCCAATAATCGCCAACACAAATTCATGTTTGGTAATCACGCTGATAGCACCTAGCGCGCCACCGAGCGACAGGCTTCCAGTATCACCCATAAACACTTCGGCAGGTTGCGCGTTGAACCATAAAAATCCAAGACTAGCCCCAACCAGAGCCGAGCAGAACACCGCCAGTTCGCCCGCACCCACCACAAAATTAAGTTGCAGATAAGTGGAAAAATCCGTACGCCCGATGAGATAGGAAATCAGCGCGAAACATCCCGCCACAATCATAATCGGCACAATGGCAAGACCGTCAAGCCCGTCAGTAAGATTAACTGCATTTGACGCGCCAATCATAACCAGCATGGCAAAAGGAATATAAAACATTCCGGCATCGATCAGGATATGTTTAAAAAACGGCACGGAAATATGGCTGGCAAGATGCGGTACAGCCACTGCCTGTATCAGTAATACCGTCAGCAAAGAAAACACCGCCTGCCCGATAATTTTTTTGCGTGAGGAAAGCCCTTTGCTGTTACGTTTGGTGAGTTTTAAAAAATCATCGAAAAACCCCACCATTCCAAAACTCAGCATAGAAAACAGCACAATCCACATATATGGATTTTTGAGATCTGACCACAGCAGCGTCGAAATAGTCACTGAAATAAGAATCATCAGTCCGCCCATTGTCGGCGTTCCCTTTTTGCTGACAAGATGACTTTCCGGCCCGTCAAGACGAATCGGCTGCCCCTCAGCCTGCTTGGCTTTTAACCATCTGATAATTTTCGGGCCAATAAACAGCGTAAGCACCAGTGCGGTAAAAACCGCGCCACCACTGCGAAATGTTATATAGCGCAGAATATTAAACAGCGAATCATGCTCAGCGAGCAGGTTATACAGCATTATTTATTTTCTCCCCTCGTCATCCTGTGGAACGCGAAGCGTTAGCACAGGATATCATTATTATTCCACCAGATCCTGCGCTGACACTACGTGTCCCGCAGGATGACCGCCACCTCATACATCTTACTCCCATGTGAACCTTTAATCAGCACCACATCATCATTTTGCAACCGAACAATCTCAAGCAAATCCGCTGCGCTTGAAGCGTGTCCGCCACGCACTTTTTCTGGCAATGCATCATGCAGATTTTTCATTAAGCTACCCGCCGTATAAACTTTGTCAAACCCTTGCTGAATTAAATTTTCTGCTAGGTAAGAATGCAGGCTTGCTGACGCTTCCCCCAGTTCCAGCATATCACCGAGCATCGCAACTTTTCGCCCATTTCCACCTTGTGCCTGCCACACTTCATTCGTTTTTTCAAAAGCAGCGCGCATACTTGCTGGGCTGGCATTATAACTATCGTCAATCAGCAGAATATCCGCACCAGAAAATTTTATTTTTTTTACCCTGCCCCGCCCTTCCACTTCTGAAAATTCGGCAAGAGCATTTGCTGATTTTTTTAAATTGAGACCTAGCGCAGAACATACCGCCAGAACCGACAAGGAAATAACCGCCCAGTGCTTGCCAATAGCCGAGAGTTTATAATTTATAAGGATAGCTT
>JBEBHV010000259.1:0-2277 GCA_040080715.1 Rickettsiales bacterium | reverse complement strand
AAGACGACACTCAGCTAACGACTTTCAAGCACCTTTCGTGTTTGAAAAAATGAATCAAAATGTTCTTAGCAAGTTGTCCGAAAAAATGTAGCAGGATCAAAATTTATTGGCATAGATACCGCCCTGCGGCGGTATGACAAAAAGTCTAACCAAAAACCTTTCTGACAAAAGGAACAGTTATTCTTCTTTTCTCAGACAATGCATTCCTATCCAGCTTCTCCACCAGTATTTTTACATTTTCCAGAGTGCGTTCTGTATGGGTGACGAGATAGGAAATAACTTCATCATCCACCAGCAACTGCCTGTCAGCGAATTGTTTACGCATGACACCTGCTATCAACGCATCATCGGGCGGGTAAATAGTCGCGACCTGTAAACCACGCAAGCGGGAAGTAAGATCTGGTAAAGTAAATGGAAGGCTGCTCACAGGAAAAGAAGAAGTAATAAGCAATTTCACGCCTATATCCTTGCAGTGATTGAATAAATGCAGCAATGCTTCCTCATCCGTGCATTTTTCGACATCTTCGATAATGGAATTACCATTTACAGAAGCGGGTTTGATATTATTCACAGGAATGATTGCCGCACCTTCCCTTTCTTTCCATATATGCGCCATATGACTCTTTCCTGAGCCTTTTTCACCGTAAAGATATAATGCATGTTTCTGGGCGTTATTTTCCCAATTTCTTTCATTTATCAATATTTCATACGCTTCTTCATTACAGCCTGAGATAAAAAAATTATCAGCAGAAAGCACTTCCGGCAGCATTAATTGTAACGGCAATTGTGACATGGTTTATAAATTTATCCGGCTTTCCTGGTTGGCTTTTTGGATTGTGTACGAATTTTCTGATATTCCATACCCCAAGCACAAAGAGAATTTAGAATAGGTTCAAGCTTTTTAGTAAGCAAGGTGACGCTATATTCAACCTTAGGTGGAATTTCCGCATATACTTTACGGTCAATCAGCCCGTCCTTTTCCAGCTCACGCAATTGCTGAGTAAGCATTTTCTGTGTCACTTGCGGCAAAGCTTTTTGTAATTGACTGAAACGCAGCGTTCCATCACGCAGATTATAGAGTATCGGCAGTTTCCACTTGCCACCGATAAGGGCAATCGCCGTACCCATCGGGCATTCGCCACCATCACAATTTTCAGCCATTTTTTTCACTACAGCATCTTGCCCCATAAGCTTGCCCTCCCTATTAGTTACTTTATAGGTACTACATGATTTAATTGTGCCTACTTGTCAAATAGATTCTATGTATTTATATAGCTGGTGTGAACTGCATGCGTTCATTATTTTGTTTTAATAATATAAATTTTAAGGAGATTAGTTATGGGTGAATGTAATAATAATGATAATAGCTGCGATACAAGCAAGAATTCCTGCGATTCAGGAAGCAGTAAATCCGGTGGTGAATGCACCATTGCTGAGGATTTGCTATGCCTGGCAAAAGAAGCTAAGCATGAATTGCTGAAAGAAAAAATGAAAAAGATTCTGGAAGCAAAAATCGGTAAGAAGCTTGATAAAGTTGCGGAAGTTGCGGTTGATGCGGCTCTTGCCTGCATGCAACATAAAATGGCAGCGCATGAAGCCTGCAATGATTATCAAGCAAAATTGTCTGTTGCTTTTAAATCTTAATCCAATTTAGGCTGTGTTGACATTCACGCTAGGTCGCAAGCGAAAGCATGGTTTTGCGAGAACTGGTACGTGCGTAGCGGAAGCGCGGAAAACCATGTTTGCAGCAAGACATAGTAGTGAATGGCAACACAGCCTAGGGCGATACACATCCAGGATGCCCGAAGTGCTATCAATTGAGTGACCTGCAACATTCCATGTATCGGAGCGGCATCCAGACACACACCCTCAGCAAATCATCTTGGCAAAGCCATAAACTACCTTGCAATTTTCGCCTCATGCGTACCTTTCCTTGTCAATCTCTTATAGAATTCTTATCCACATATTACAACCTTAAATATTATATGTGATATTTAAGACATGCATAGGTTGAGAGCTATTTTCTGTTTTTATGTCCACCGAGCAATAGCCTTTATGCTTCTCTTACGCTCTCACCCACACCCCACATCGCATCCTTACCTCATCACCTCTACATCTCGTACACGCTGTAATTATCAGCGCTAACAACGAATGGAGAATTTTATGAATAAGGAACAAGTGCAAGGCAAAGCTGAGCAGCTCAAAGGCGAAATCAAGAAAACCTGGGGCAAGCTCACCGATAACGACATCATGCTGCTTGATGGCAAGCGTGACCAG
>JBEBHV010000258.1:0-2290 GCA_040080715.1 Rickettsiales bacterium | reverse complement strand
CGAATACGCATTGAGCGTTCCTCAATAATTTTACGCAATGAATAAGCCCGGCATGCCGGGCTTATTCATTGGAGCCGCTATCATGCATCTGATGCACAAGACATCGGATGCATAACCTGCTTTCATTCGCAGCATGGCAAATCATGTTGGAACTCGATTAAGCAGGCTGATTAAGGAACGCGCCTATGCTGCCGGGCGTTGCACCCAGATCAACTCCAAGCTGTTAGAACTCAAAAAAGGAGTAGCGCAGTGTTCCAAAGACTTGAAGCTCGCAAAAGCTAAGGTCGCGGAGTTGGATCGAATGATTGCCTCGGCTTCCGCCATCGATCCAGCGGACATAAAACCTATTCGTTTCACCCCTCGCCAACCAGATAGCAAGCATGGCGCGTTCAGAAGAGAGTTAATTAGGATACTCACAGAAGCCGGAGGACCTGTGAAGGTTAGCGATCTCATCGCACACATGGCAGCTACATTTAACCTGCCAATGAGTACAGGCGCTGAAAGGGAGCGCGCAAGCGGCTTGGTAAGGCGGCCACTTAATGTATTCAAGACAAAAGGTGCAGTTATGAGGATGCCATCTCATCCAGAAACGCTTGAGAGTGTGTGGTGCTGGACTGATAACTATGTGGGTGATGGCGACGGCGCTTGAAACATGATCTCTGCCATACGCTTGTGTCCGTGCGAGTAATTGAACCAGTCCGTCGATACGCCAGCACTGCAAACCCTTTGGAATAACGCTCGCATCTGATGCTTGGTGTTCTTTCGTCGCATGTCCTCACGCCATGCCATCTCACAAGCATAGTCCAGCATGTATTTCGGCGTGATTCGGTGGTAGATGCCAAAGCAGGAACGGCGCATCCGCGAGAAAAAGCTTTCTGCCTGATTCTCGTTCACGCCATCGTCCCTTGAAAACTCTTGGGAGTGATTCACAGCCTCATGGACGTAACCCATCAATTTCAGGTTGCCGTAAGCGGATAGCTCATCCGAATGAATCGTGGATCGCTCATTAACCCACTGCTTAACCAGCGCCTCCACATCGGCTGAATTCTCTGATTTGCAGACAGCCACAACGGTGCGCGATGCACCCTTGCCAGCTTCACCAAACATCTCGCGTAACACAATCACGATGCGTCGGTTCGGGTGGAATGGATATGCAGATGCGCCAAGTTTGGAGCGGTGCTGGTTGCTGTATTTAGCGGGAACTTGATTCTTGTCCGCTGGCGTAGATTTCTTCTTCTTGCGACCTTTGCGTTTCTTGCCAGAGAAGTGACCGCCATCGATCTCGATCACACCGTTCATCTTCTCTGTGTCCACCGTCAGCATCACCGCCTCGCGGATTTTGTGCAGCAATGTAAACGAGGTTCGATAGTGCCCACCGATGATCCGGCGCAGTGCCAGCGCAGCCAATCCCTTTTGATTGATGACGAACGCGAAGATAGCCATTGCCAGCTTCCGGTAACTGATCTTGTGGTCAGCGAACGGTGTGTTGGTTGTAACCGAGAAAGTGTGTGCGCAGTGCTTGCAGCGCCACTGCTTGCGCGTGCGGATGTCGTAATGAGAGTCCACCACGCCGCAGTCAGGACATACCTGCTTATCTGCACTACCCCAGCGCATTTCAGCCAAAAATCGGCGAGCCTGATCATCGCTCAGAAGAGATAACTCATCCAGCGTGAGTGGTATTGCTTCATTGGATAGCCAGAAATGAGCGGACATGTTTGAGAACGAAAACCTGTTTGAAGCGATTATATAGAATGATTGTTCTACAAGAAAGAACATTCGATAAATAGTGTTTATATAGAGTGAACATTCATATACAATCACGCCATGCAGAACCGTGACACCGAATATCTTGGAAAGCTTCAGGACTACTATGCTGAACATAGGGTATTGCCATCCTTTACTTCGGTAGCCAAGCTGGTCGGGTTAAAATCCACGTCGGCAGTTGCGGCGATGGTCAATCGAATGAAGGTGGCTGGTGTGCTGGATCAAGCGCCAGACAGACGTTTGCAACCGGGTAAGAGATTCTTTGAACGTGAGATTGCTGATACTGTGCGCGCCGGCGTGCCTCAGCCTGCAAATGACCCGAGCAGTCAGGTGGTGTCAGTTGACGAGCATCTGATTCGTAATCCCTCACGGACGGTGATGCTCACCGTCAAAGGTGACTCGATGATTGATGCGGGGCTAATGCCGGGGGACACGGTGATCGTTGAGAAGAATGCTCCTCCGAAGCCGGGCGACATCGTGGTGGCCATCGTTGATAACGAGTTCACCGTAAAATATTTGGCTCAAG
>JBEBHV010000257.1:0-2308 GCA_040080715.1 Rickettsiales bacterium | reverse complement strand
AATAAGAAGAAAGAAAGTTGGGTTAAACGCACCTCAACTGGTAACGACAAAAGCACTTCTCCTACTATAGGCTGATGGGATACCCTCCACAGAAAACATCATATTATGGGAAATAGGTAGCGATTTCATAGTCATCTTAACATCCTGATTATATCAAAGAAAATTCAACTCTTTTACCAAGAACCGAGGCAACTTTAGCAAGAGAATGCAAAGTTATGGAAGTATTTTCAGGATCAAGCAAGCGGTCAATTCCGGTACGGCTGGTATTTAACCGCCTTGCCATTTCTGACTTTGAAATTTTCAGTTCACTCATGGCTTTTTCCAATTCATGCGCCAACATGAATTTAATAGCTCCAGCGCGGCATTCTTCCAGAATCCCGTCATCTTCTAAAAAATCCTCAAAACTTGAACCTATATGCTTCTTTTTCATATTCACCTCAATTGCTTCCGTCATCCCGCACTTGATGCGGGATCTATGGACAAAACCAGTGACGGAATATAATTTCTTGGTCTTAATATTCATACTGTACCAAAAATTGTACCGCCAGTCAATAAAGCGCAAAACTCCACCGAAAACGGCACAGAAAACATCAGCTTATGGGAAATAGGTAGGGATTTCATAGTCATCTTAACATCCTGAAATAACTTTATAATTTAGATTATTAAATTTGTCACAAAAGCTTAATATTCATAAATGGATTTTTGCAATATATTATCCTGCAGGCTATTACACAACAAGCTTATAACTAAAAACATTTCAAAGGTTTTTTATGGGTGAACCTACGCAAGATGATCTGAATAAATATTTAAATAGCTTAAGACCTAAACTTACATCCTACATAACTATCGATTTATTAAAAGATGGGATACGAAAGATAAATGGTATTAACGCCAACGGTGATAAAGAGGTTACCCATCAGGAAATAATTGATTTTCTGGCACCTAAAGTTGCCGCTCATTTTAATACCTCGTCACCAAATATATTAGAAAATATATCTGAGCGGATAAAAAAAGACAAAGCAGAACAAGATTGCAATGCAGTAGCCATGTATTTCCATCTTGATACAGCCCCGGAATTGATAGCTAAGAAAGAAAATTATTTAGCCTTACTTAGTAATGAAGCAATGTCTAATCCAACACTTACAGGCCGAATTGCCAGAGCAGTAAAATCTCCTGATCAGAAAAAAGAGCTTACTATTAGATTCGCAGACGTTGCTTTATACAACACCATAGATAATTTTTCCATTCCTCCTAATCGCCAGCAAGAAACTGTAGAACTTCTAAAGACTAAGTTTATGGAGATCGGTGAAAAAGCTGTTCAGGATATAGAAAAATTATTGGAAGCTAATCCTAAAATTAAACGTGCTTTGCAAGACCTTCCCGATACATCAATCTTATCTGTAAACGCGGACTACACCTGTCAGGCATTGTTTCCTACAACAGGCAATAAAGATGCAAAGCCAAATGCGACACGAGATACAAAACAAACTATGAGCAAACGATAACACTGAAAGAAATTTTATGGCTGAACCTATAATTACTACCGGCATTCCACAGATTCCGAGTAAACAAATTCTTACTTCCCTCACCAAAGCTGCATATTTTGAAAAACAGGCAGATGAGAAAAAGGAATTACTACTAAGGAGCTTAAATCCCCAGGCATTAAAAGAATTAATTACCCAGATAAAAGCCAACAATACCGATGGCAATAAAAGAGACCTCTCTTACGAAGAAACTGAAGGACTTGTTGGCGATAAAATGGCTGCCATCCGCAAAGCTGTACAAGGCGATGAAAAGCTTAGATCGGAACTTAAGGAAGCAGCAAGCCCATGTGCACATTTAAATTCTTCTCTATATTCAGAACATGCTGGAAATAAGCTGACTGGCATGTCCGAGTCCATGACCTTCAATGTTGAATTGCTGCAGACAATGGCAAAGACAATAAATAACTGCGGGGGAGAATTTGGAGGAGACTATGATAAAGAAATAGAAGCCATGCGCGTTAGGTTAGCTGATAAATGGAAGAAACCATTTTTATCTATGCCACAACTTAGCTCTGAGACTAGAGAGATTATAAACAAGAAGTTCGATAAGGCTAGCGAAGAGGTCATCTCTAAAATCAAAACTGTATTTCACACAGACCCACATATCGTAACCGAATTTATGAATCTTCCAAAAGTGAGCGAGCAAAAAATGAGTCCAGATGAAGTCTGCCAGCACCTACCGCCAAACAACCCACCGCCAAAAGGGCAATCTAAAATAGCATTTAAGTAAAATTAAATATTTGAAAGGACTTTTATGGTAGAAT
>JBEBHV010000256.1:0-2358 GCA_040080715.1 Rickettsiales bacterium | reverse complement strand
TGCCGGGGTTCCGGCAGTTGTCCGCCTGAAAGCACCGCTTGACGGTGAAACCACCGTGCATGACAAGGTGCAAGGCACGGTAAGCGTTAAAAACAGCGAGCTTGACGACATGGTTTTGCTGCGCTCCGATGGCACACCAACCTATATGCTCGCAGTAGTAGTTGATGATCATGATATGGGAATCACCCAGATTATCCGTGGTGATGACCACCATACCAACAGTTTCCGCCAGCTTCTCATTTATCAGGCGATGGGCTGGGAATCTCCGAATTTCGCACATATTCCGCTGATTCATGGCGCGGATGGCACAAAACTTTCCAAACGTCATGGCGCGCTCGGCGTTGGTGAATATGAAAAAATGGGCTATCTGCCGGAAGCCCTCCGCAATTATTTGTTGCGTCTCGGCTGGTCACATGGTGATGATGAAATTATCAGCACTGAGCAGGCAATCGAGTGGTTTGATTTAGATTCCGTAGGTAAATCGCCATCACGCTTTGATTTCGCCAAACTGGAAAATCTCAACGGTCACTATATGCGCGAGGCAGACGACGCGCTGTTGGTGGATTTAGTGGTGAATAGTGGGCAGTGGACGGTGAATAGTGAGCAAAAGAATATACTCCTCAAAGCCATGAATGGCTTAAAGCAAAGAGCGAAAACCATCATTGAACTTGCTGAAAATGCTGCTTTTTATATAACAACAAGACCTTTGCAATTGGATGAGAAAGCAAAAGCAATTATTGATAAAGGCGGGCGCGAAATAATAACAGGCATCCTGCTCGAGTTAGAAGGGCAAACCGTTTGGAATCATGATTCACTGCAACAACTCTGCAAGGATTATGGTGATAAAATCGGGCAGAAATTAGGCAATGTAGCCCAGCCACTGCGCGCCGCAATATCAGGAAAAACCACGTCCCCCAGCATCTTCGAGGTAATGGAAATACTCGGAAAAGAAGAAATTATTGGACGGTTGAAAGATGTGTGTTAGAATGGATCTGCATATTAACTGGTTACGGATGTGAAAATGTCAGCAGAATTACATATACCAATTCATAATGAGCAAGTACTTAAATTCTGGCAATCAAGAGCGCAGAAGAGCGGGTTGTCATTGGAAGAAGAAATCAGCGAATTGTTAAGTAAGTTTGCGTCTAGAAGCCATGTTGAGGAAAAATTTTCTGCTTTAAGAAAAGAGGTAAAAATAGAATGCGGCACTTTACCTGATAGTACCTTAATGATTCGAGAAGACAGGGACAATTAGCTTTGATTATCGCCGCCTGTAATCAGCTGATGGTCGTGGATGCCAGCATTATAGCAAAATATATGTTACCAAGTGAGAATAGTGACTCAATCTTACAACGTATACCTGATAATGTTGACAAAATAGCTCCTTCTATAGTTGAATTTGAGATAAGCTCACTTTTATGTAAACACGTAAGGCTAGGATTATTAACTAAAGAACTTGCACATAAAGAATTTGTTGGTTGGCAGGAAGCAGTAAGAAATGAGTGGATATATATTTCTCCACCACAAGACTATATATCAGATGCATTCTCTTTAGCTTGTGACATTAAACATCCGTTCTATGATTGCTGTTATCTTGCACTGGCACAGCAAGAAAATTGTGCTTTAATTACTGCAGATAAAAAGCTATATGAACGTGGAAAAACCATCTATCAGAATATTATTTTAGTTTCTTAAGGAATTTACTATGACCATTCGTCCTATAATAATCGCGCCGGATCCACGGCTTAAAACCAAATCGTCTATTGTCGAAACCATTGATGATTCCATCCAACAGCTTTGCAAGGATTACGGCGACAAAATCGGGCAAAACTAGCAAAGAAGAAATTATTGGACGGTTGAAAGATGTGTGTTAGAATGCCATAAAGATTAATGGAGCAATTATTATGAATAATTTTGATTTTTCAAACCTTTCGGTGGGAGAGCGAATAGAATTGGCGCAAACTCTTCTTGATAGTGTTCAAGGGGAGATTTCCGAACCTAAAATCAGCGAGGCATGGCAACAGGAAATTGAGAAGCGGGCATCTGAAATTGCTTCTGGTACAATAAAAACAGTACCTTGGGAAAATGTGAAGAAAGAGCTGTTTTCCGGTTTATAGATGACTGAAATATTATTCCACCCTTCTGCAATTGTTGATATAAGGTTATCACAGGATTGGTATAGTAAAGAAAGCAAAACGGCATCTGACAGATTCGCTACATCAATAATAAAAGCTATCAAAAACTTAGAGAGATTTCCATATTCCTATCCAATTTGCTTTTCCAATATCAGGCGTATGATAGTGCATGGATTTCCATATAATATTTACTATCAATTTGATAATGATAGAATTATAATAC
>JBEBHV010000053.1:0-10593 GCA_040080715.1 Rickettsiales bacterium | reverse complement strand
CCACTGCTGCAGAAAGAGAAATATGGCGTTTTTCATTATAATTACAAAGTTTAGAGCAAATAAGGGTGAGTGCTGGACGGATTCGCTTGCCACCTGATGAAACTATATGTCTGACAACATCATTAATAAGGGGTATTTCGTTCTTAACGCGTTCAATAATCAAGGCATTAACTTGCTTAAGGTCATCGCCAATCAGCGCATACATTGTATCCAGCGTGGCTGGTTGCTTCGATAAAATAGAAGATTTTTTTGTCATATTATTAATATTTAAGCTATTTTTTATAAAAACCAAGGAAATATTTATTGTTTTTTGCAGTTAATAGTTTTTATACGAAATTCCTATAATCTCATGAATTGTTTGTCCTGCTAAACAAAATAAATTTAATTTATATTTTTTGCTATGTTTTCTTGTAATAGTTTGTTATTGTTAATTGTTTTTAATTTAGTTATCCAGTCGCATTTTTAGGTTATAGATGGAAAAAAACGAACAGACACCGGATGAATACGTAGCGATTGCTGATAAGGTTCGCAGTGGCGAATATTTTCGTGATGCGCGGACTATGCTCAATATTGATGTGCATGAGCCAATGGCAGATCGTTACTGGTATATGTTTATTACGGCATTATCATTGATTATCACCGCTATGGGCGTGGTTGCTTTCATGGCGTTATTCCCACTGAAGATAAATGTCCCATTTATTGTTACTACCAATAATATAATTGATGATTACCCAAAAGTTAGAACTCTGCTTAATTATGTCGGGGAGAATCCTGATTTTGCCCTAAGAAGGCATTTGATACAGCATTATGTTAAGCTTCGTGAGGAATATGATGCCAGATTCTTTGATCGTGACCATAATGCGGTGCTATATTTAAGCAGACCTGATGTGCTTAAAGAATATGAAGATTTTGTTTCTCCTCTTAATCCGTATGGTCCTGTTGCCATGTATCAGCGTAACACTCAAAGAAAAATCAATATTATATCGACTGAGGAGCTTGAAAATGGTAATGAGAAGGAGAATGGCAGGAAGCTCTATAATATGCAGGTGAAGTATGAATCCGTACTTAAAAGGGGCGAACAGCAAATTAAACAGGAAAAATACAAGGTAGATATTGCTTTTATATACGAAGATATTAGTTTAGATAAGGAAACTGGTAAAGTTAAGCCATATGGTTTTATTGTAACATCCTACCACATTGAGAGTTTATAAGGTGTATATTATGAAATATTTGAATGTTAATGTTAGATTCTGGTTGAGCTGCCTTGGAGTTGTTTGTTCAATACTTGGAGGAAATGGTGCTAATGCAGCGATTGATTCGCGCGCTCTTCCCATAGATCCTCGTGTACGTGTGGTACCTTATCAGTCTGATCAGGTTTTTAGAATGGACGGGCATTACCGTTATCAATCAGCTATTGAATTCGAAAAAGATGAAGAGATTAAGACTATATCTATGGGTGATTCAACCGCGTGGATGATAAATCCTTCCGGGAGCAGATTATTCCTTAAGCCGGTGGAGAATGATGCAACCACTAATATGACCCTTATTACTAATAAAAGGCTTTATCTGTTTGAGCTACGCGCGCGTGAGGCAGCTGATATCAGTGATCCTAACATGGTGTTTATAATGCGCTTTACATATAACGATAAGAATGATGGCATAGGCTCTCATTCATACCTTGACGCAGTTCCTGACCCGGATTTTGAAAACGAGCCGGGAAAATATAATGCAAGCTATACAATTTCCGGTAGTGATGAAGTAGCTCCTCTGCGGATATTTGATGATGGTGAATTCACTTACTTCCAGTTTGCTGATAAAAATGCTGAGGTTCCCGCTTTTTACTGGGTTGCTGATGATGACAGTGAAGCTATGATTAATTACCGTACCAGAGGTGATTACATAGTTATAGAGCGCGTAAGTGCCCGGTTCACCTTGCGTCATGGTAATGATATTGTCTGTGTGTTTAACGAGAAAAAACTCGCAGAAAAAGAAGGCAGAAAGAATAGAAAATAGAGGCATACTTAGTGAATTGTGTAATCAGCGTTTTGTATGCAGAATAATTGTCGAGTCGGGGTGATTGGCGGTGGTGCTTGGGGGACTGCTCTCAGCATCGTTGCTAATCGTGCCGGCAGCAAGGTTACTCTGGGTACAAGAAATAACAATGTCATCGCTTCTATAAAACAGAAGAGAATGAATGATATTTATCTACCTTCTGTCTTTATCGATCCTAATATTGAAGTTACTGATCGTTTTATCGACGTGTGTCGTAGTGATGTTTTAGTTCTTGCAATGCCATCATATGGTTTGCGTACTATGTGCATATCGATTTCAGATATGCTATCTCCCGATGTTATTATCGTGATTGCAAGCAAGGGAATTGAACGCGGAAGCCTTATGTTCATGAGTGATGTGGTGAAAGCTATTTTACCGCATAATCCGGTAGCCATTCTTTCCGGTCCTAACTTTGCCGATGAAGCAGCCAAAGGATTGCCAACAGCGACGACTATAGCCTGTGCTGATAGTAATTTATGGGATACCCTGATGCATGCCATTGGAGGACGCTTATTCCGTCCGTATATGACCGATGATATTATAGGCACGCAGATTGGCGGTGTTGTGAAGAATGTCGTTGCTATTGCCTGTGGTATTGCTATGGGAAAGAAATTGGGAGAAAATGCACGTGCCGCCCTGGTAACGCGTGGATTTGCCGAGATGAGTCGTTTTACGGTTGCCAATGGCGGTAAATACGAAACCCTCATGGGGCTTTCCGGTCTTGGAGATCTGATTCTTACCTGCGGTAGCGAAAAATCACGTAATATGTCATTTGGGTTGGCTATTGGACAAGGCAAAGCCAAAGACGAATTGCTTAGTAGCCGTGGAAGGACAGCTCTGGAAGGCGTTATTTCCTCAGAATCCATATGCAAAATAGCCAGAAAACATAATGTTTCCATGCCTATTTGTGAAGCAGTCTACCGTATAGTGCATGAAGATGCTCCTGTTGAGCATGTGATAGAAACTCTATTAGAGAGGCCTTTTGTTAGCGAAACCATTTAATGTTTGGTTGGATTTACGCTATAATCGGGAAACTATGAATAATTTAGCCAAGCTTAATATAGATTTTGAAGAAGAAATAAATCATCTGCGCCGTGAGATGAATGCGGTTATACTTGCGCATTATTATCAGGATGATGAAATTCAGGACTTGGCTGATTTTGTTGGCGATTCACTGGAGCTTGCCAGAAAAGCAGCAACCACCAATGCTGATGTGATTGTATTTTGTGGTGTGCGTTTTATGGCGGAAGGCGCGAAAATTCTTAATCCGGATAAGCTGGTTTTGATTCCTGATTTAAAGGCGGGTTGCTCGCTTGAGGATTCCTGTCCACCTAAGGAATTTGCTGCATTTAAAGCAAAACATCCTGACCATATGGTTATTACTTATATCAATTGTTCTGCGGAAATAAAGGCTATGTCTGATATTATTGTGACATCAAGCAATGCAGAAATGATAATTAATCAGATTCCCAAAGAGCAGAAAATTATTTTTGCTCCTGATAAATATCTGGGTGGGTATTTAAATAAAAAAACCGGACGAGATATGCTGCTTTGGGATGGAACATGTATGGTGCATGAAAGGTTTTCTGAGCAAGAGCTGATTAAATTGAAAACATTACACCCAGAAGCACATATTATTGCCCATCCTGAATGTCCGGAAACTTTGTTGCGTTATGCAAAGCATATTGGCTCTACATCTTCATTACTACGTTACACTCAGGAACGGCCAGGACAAAGTTTCATAGTGCTTACGGAAATGGGTATTTTCCATCAGATGAAAAAGCTTTCGCCGGGTAGCGTTTTTTATGATGTTCCCAGCGTTGCTGGTGAATCGGCTGGAGCTTGTATTTCCTGCAACCAATGCCCGTATATGAAACTGAATACACTGGAGAAGATTTACAACTGCATGAAAAATCGTGCTCCGGCACTCGAACTCTCACAAGACCTTATAATACGCGCAAAAAAACCACTCGAGCGAATGCTGGAAATGAGTAAAGTGAAATAGATAATCCTACAGATTCAGCAGTTCCAGATAAACACGAATAGTCTGATCACACATTTTTTCCAGTGAAAATAACTGGGCATTCGCCATTGCATCGCGCTCTACCTGTTTTTGTAAATCATCAGGCATGGCAAGCACACTCTCAATAGCTTCTGCCAGAGCTTCCGCATCACCCGGCGCAATAAGCAGGCCGGTTTCTTTATCAATTACCGTTTCCTGAGGCCCACCATGATTGGTGGCTATCACCGGTTTGCCCATTGCCTGCGCCTCTAATACAACCCTGCCAAAGGCTTCCGGTTCAATAGAAGTGGCAACCACTAATTTTGCCAACATATAAGCTTCCGTTATATGATGTGTATGTCTGGCAATGCGGACATGACCGCCAAGATCAGAATCCATAATGAGTTTTTCTATTTCCTCGCGGTATGATTCATGCCCTTTATCATCACCAAGAATTACTGCGAAGAAATTGCGGTGTGACATGCGGGCAAGGGCTTTAACGAATATTTCCTGTCCTTTCCAGCGGGCAAAACGTCCGGGGAAAAGAATTACTGGATATTCTTCTGGTAATCGCCATTCGTTGGTCAATTCAATCATATGCCCAGTAGAATGTCTCCCAGGATTAAAGAGGTTTAAGTCAACGCCACGATGTATGATACGCAGTTTTTTTGGATCTATGTCGTAATTTTCCTGGATGTGATTGGCAATGAAATGGGAAACGGCAATCACCCTCTCGCCCTTGGTCATTATGCTGTTATATTTCTTTTTATATTTACCTTTCAGCCCATAAGTGCCATGAAATGTGGTAACAAAATGGCAGCCGGTTTTTCGTGCTGCATACCACGCACTCCATGCAGGTGCGCGAGAGCGGGCGTGTATTATATCTATTTTATGTTTACGAATTATATGGGCAAGCCTCAGCGAATTTATCCACATAATAATTGGATTTTTGCTGGCAAGCGGTAATTGAATATGAGTTGCACCTATCTTTTGCAACTGGCTGGTCATGGGGCCACCGGAGGATGCTACCATTGATTTTCCACCAGCTTTAACTATAGCGCGGGCAATTTCGATAGTCCCACGCTCCACACCACCACTGCGCAGTTCCGGTAAAACTTGTAATATCACGGGCGGCTTGTAATTCATGGCTTTGTTTATTATTACTTATACGATTAAAGCGGTAATTTATCGCATAAAACTAAATGAGAGTATATGCAACCATCTTTTCTTGAATTAGCTGATAATCATCGCCTTGCTTATGCTTTAACTGAGGGAACGCTTCCCTGTGTTATATTTATGGGTGGGTTTAAGTCAGATATGACAGGCTCAAAAGCTACTGCACTTGAAGCAAGTTGTAAAGAGCGGGGGCAGCGTTTTATCCGTTTTGATTATACCGGACATGGGAAATCTTCCGGCAAGTTTCAGGAAGGAACTATCGGGGCTTGGAAGAATGATGCGCTGGCAATTATTGATAAGCTGGGAGCAGAAAAAAACATATTGGTCGGTTCAAGCATGGGGGCTTGGATCGCTTTGCTTTGTGCATTAGAAAGACGTGAGAAAGTAGCAGGAATTGCAGGAATTGCATCCGCGCCTGATTTTACAGAAAAACTGATATGGGAACGCTTAAACGGTGAGCAAAAGGAAATTTTACAGAAGGAAGGCGTATATTACGCGCCATCTTGTTATGGTGAAGAACCATATCCTATCACTCTGAAATTAATAGAAGAAGCTAGAAACCACCTGCTTCTGGGTAAGGAAATAAAGCTGGATATGCCGGTTTGTCTGCTACATGGGACTAATGACGAGGATGTTCCGTGGCAGGTTTCCACCACACTTTTGCAGCTTATTACCTCAAAAAATTCTAGGCTAACCCTTGTTAAGGACGGGAATCACCGCCTTTCCGAGCCAGCACAGCTAAATATGATGTGCGAGGCTGTAAAAAACCTGTTTTGATATTTGCATTGCCATAATTACTAGAATATAGTAATGTGATGAGTGCGTGTAATTTAGAAAGGATTTTATAATGAGTGGGACAACTAGCATTAATTTAGGTGAGCATTTTACAGGGTTTTTGTCAAATATTACCGAGAATGGGCGTTATGGTTCAGTCAGTGAAGCAGTACGGGCAGCTTTGCGTCTTTTGGAGCAGGAAGAGGCAAAATATGAAGCGTTAATGGACGCTTTGGAAGATGGAGAAGCCAGTGGGGAGAGTGGTGTTCCCTTTGATGAAATTGTCAGGCAGGCAAAAAAAGAGTTTCATGCGAAGTAAACACACTAAATCAAAGCGTGCAGATATTGATATTAAGGCAATCATTATCCGCAGCATGGAGGATTTTGGTGAGGCGCAAACGGACAGTTATATAGAAGGTCTTGAAAAGGCTTTGCACGAACTTGCTAAAACTCCTGATAAAGGACGCTCTTTTGTAAGTGACAGGACGGGGCAAAAATATTCACGATATCGCTATGTCAGCCACGTTATATATTACCGCAAGCGAAAGGGTGATATTTTTATTGTCCGTATCCTTCACAGCAGGATGTTACCAGCAAATCACTTGTAACATGATGTTTTAACTAACTGTAGTCATGATTTTTACCAATCCCGACGAAAGTCGGGATCTGGATAAATATCAAGCCACTGTTTTTGCTAAATAATTTCCGCAAAAAAATTGTCACAGAATATTAATACACTATTTGCGTGCTTTTGTTATATCATTTGAGACACGTAAAAATATTTATGGAAATAGGGTGCTGATAATGGCGAGTGGGGATGAATGGGTTGTTGGCTTAGTCATATCAACTAATACTACAGCTTCACCAACAATATTAGCTGAGAAAGTGTGGGAAACTACTAAGATGACTGGAATAAAATCATCCCGCTATGAAATTGCTTGCTGATGAAATTAATGCTAATAAAGATAGGTTGTTACATGGTATAACAGATGAGGTAGAAATTAATTTTGTACAGTAGATACATACTAGAGCAATGAATGCTATGGGGCAAATTAATGCAAAAGCACACCAAGCGGAGATAAAATTAGGACAGATGATAGTGTCGGCTCATAAAACTGGAGATCCAGTAGATAGATCTAACAAAGAGATAGGTGTTGCCCTTGAGGAGTTTGAAAAGAAGATTAACCACATCATGGAAGTTCAAGAGTTTTTTTTAGAAGACAGACCTTCTGATTATTATAATTTAGCGTGTTTTAGTCCACACATGGTTGCAGATAAGCTATTGAAAGTGACACGCGCTCATGTAAAAAAAACACTGACTAAAAATGGGGTGGATACTTCTGACTTAACCCTTAATGATATTAAACCGCCAAATTTTACAAGTAATTGTTACAAATACGAACCTTTTGGGTTTTCACCATGGCTTAAGTCTTTGAGCTTGGGAGGACGTTGATACGCTGTTTATCAGTTTCTCAGTCAAATTATTTAGCAAAATATCTCCAAAAACCCTTTGCCAGCCATAAAAAATATCGCTAGATATGTGGTGAATTTCTGTCATTGCGAGCCGAAGGCGTGGCAATCCATCTTTTTTGCTGGATTGCTTCCCCCGCAATAAGTGCGGGGTCGCAATGACGAGTAACTAAAATAAGGAATCTTATAAATGAAACCAACATCTAAACCGTTAAATAATTGTTTTTCTTCTGGTCCTTGCGCCAAACGTCCCGGCTGGTCGTTTGATGTGCTGAAAGATGCTGCGCTTGGTCGTTCGCACCGTGCAAAACTTGGAAAGAATAAGCTGGCGGAAGTTATTGACCGCAGCAAAAAGATATTGGGTATGCCGGATAATTATCTTCTGGGTATTGTTCCTGCTTCTGACACCGGCGCAATTGAGATGGCATTATGGTCACTGCTTGGCACGCGCGGGGTTGATGTTCTGGCGTGGGAAAGTTTCGGTTCCGGTTGGTGTGCTGATTGCAAAAACCAGATGAAACTTACTGACCTTAATATCTACAAAGCGGATTACGGCAAACTTCCTGACCTCACCAAAGTCGATTGGAAGCGTGATGTTGTATTTACTTGGAACGGCACGACTTCGGGTGTACGTGTGGCAAATGGGGATTGGATTCCTACTAATCGTGAAGGGCTTGCGATATGTGATGCAACTTCGGCGGTGTTTGCTATGGATATGCCGTGGGATAAGCTGGATGTGGTGACATGGTCGTGGCAGAAAGTTCTGGGTGGTGAAGCAGCACACGGGATGATTGCGCTATCACCACGCGCTGTGGAACGCCTGCAAAGCTATACACCGGCTTGGCCGCTGCCAAAGATTTTCCAGATGACTAAGAATGGAAAATTGATTGACGGAATTTTCAAAGGCGAAACCATCAATACGCCATCTATGCTTTGTGTTGAAGACCAGATTGATGCGCTAAAATGGAGCGAATCCATTGGTGGAATTAAAGGGCTTATCAAACGTTCGGAAGCGAATCTGGCAGCTATTGCGGGTTGGGTTGCCAAATCAAATTGGGCAGCGTTCCTTGCGGAAGATAAAAACACCATTTCCTGCACTTCAATCTGCCTGAAAATTATAGATCCTTGGTTTGTGGCTTTAAACGCAGATGCACAGGCGGAAGCTGCTAAGAAAATAGCTTCTCTTTTAGAAAAAGAAGGCGTTGCCTATGACATCGGAGCGTATCGTGACGCTCCTGCCGGAATTCGTATCTGGGGTGGTGCAACGGTGGAAACCTCAGATATTGAAAAACTTCTGCCATGGCTTGATTATGCATGGGGTGAAGTTAAGAATAGCGAGGCAAAAGCAGCGTAAAAGTTATGAGTTACTGGTTACTAGTTACCAGTAACTGACAACTAGCAACTAGTAACTAACCAATTATTATCCCCAAGAAAAAGTAAGGAAAATAAATATGCCTAAAGTTCTGATTGCCGATAAATTATCTACACAAGCCATTGACGTTTTCAAGCAACGCGGTGTTGAAGCCGATGTTAAAACTGGTCTTACGCCGGAAGAAATACTCAAAATCATTGGTGATTATGACGGTCTGGCGGTGCGTTCAGCGACTAAGGCTACTGCGGAGCTTATCAAAGCTGGCAAGAAATTAAAGGTTATCGGGCGCGCAGGCATTGGGGTTGATAACGTTGATATTCCTGCTGCAACTGCAAGCGGTGTAGTGGTGATGAATACGCCTTTTGGTAATTCTGTTACCACTGCTGAACACACAATTTCGCTGATGATGTCATTGGCGCGCCAGATTCCACAGGCTAATAGCTCTACCCATGCTGGTAAATGGGAAAAAAATGGCTTTATGGGCGTAGAACTCGCTGGCAAAACTCTGGGTTTGATTGGTGCGGGGAATATTGGTTCAATAGTTGCTGACCGCGCACAGGGTCTTAAAATGCGAGTGGTGGCTTATGACCCATTCCTTTCTAAAGAACGGGCGGAAGCACTTAACATTGAAAAAGTGGAGCTTGATGAATTGCTCAAACGCGCTGATTTTATAACTCTGCACACACCGCTTACTGAAGGCACAAAAAATATCCTGAATAAAGACTCGCTGGCTAAATGCAAAAAAGGAGTGCGGGTTATTAACTGCGCGCGTGGTGGGCTGGTGAATGAGGCGGATATTAAAGCTGCGATAGAAAGCGGTCAGGTGGCGGGTGCTGCCTTTGATGTGTTCGAGGAAGAGCCGGCAAAAACCAATATACTTTTCGGTATGCCGCAGGTTATTTGTACTCCGCATCTAGGAGCATCGACCGCAGAAGCGCAGGAAAATGTTGCAGTTCAGGTTGCCGAACAAATGTCGGATTATTTGACCACTGGTGCTGTTACAAATGCACTAAATATTCCTTCCATGTCAGCAGAAGATGCAGCAAAGCTGAAGCCTTACTTACAGTTAGCTGACCAACTTGGAAGCTTTGCCGGACAACTTACCGAAACTGGGCTGAAGCAGGTGAAAATTGATTATGAAGGCAAGGCCGGAAAACTAAACACCAAACCGCTCACTGCCGTTGCACTTAAAGGTTTGCTATCACCGCTTATCGAGGGTGTAAATATGGTGAATGCGCCTGTGATCGCTACTGAACGCGGGATTGAAGTTTCTGCTACCAGCCATGAACGGGCAGGGGATTACCAAACATTGATTCGTATCACTGTGGTTACCGAAAAGCGCACACGAACGGTAGCGGGGACATTGTTTGCTGATAAACCACGCATAGTGGAAGTAAATGGCATTAAGCTGGAAGCTGGTTTGGGCGCAAAGACTTTATATGTGAATAACGACGACAAACCCGGATTTATCGGTAGCCTTGGTACTTTGCTCGGCAAGAATGGAATCAATATTGCTTATTTCCATCTAGGACGCAACGAAGCTGGCAGTGAAGCGATCGCGCTGGTGGAAGTTGATCAGTCAGTTTCTTCTGAAGTTCTGGCAGAAATTGGCAAGCTTCCGAGCGTGAAGCAGGTTAAATTGCTTGAGTTTTGAGTTGTGAGTGCTGAGTTTAGAGTGCTGAGAGTAGATAAACCACCTATGAAAACTTCAACTAAAATAGCAATATTTTTATTAGCTATTATAAAC
>JBEBHV010000255.1:0-2390 GCA_040080715.1 Rickettsiales bacterium | reverse complement strand
CATTTATGTTACTGGATAATAAAATTGCTTTATTATTGAGTAATATTTTCCATTCCCTTTTTACTTTATTTAAATAATAAGAATAATTATGATTGTAACTATTACCAACCAAATTACTTTTTCTTACCATACAAAATGCTACAAACCTATCTTTCTCAATAAAGCCACCAAATATACGAGTTTGTGGATCTTCTAAAATTCTAAATGCCCACACACCATTGCCAAACGGCATTACTTCTTTTATGTGCGTGCCACTTCTAATTTTATCTCCTCTTGCAAAGCTTGTTAAATGCTGTTCAACTATTACTTGGTATTCCAAACCATGTTTTTTTAGTACAGTTTCATCAATATACTTAAAAAGAACAGTCGTCATGAAAATCTCCCTTTCATGTGACTCATCAGGAAGTAAATCTGGTTCAAATTGCTTTAACTTACCTTCTCTAACTAGCCTTTTTAGGGTAATCTCAGTTGTCATATAAAGCAACAATATAGTTTATTTATAAATACACAGGAAGACATTTTTTATTATATTGCAACTTAATATATTGTATTAACATAATTTTCTATATCTTCCCTGTTTTGCTGAATTTACATTCGATCGCGGTTTTTAACAATAATGTAAATAACGCGAGTAGAGAAAGAATAGATGCCACGGCAAATGATGCCATAAAATTATACTCATTGTATAAAATTTCAACATGCAGGGGAACAGTATTGGTGTAGTTCTTAATATGTCCGGAAACCACAGATACCGCGCCAAATTCTCCCATTGCCCGCGCATTGCACAGTAACACGCCATAAAGCAAAGCCCATTTTATATTAGGAAGGGTAACGGCAAAAAAAGTGCGAAGCCCACCCGCGCCAAGCATTATCGCCGCCTCTTCTTCCTGCGTTCCCTGCTCTTCCATCAGCGGAATAAGCTCACGGGCAACAAAAGGAAATGTAACAAAAATAGTCGCAATAACCAGCCCCGGCACCGCAAAAATTATCTGGATGTCATTATCAATAAGCCACTGCCCCAGCCAACTATTCGCGCCAAAAAGCAGAACATATATCAAGCCGGAGATAACCGGTGATACGGAAAAAGGCAGATCGATAAAAGTAATAAGCAGTTGTTTACCCACAAAATCGAATTTGGTAATTGCCCAGGAAGCAACTACACCGAATATAATATTGCAGGGAACAGCGATAGCCGCAACCAGAACGGTCAGACGGATAGCTGATAAAGCGGTAGGATCACTGAGCGCGGCGATATAAGCCGGCACCCCTTGCCGGAACGCCTCCACAAATACCACGGCAACTGGAAGCACAACCAGTACGCCGATAAAAGCAAGCGCGGTAAGCAGCAGCAAAACCCGCACCCATAACGGTTCTGTCGTTGGAGATATTTTATGAATCATCCGATGCCCATTTCTGCAACCAGTTTATAATAAACAGCAAGATGAATGAGGCGATAAGCATAACCAGAGCTATGGCTGTCGCTCCGGCATAATCATATTGCTCAAGTTTCACTACAATAAGCAGCGGCACTATTTCCGATATTTTTGGTATATTTCCCGCAATAAAGATGACCGAACCATACTCCCCAAGCCCGCGCGCAAACGACATGGCAAATCCGGTAAGAAGTGCCGGCAGGATACTGGGGAAAATGACCTGCCTGAAAGTTTGAAGCCTGCTTGCCCCAAGACTTGCCGCCGCCTCTTCCAGCTCTTTTTCCATATCCTTGAGTATAGGCTCAACTGTCCGCACCACGAAAGGCAGCCCGACAAATACCAGAGCGATTAAAATCCCAAAAGGCGTAAAAGCTATTTTTATACCGAGCATCTCTGCATACTGACCAATCCAGCCCTGCGGAGAATACAGAGCCGTGAGAGCAATTCCGGCAACTGCTGTAGGCAGGGCGAAAGGCAAATCGACCATCGCATCAACTATCCGCTTACCAAAAAACTTATAGCGCGACAGCACCCATGCCAATATCAAGCCAAAAAAAGTATTTATCAGAGCCGCAAGCAACGAAATGCCAAAACTTATTTTGTAAGCATGCAAAACCCGCGGTGAAGAAACCGTATTCCAGAATTCTCCCCATGACACTGTAGCCGCAGTAAAAAATAGCCCTGATAGCGGGATTATAACAATAAGTGCCAGATAAAACAGGGTAAAGCCCAGCGTAACGCCGAATCCGGGAATAATACTTGGCGATTTAAGCCGGTGCAGGTTTAGGTTTTTCGTAAAAGCCATTATCCCTGTTTAACTCAGTATACTGATTAAATCAAGTAATGAGCGATATGGCTTCACGGCAAAATCATAAATTATTAACAAGCCAATAGATTTGCACGAAACTCTTTGTCCATCAAGGCTTTCAGGCGTTTTCGTTTTATTGATATTTTAGA
>JBEBHV010000052.1:0-10745 GCA_040080715.1 Rickettsiales bacterium | reverse complement strand
GCTCAAACATCATTTCATGGGTGTGGTGAGGGGTGGGGGTAATACGTAATCTTTCCGTGCCACGCGGGACAGTAGGAAAATTTATCGGTTGGACATAAATATCGAATTGATTCAGTAACATATCAGATGCTTGTTTGCATAAAACCGGGTCGGAAACCAGCACCGGCAGGATGTGGCTCTGGGTCGGCATAACCGGCAGACCGGCTTTTTTCAACATATCTTTAAGCACACCGACATTGTACTGATGGCGTTCGCGCTCTTCGTTGCTTTCCATTAGGTGGCGGATGCTGGCGTTTGCTCCGGCAGCTAAGGCAGGCGGGATGGCAGTGGTGAAAATAAAGCCGGAAGCGTAGGAGCGGATTACGTCAATTATGGTTTTGCTGCTGGCAACATAGCCACCCATAACGCCGTAAGCCTTGCCTAATGTACCTTGAATCACGGTTAATCTATCCATCAAGCCTTCACGCTCGGCAACTCCGCCACCACGCTTGCCATACATGCCAACTGCGTGGACTTCATCAAGGTAAGTTATTGCGTTATATTTATCGGCAAGATCGCAGATTTCTTTGATTGGTGAAATATCACCATCCATGGAATAAACCGATTCAAAGGCGATGATTTTCGGGCGGTTCGGCTCTGCTGCTTTAAGGAGTTCCTCGAGATGGGCAATATCATTATGCCGGAAAATCTTTTTTTCGGCTTTGCTGCCACGGATTCCATGAATCATTGAAGCGTGGTTATAAGCATCAGAAAAAACAATGCAATTCGGGAGGATTGAGCATAAGGTTGAAAGTGCGGCTTCGTTGGTGACATAGCCGGAAGTCATGACCAGTGCGGCTTCCTTGTTATGCAGTTCGGAGATGGTTTTCTCAAGGGTTACGATGGCGTGGTGTGTGCCGGAAATATTGCGTGTGCCACCTGCGCCTGCGCCGAACCTGCCGATTGCTTCCGACATGGCGGAGATAATCTTCGGGTGCTGCCCCATTCCCAGATAATCATTGCTGCACCAGACAGTTACGGTTTTTCCGGTTACATGGCTTTTGGCATTAGGAAAAGAGCCTGCCTTACGCTCCAGATCGTTAAATACACGGTAACGCCCTTCAGCCTTTACCTGTTCGATGCTCTGTTTAAAAAGGTCTTCGTAATTTATCTTCATGTATGTCATTCAGCCGTTTTTATATATCAATTTATGCAACAAAGCAACGGCAACAAACCATAAAAGCAGGGCGGTCATCTGATGCGCGAGTGCCAGTGGCAGCGGTACGTGGTTGAGTAGAGTAAACACGCCAAGGGCAAATTGTGCAAGGATAATTATAACTATTGTGATACAATATTTTGTAATTTTTTGTGACCCTAGATAGTTTTTATAGCGATAACACCACCACAAGAACATAATTGTGACTAAAATTGCGAATGTGCGGTGGATAAATTGGATAAAGGTAATATTTTCCAGTAGATTACCAGAAAAAATCCCGTCTGGCAGATACTCGCCATTCATGTCCGGCCAGGTGTTATAGATAAGCCCAGCGTGTGAGCCAGCCATCAAACCGCCGAAGATTATCTGCACGGCGAAGAGGGAGAGCCAGAGTTTGTAAAGCGTAATTCGTAAATCGTAGTTCGTAGTTCGTTTAGTGTAATTTTTATTAAGTACGTCGAGGATTGCCCAGAGGATCAGGGCGAAGATGAGGAAGGCGAGGGAGAGGTGGAGGGTGAGTTTTATATGGCTTACATAAGGTGCGTCCTGCAGCCCGCTTTTTACCATTATCCAGCCCATTGCTCCCTGCAAGCCACCGAGAGCAAAAATGCCAAGCATCCGCCAGAAAAATCTTTTCGAGGTACTTTTTCGTAAGGCAAAAACTATGAGTGGCAGGAAGAAGATAAGCCCGATGGTGCGGGCAAGCAGGCGGTGGAAATATTCCGGCCAGAATATTTCTTTAAATCCAGCAAGCGACATATCGCTATTTACCAGCTTATATTGCGGTGTGGCTTGATAGGCTACAAATTCCTCCTGCCACTGCTGCTCGCCGATTGGAGGAATGACACCGTGAACCGGTTTCCACTCGGTGATAGAAAGTCCGGAACCGGAGAGGCGGGTATAGCCACCAACCAGCACCATTAGCGCAACAAACAGGAGGCAGATGGAGAGCCAGAGCAGGACGGAGTTGCGGTCACGGATAACGAGTGGCATAATTAGTTGCTGGTTGCTAGTTACTTGTTTTGTGGGGTTTTATTTTTTTATGGAATAATAATGCAAAGATGCCTCGACAAGCTCGGCATGACAAGTATTATTATTTTTCTTTTGCAAAGATTCTTCGTTTCACTCAGAATGACAAATAGATGACAAATTCGCCGCTTTTTTCGCCTGATAAAAATTTTTCTCCATTATCGCGCCGTTGGCTGATTATAGGGGTTTGGTCGCTGGCAATCGCCGGGATTTTTTCTTTAATTCTGGTGGTTTCGCGCACGCCGAGTTTTTGCGATGTGCCACTTCTTAATAAGCTTTTTCGTGAAGCTTTGGTGGTGCATGTCGATCTGTCGGTTCTGGTCTGGTTTTTGTCCATAGCCTGTATGTTCTGGAGCCTGCTTACCGAATCTTCCGCGCCTGCTATCCCCTATCTACGCAGGGCGGCGCAGATATGCTTTATTGGCGGGATGATTTTTATTTCAATTTCTCCGGTAGATCCCAAGGCTTTTGGGGTTATGAGCAATTATATTCCGGTGATTATGAGTCCGATATTTTTTCTTGGGATTGCGCTGTTATTATGTGGCACGGGGTTTATGCTTTTCCATTTGTTTGTAAGTAAAAAAGATAGCAGTATTTTCGCGCCGCCGATACGTTTTGCGATATTTGGCAGTGCTGTTATAGCTTTATTTTCCATTGCCGCTTTTGTCTGGTCGTTTCACCTGCTGCCACCACAGATTGACGGGCAGCAATATTATGAGATGGGTTTCTGGGGTGGCGGGCATGTTTTGCAGTTTGTGCATATCCAGATTATGATGGTGTGCTGGCTGTGGCTGGCGGCAATGCTCAAGCCTGAATTTTCCGTATCTGATAAAATGTTATATTCGCTGTTTGGCATTGGTCTGGTTGTAGCGATAGCTACGCCGCTTCCTTATCTGCTGTTTGATATTACCTCGTCTGAGTTTCGGCAATTTTTTACTGATGCGATGATTGTTGCGGGGGGAATCGCTCCATCAATACTCGCGCTATTCATAATTCCGGTGCTGTGGAAAAAGAGAAGTGAACGCAAAGGACAGGCGCGCGCGCTGTGGTCGGCGTTGCTGATGTCGGTTATATTATTTATCTATGGCGGGTTTCTGGGGGGCTTGATTCAGGGGCAGAATGTGGTTATTCCCGCGCATTATCACGGCTCGATAGTTGGGGTTACGCTGGCGTTTATGGGTATTGCCTACCTTATGCTGCCACGTTTTGGTTATCGGAATGTTGCTGGCTGGAAGATGGCATACTGGCAGCCACTGGTTTATGGATTCGGGCAGATAATGCATATTTCGGGGCTGGCTTATTCGGGTGGATATGGTGGGTTGCAGCGTAAAACACCATGTGGCGGTGTGCCTGAACTGGCGGTTGATATTAAAGCTGCGATGGGCTTTATGGGGCTTGGCGGGTTGCTTGCGATTATCGGCGGACTGATGTTTGTGGTGGTGGTGTATAGGGCGGTGAAGGTGCGATGATCCGATTATCAGATAATCCGATTATCGGATCATCGTATTTTATAACTGGCATATTTAATTTTTATGAAAAAAATGCCCATATTGCAACATCAGTATTTGACAACAGATTACATGGATGTAACATTGCGTTCATCTATTGGTAGTTGCTAATGTTGTAAGTTTGTGGAATATATGGAAACTCCATATACAGGCCTTGGCGGGTTCCGCTGAGGATTTATAAACGTTTTTTGGTGATAAGGATTCATTCTATGAATAGTTCAAAGATTTTGATAGCGGTGTCGGTGGTTTCGCTTCTTTCCGCTTGTAATCAACCTATGGGTCAATCTGGCAGAGGCGTTCTGCAGGGTGGCAGTGTAAATAAACAGGACGTTGGTACACTTGCCGGCGCAATCGGTGGTGGCGTGATTGGACATAATATCGGCGGTGGTGCCGGTCAGACAGTTGCGACAATTGCTGGTACGCTTCTTGGTGGTGCTATCGGTAGCTCTATCGGTGCTTCTTTAGACAATGCAGATATGGCTGCGTATAATGATACTTCCCGCCGCGCACTTGAGAATGCTCCCGCCGGTAAAACCTTGCCTTGGAAAAATCCGGAAAGCGGAAATTATGGCTCTATAACTCCTTCTGGTTATTACCAGAATGAACGTGGTCAATATTGCCGTGAATATACTCAGACCATAGTGGTTGGCGGTAAGAAGCAAAGCGGTCATGGAACGGCTTGCCGTGAGCCGGATGGTTCTTGGAAAATTGTTGAATAATCAGCACAATCAATGACAGTTAGTTTGCAAATGACTGAGACTTCAGAACAACAGCCCAGCGTGCCTCAAGGCACGCTGATGGCTGGCAAGCGTGGATTGATAATGGGAGTGGCGAACGATAAATCGTTGGCTTGGGGTATCGCCCAGTATTTGAGCGCGCAGGGTGCTGACATCGGTTTTACCTATCAGGGCGAGGCACTGGAAAAACGTGTTCGTCCGCTTGCTGAAAGTGTTGGTTCAAAAATTATCCTGCCTTGTGACGTTACTGATATGGCAAGCATTGACAGCATGTTTGCAACTATCGAAAAAGCTTGGGGTGGTTTGGATTTTCTGGTGCATGCCATAGCGTTTTCCGACAAGAATGAACTTAAAGGAAAATATGTTGATACTTCGCTGGAAAATTTCCAGATGACGATGAATATTTCCTGCTATTCTTTCACAGCTCTTGCTCAGCGTGCCAGCACCCTCATGAAAAATGGCGGTAGTATGCTGACTCTAACTTATTACGGGGCGGAACGAGTAGTGCCACATTATAATGTGATGGGTGTTGCCAAGGCTGCTCTGGAAGCCAGTGTACGTTATCTGGCTATGGATCTGGGCAGTCAGAATATACGGGTTAATGCTATTTCTGCTGGTCCGGTGAAAACTCTTGCCGCATCCGGTATCGGTGATTTCCGCTATATCCTTAAATGGAATGAATATAATTCTCCACTCGGGCGCAATACCACGATTGAAGATGTCGGTGGTGCGGCACTTTATTTACTTTCAGGGTTGGGACAAGGAACAACTGGTGAAATACTCCATGTCGATTCCGGATACCATGTGGTAGGGATGAAACGGGTTGATGCTCCTGATATAAGTACGGTATAGTTCTATTACTCTTCTGGTGGTTTTGCATTTTTTGCTGTTATTAATAATAATTGGAGGAATATATGGCCAAGGCAAAAGAAAAAGATAAAACTGAAGAAGAAAAACCAGATGCTGCTCCCACGGAAGAAGGCGCGGAAGGTGCTGAAGGTGAGGCGGCTCCCGCGAAATCCAAGAAGAAAAAAATTATCATATTGGCGGTCGTAGCTTTGGTACTTATCGGCGGTGGTGCCGGTGCATTTTTTATGATGTCCGGTAAAGGTGAGGAAAAGAAAGAGGAAGAACATGCTGTTGATGAACATGGAAATCCCATAAATAAAACGGTTTATTATACTCTGCCACAGTTTCTTGTTAATCTTAATGCTTCCGGAAAGTCACAGGTTTTCCTTAAGACCACCGTTATTCTTGAGGTAGCAAAAGATACTGATATACCGTTTATTGAATCGAACCTCCCGCGTCTAGTGGACGGGATTAACACCTATTTGCGTGAACTTCGCTCCAGCGATCTTGCCGGTTCCGCCGGTATACAGCGTCTGCGCGAAGAAATTTTATTCAGGGTGAACAAAGCTATTACACCGGTGCAGATTAATGATGTGTTATTTAAGGAAATAGTCGTTCAGTAAGCGTGATTTAGTGCTTCGTGTTTCGTGATTAGGAAATAGTAATGGCTGAAGAAGAAAAACCTACAGATGATGAAGTCGCCGCTGCCGAGTGGGCATCGATGCTTGAGCTTGAAGAAAAGAAAGCGGAAGAAGGTGGTGCGCCTGCCGCTGATGCTGGTGCTGGTACCGGTGAAGAAAGTGCCCGCGTCTTAAACCAGAACGAGATTGATTCGCTTCTCGGTTTTGATGTGAAGAAGGAAACTGGCTCACATCACACGGATGGTATATTTGCCATCCTTGATAAATCAATGACGGCTTACGAAAAACTGCCGATGATGGAGGTGGTGTTTGACCGCCTGATTCGCCAGCTATCAACGTCACTGCGTAATTTTACTTCGGAAAACGTTGATGTCAGTATTGATTCAATGGCAAGCATTCGTTTCGATGATTACCTCAATTCTATTCCGCTGCCTGCTTTGCTGGTGGTTTTTCGTGCGGTAGAATGGGAAAATTTTGGCATTGTCACCGTTGACAGCTCACATATTTATTCGATGGTGGATATATTGCTTGGCGGGCGTAAATCAGACCGTCCGATGCGTATCGAGGGCAGACCATACACAACCATTGAGCAGGATATTGTAAAAAGAATGGTGGATGTTGTGCTGGCTGATATGAGCGCGGCGTTTGAACCACTTTCGCCTGTCACTTTCCATTTTGAACGTCTTGAAAGTAATCCGCGCTTTGCAACCATTACCCGTCCTGGAAATCCTGCACTTTTGATTAAGTTCCGGGTTGATATGGCGGATGATCGTGGCGGGATGCTGGAGATTTTGTTACCACACACCACTCTTGAGCCTGTGCGTGATTTGTTACTCCAGATGTTCATGGGAGAAAATTTCGGCAAAGATACGGTATGGGAAAAATATCTGGGTCGGGAACTGCGCGGTACTAATATTGAGATTGAGGCTATATTTGATGAAAAGCTGGTTACCCTTAAAGATGTGATGAGCCTTAAGGTTGGTAGTACTATGCTGCTTAATTGCAGCCCTGACGATGATGTAACGCTCCGTTGTGGCGGTATACCAGTGACAACCGGGACGTTGGGCAGAGTAAAAGAAAATATTGCCATCTCAATAAATGAGCCAGTCAAACAAAGGGTAAAGGATACCCAGTTATGATAATTGGCTCTAATTTTGCTTCAGTTCTGCTTGGAATGGTGGTAACTATTACTCTGCAGGAGTGTGTGTATGAGCGTTGATTTTATAAGCCTACTGCTTAATATTATGATTGCCGGTCTGCTGATAGCCAATATCAGCTATTGCTGGGTACTCAATAATCGCATTAAGATATTACAGGATGGTAAAAGCGAGCTTGCCAACCTGCTGCAATATTTTGATGAGTCTACTGCTCGCGCCTCGGAAAGCATAATTGCGCTGCAAACAGCCAGCAAAAAAATTGGCGAGAATATGCAAAATAAAATAGATAAAGCAAATTATCTTATGGATGACCTCGCTTTTATGGTCGAGAAGGGAAATATTCTCACTGACCAGCTTGATGCTAATCTTGCGGTTAATCGCGCGCGCAAACGCGTGTTTTCGGAAGAACGCATAGATGATGACGAGGTGTTGACCAGGGAAAAAGATATTGGAGAAAATGCTACAAAATCTTCTTTCGCAGTCGAAAATAAAGCAGTGCCGCGCATAGTAGAAAGAAACTCAAATAAAGAAAAAACCACTGCTTCCCTTGAAGCGGTTATAGGCAGGATGGTTGGTCGTCCCAAGCCGGTAAATATTGCTGGAAATGCAGGGCAATCTGTTGATAATGCAGCTTCTGAAAAAGAAGCTCATAATCTTCCTCAAACTCCAAGTAAATCCAGATCCAAGGCGGAGCAGGAGTTGCTCAATATGATTCGTGCTGGCATTAAAGGATAATTAAAGTGAAAAAACTGCGTATTCTTCCGGCGATTATCGTAACTGCTGTATTGCTGTTATTTGTTAAAGTGGTGTCTGTTATCAGGGACACTGAATCTTTGCTTATTGGCAGTGTGGAAGCGCAACAAGCTGAGAAACCGTCGAATGTTTCTACTGAGAAGCCAGCAAACCTTCCGGATCAAGGGGCAAGCGCAAAGAAGCCTGATGATAAAAAAGCAGGTGAGAAAAAAATGGAAGATAAAAAAGACGATAAGAAGTCCGAAGAGAAAAAAGGTGACGAGAAAAAGGGCGATGAGAAAAAGCCAGAAGGTGATGGTAAAGAAGAGAGTAAAAAAGAAGATAAGAAAGAAGAAAATCCAAACGTTTCCAAGAATCTGGAATCTTCTGCAGAGCATCGTTTCACAGCGGTTGAAGTGGAATTGCTACAGAGCCTTTCCAAGCGTCGCGAGGAATTAGAACGTTGGGAAAATAATATACAGATCAAAGAAGCCGCGCTTGGGGCAACACAGAAACGGATTGATGATAAAATAAAACAGATCGAAGCAATGAAAAAGCAGGTTGCCGTTCTTCTTGCCCAATATAATGATAAGGAAGATGCAAAGATTAATAGCCTCGTAAAAATTTATGAAAATATGAAACCGGCTGAGGCAGCGCGTATTTTTGACGAAATTGAAATGCCGATTCTGCTTATGGTTATTAATGCTATGGCAGAAAAGAAAGCAGCTCCTATACTTGCCGCCATGAATCCAAAGAAAGCAAAGCAGCTGACTGTTGAGTTGGCAAATGAGCGTAAAATAAATACCAAGATTACTACCGGTGCTGAATCACAGATTGCACCGTCTGCATCGGGAAATACTCCTGTCGATGCGTCTAAGGAATCAGCTCAGGCACCGCCTGCTGCCCCACCAGGTTCAAATTAATGTAGTTTTTAGTAAAGTTAAATAAGAGAAAATGGATGATATGACAGTACAATTGATGAAAAAAGAAATGATACATGTTTTTAACCCAACTATTTTTCGTGAATATGACATTCGTGGCATAGTGGGACAGAGTTTATTTGCTGAAGATGCCTATCTTATCGCCCGCGCTTTTGCTACGAAAGCCGCGCAGTTGCAGAAAGATGGTGTTATCTGCGTGGGACGTGACGGGCGACTCAGCTCGCCACAGATGCATGAGGCCGTGTGCCGTGGGATTATTGATAGCGGTCTTGATGTATTGGATATTGGGCTTGGGCCAACGCCGATGCTTTATTACGCTGCTTATAGCAAAAAAGCTGTGGGTGGGATAATGATTACCGGTTCGCATAATCCACCGGATCATAATGGCTTTAAGTTTGTGCTGCAGAATCAGGCGTTTTATGGTGCTGCGATTGCCGAATTAAAAACCCTTGCGGAAAATAATAATCTGGCAAGTGGTGCCGGGAAAATCGAAAAACAGGACATACGCGAAACATATATTGCTGCGATGCTCAAGGCATATGATGGGACGCGTGAGCTTAATGTGGCGTGGGATGCAGGGAATGGTGCGACTGGAGAGATAATGTCGGCGATTTGCCAGAGGCTTGCCGGAAAACATATCGCGCTTAATGAAAAAATTGACGGCACATTTCCGGCGCATCACCCGGATCCGACAGTGCCGGAAAATCTGAAGCAGATAATCGCTACAGTGCGCGAGAAAAAACTGGATGCTGGCATCGCGTTTGATGGCGATGGCGACCGGCTGGGCGTGGTTGATGATGAAGGAAATATTTTATGGGGCGATCAACTCCTGATGCTCTACGCTGCTGATATTTTGAAAGAAAAACCTGGAGCGACTATTATTGCCGATGTGAAGGCGAGTGGCGCGTTGTTTGATGAGGTGGCGCGCCTCGGTGGAACACCTCTCATGTGGAAAACCGGGCATTCGCTGATAAAATCCAAAATGAAAGAAACCGGCGCGCCGCTGGCGGGTGAGATGAGCGGGCATCTGTTTTTTGCCGATAAATATTATGGGTTTGATGACGCGATCTATGCAGCGGTTCGTCTGCTTGGTCTGTTGTCGCGTAGTAATAAAAAACTCTCTGAGCTGCGGGCGGCTTTGCCAAAACGCATTAATACGCCGGAGATTCGCTTCCCTTGCGATGATTTGCGTAAATTTAAGGTGATTGATGAGGTGAAAAGCCGCTTGCAGAAAGACGGAGCAAAATTCAGCGATGTTGATGGTGTGCGGGTGAGTACGAACGCTGGCTGGTGGCTGCTGCGGGCATCCAACACGCAGGCGATGCTGGTTGCCCGCTGCGAGGCGAAGAATGAGCAGGGACTGGAAAGCCTGAAACAGGATTTGCAGAAACAGCTTGCCTTGAGCAAGGTTGAGTTGCCTGAGGGAGGTTCTGGTCATCACTAGCTATTTTAATGTACTAAAACATCAACGGACCGCTACTTTGTTTATTGCTGAGATGGCGTGATACTATACTACCATTATGTCCAGCATCATGAGCTGCTGCATCAAAGACTGCTGTTTTATATTTAGAAAGCTTATCCAAATCCATTTTAATTGGAGCTTTTTTCAACTCATCTACTTTAGACGGTTCAATGTATGCACTACCAATATCTGTATTATTATAAAGAAATGAGGCTACATTTTCCCAAGCCTGAGCTGCCCTAGATCCAGAAAAACTGAAGGAAATTATTTTTTGGTGTTCGCCTTCGTGATTTTGTTCCAAACTAACAGCCGCTTTTACATCAGCACCAAACCAGCGTGACATTTCATTAACTACATGTGTGCCAAGCATCACTGCTTTGTGATGTTCATGAGACATCCCCAGTTCTAGACCGAAGTGCAACACTTGCTGTAAGGCTGTGTTGCTATGGAAAAGAAATATGGACACCTTTGTCGCGTCGAGAGGGATGAGATAT
>JBEBHV010000254.1:0-2457 GCA_040080715.1 Rickettsiales bacterium | reverse complement strand
GACATTTATTATGTCCTGAAATGATTAAAAAATCATTATAAAAAATATAATTACAAAAAAATATTTTTTAGTGTTTTTTTAGTTGCGATTATAAAATTATCACGTCAGAATGATAGAAATTATTTGCTTGTGTAACGCCTGAAAACCACTGAGAAACCTAGGAAATGCCTGTAAAAAAGAGTCGTACCGCACATATTACCGCTGTAACGCCCCGTGGCATCACCGCCAGGGCATTGGCAACCTTTCTCGCATTGTCTTCGGTCGCTCTTATGGTGATGAGTCAGGCAGGCAGTCAGAACGCTTCTCGTATCCGAACAACGCTTACCGATGTAATAGCTCCGGCGATTGCTGTAGCCAGCAAACCGTTTGATGCAATTGCATCTGCCGGTGAGTGGGTAAGCAGCATGGTGAACCTGCGGGCTGAGAATATGGCTCTTAAAAATACCAATGTGCAGTTGCTCCAGTGGCAGTCCATAGCTAAAACCATGGAAGCGGAAAATAGCAGTCTACGCGCACTCCTGAACGTCGTTCAGGAAGCAAAAAATAATTATATAACCGCTAGGATAGTCACCGACATGAGTGGTCCGTATGTACGTTCTGCCCTCATAAGTGGTGGCAGCGAGCATGGCATAAAAAAAGATCAGGCGGTGATCAGTGAGCTTGGGTTGGTTGGTCGCGTGGTAGAGGCAGGAAATACCAGCTCCCGCATCCTGCTGCTCAGTGATATAAATTCACGCATACCGGTTATGAGTGAGACTAGTCGCGAAAAAACTATTCTGGTTGGCAATAACAATGAACTCCCTAGCCTGTCTTATATCGAGTCCGGCAGTTCAATTTCTGTTGGTGAGCGCATCATCACTTCCGGCGATGGCGGAGTTTTCCCGCGCGGGATAGCTGTTGGCGTGGTAACTGCAATTGAAAAAGGTGTCATCCGCGTGCAGCCCTTTGTCGATGCTTCCAAAATCGAATATGTAAGCGTGATTGAGTATTCTCTGTAAAAAATTACGGGTATTGGGTGCTGAGTTTAGAGTGTAGATATTTCCCTTTTCCTCTGGTATTAAACGCAAACATATATGTTGCGCGATAGTGTCTTTTTTTATTACTCTGCACTCCGCACTTTTAACTCACAACTCGTAATTATTGACACATGATTTTAAAACGCCTTGAACTGCTGCTATGGCTGATAACGCCTGTTATCATCACCTGCCTGTTGTTCATGCTGCGCATAATTCCCAATCATATCTGGGGGATGGGTTATGTAATGCCTCTTCTTCCTTTATTTCCGATTTTTTATTGGGGAACAATACAGTCGCCGGAAATGCCCTATTGGTTTGCCTGCCTCACCGGTCTGATGCTGGATGTGGTGAGTGGAACTCCGCTTGGACTGTCTGCCCTGCTCTATCTGATATTTCTTGTCATAACCCACAGCCAGAGTAAATATATCCACAAAGAAGGGTTTATGATCATGTGGGGATATTTCGTAATGCTGGTTGCGATAATATGCATTTCCCAGTGGTTTATAATCTCCCTTTCCGGCAACCAATCTCAGGCAATTCCTGCGGCCTTCGTCCAATGGCTTCTGACAATTGGTCTTTATCCGCTGTTTCATAAACTGTTTGATAATATCGCCGAGTATATAAAGCAACGCCGCTGGATATTGACCCATGCCTAAGGATAATGAAAGACAGCATCAATTCACCAGACGCGCCCTGATATTTGGTGGTTTGCAGCTTGCCGCTTTTTCCGCACTGGCAAGCAGGCTTTACTACCTGCAATTCATCAACGCCGAAAAATACACCGCCCTTTCTGAAAACAACCGTATCAAGCTGCAACTAGTCGCTCCGGCGCGTGGCAATATTTTAGACCGCAAAGGCATTCAGATCGCCACCAGCAACACTAACTATCGCCTGTTCATTGATTACAGCACTATCACTCAGCAAGCTCTGAAATCTACTATCGAGAAGCTGAAAACCATATTGGTTATACCGGAGAAAAAATTGAAAGCCCTTGAGAGTGTAAAGGTATCGACTGCTTCCATGCCGGATATGATTAAAGAACATCTGACATGGGATGAAGTGTCACTCATCGAACTGCATATGATGGATTTATCCGGTGTGACCGTTGATATTGGACAGATACGCTATTATCCCCTTCTCGATGAATCCGCGCATCTGCTCGGCTATCTGGGAGCTGTAACCGAGAGCGAATTATCAGAAAATGACCCGCCACTCATGCGCCTGCCCGATTTTAAAATTGGCAAGAATGGCATTGAGAAAATGATGGAGGACAATCTGCGTGGTACCGCCGGAATCCGCCAGCTTGAAGTAAACGTACATGGAATGCCGGTGCGCGAAATCGGCAAAACCGATAGCAAACCCGGAGAGAACATAAAACTCACCATCGATAGCGACCTACAGAAATATGCCGCTGGTTTAGTAAAGAATGAAAGTGCCAGTG
>JBEBHV010000051.1:0-10935 GCA_040080715.1 Rickettsiales bacterium | reverse complement strand
AGGGGATGGACAGCCAAAAATTGGCGCACACGGCAACCCGGTTTTATTTCTCCATCCGAAAGATTTTTACGGAACGTTGGTTGAGCTGGAACAGGTTTAATATATAACTCGTCATTGTGAGCCACATTTTTGTGGCGAAGCAATCCAGTATTATTCCTAATAATAAGCTGGATTGCCACGGAGCTAAAGCTCCTCGCAATGACAAAGAAAGAAAGTATTTATGTCTGTTGCCTTCGCTTTTTTCACTTTTTTAAATGCCTGGTGGATTATGTTGTTTGTCGCTATACCATTTTCCACTGAGTATGAGGAAATAACCGAGAAACAGGCAATTGAAGGCTACAGGGTAGCCCCCAAAGCTATTTACTGGAAAAGAGCCGTTATCATAGCAAGCAGTCTGGCAGCAATTGTTACTATCATAATTGCGTTGGTTATTCGAGAATTCAGGAATTAAAGAATTCGCTATTTCATAAAAACAATTTTACTTAATAATCTAATCATTCTAATAATTTAGTCATCTAATCATCTTATAATCAAGTCATCCATCATGCGCCTATCTAAATATTTCCTTCCCCTGCTTAAAGAAAACCCTTCCGAAGCCCAGATTGTTTCGCATCGTTTGATGCTGCGTTCTGGCATGATCCGCCAGCAGGCTGCGGGGATATATACTTGGCTACCACTGGGGCAGCGCGTGCTTGCCAATGTCGAAAATATCGTCGCTGACGAGCTGGATAAAGCCGGCTGCATCCGCGTGGTGATGCCGACTTTGCAGCCAGCGGATTTATGGAAAGAATCAGGGCGTTATGACGCATACGGCAAGGAAATGCTGCGGATTAAAGATAGAAGCGAGCGCGATTTGCTCTATAGCCCAACCTGCGAAGAAATGATTGTTGATAATTTCCGTGCATTTGTGAAGAGCTATAAATCACTGCCGATTAATATGTATCAGATTAACTGGAAATTCCGTGATGAAATCCGCCCGCGTTTTGGTGTAATGCGTGGTCGTGAATTTCTGATGAAAGATGGTTATTCATTCCACGCAACTCTTGAAGATGCGAAGGCTGAATACAGCAAAATGTATGATGTTTATCACCGCATTTTTGCACGCCTTGGTCTTACTGCAATTGCAGTAAACGCTGATAGTGGGCCTATTGGTGGTTCAGTCAGCCATGAGTTTCAGGTTATCGCCGAAACAGGCGAAAGCGCGCTTTATTATGACGCGACATTTGATGATATTCGTAGTGGAAAAATAACTATGAGCAGCGATGAAATGCGCGGTCTCTACGCTGCTGCTGACGAGCTGCATATTCCTGAAAAATGCCCGGTGCCGAAAGAAAAACTGCGCGAAGCCCGTGGTATTGAAGTAGGTCAGATATTCCTGCTTGGGCGCAAATATACTGACGCGATGAATGTGGATGTAATGGGTGCGGATGGCAAGCCGACGCGCGTGGAAATGGGAACTTATGGAATTGGCGTATCGCGTTTACTGGGCGCGATTATTGAAGCCAGCCATGATGAGGGTGGCATAATCTGGCCGGAGTCAGTCGCACCGTTTTTCGCAGGAATTGTCAATCTCAGGGTGGGAGATGCGAAATGTGATGCACTCTGTGAATCACTATATGAAAAGTTAATAACCGCAGGAAAAGAAGTTTTATATGACGACACCGATGAACGGGCAGGGGCTAAATTCGCATCGATGGATTTAATAGGGCTGCCGTGGCAAATTGTCGTTGGACCAAAAGGTGCGGAAAAAGGCGTAGTCGAACTTAAAAACCGCAAGACTGGCGAGAAGCAGGAATTATCAGTAGAAGCGGTTTTGGGATTGCTAATTAAATGATAGATAGCAGCTTTGTAGAAAATGTTCTGGAGCAACTCGTTGGCGTGGAAGGAATATCAACCCGTCGGATGTTCGGTGGAGTTGGTATTTATCGTTATGGCGTTATGTTTGCGATAATTGCCGATGACTGTTTATATTTCAAAGTTGATGAAACCAATAAACCTGATTATCAGAGTGCGGGAAGTGTACCATTTATCTATGACAAGCATGATAAAAAAGGTGAAAAAAAAGTTGTGGCTATGAGTTACTGGGAGGTTCCTCCGCATGTGCAGGAAGACAAGGATTTGATTTTTAGTTGGATGGTGAAGGCGCATGAGGCGGGGATAAGAGCTAAAACAAAAAAGTGAAATAATATGCTAGCGCATTTTGAACGTATAATTGCTTTTCGTTATCTTCGCGCCCGCCGTGAGGAGGGGTTTATCTCGATTATCGCCATGTTTTCATTGGTGGGGATCGCGCTCGGGGTAGCCACATTGATTGTGGTTTTGGCGGTGATGAACGGAGTGCGCGGAGAGATGATAAATAGTATCATCGGTCTGGAAGGACATGTTACAGTTTATTCCAATGAGCGCGGTATCGCCGATTATGAGAAAATCAGTGCAGATTTAGCAGGCATTTCAGGAGTAAAACTTGTTTTGCCGAAAGTTGATGGGCAGATTATGGCAAGCCATGAAGGTATTGCCACAGGCGCGATGGTAACCGGTTTCAGGCAGAATGATATTGAAAAAAAACCGCTGCTGCTAAAGAAAATTGCTCAGGATGAGCTGGCTGTCTTCAAACGTGGTGAGGGGATAATTATCGGCAAGCGCATGGCAGAAAAGCTGCGTTTGAAAACAGGTGATAATTTGCTGCTTATTTCACCGGAGGGTCGGGCAACCATAGCTGGATTAGTTCCCAGAGTGAAGGCGTATCCGGTGGTTGGGACCTTTGAAATCGGCATGTTTGCTTACGACAATAGCTTGATTCTCATGCCTTTCTCGGAAGCGCAAACATATTTCAAACTTAAGGAAAATGGTGGGGATAATGCTTCTGTCATCGAAATAACCGCAGATAATCCTGATAAGGCATTGGATATTGCGCGGCAAGTTTCGCAGAGGCTTGGTTCCGGCTATCGCGTGTATGATTGGAAATCTTCCAATAATCATATTTTTGAAGCAGTGCTGGTGCAGCGCAATGTGATGTTTCTGATTCTTATGCTGATAATATTGGTGGCATCGTTCAATATAATTTCCAGCCTGATTATGCTGGTGCGCGAGAAGGGGCAAGATATAGCAATTCTGCGGACAATGGGCGCAAGCCAAGGCTCAGTTATGCGGATATTTTTCATGTGTGGGGCGAGCGTTGGGGTGGTGGGGACATTTATTGGCTTCCTGCTTGGTCTTCTCATTGCTCTTAACACCGAAAATATTCAAGCTTGGCTGGAATCAATGATGGGGCATAAATTATTCTCTGCCGAGCTTTATTTCCTGTCGCACCTGCCTTCCAAAGTGGATTTCAAAGAAGTTGTCATGGTGCTTGGTTTTTCGTTGGCACTTTCTTTCCTCGCCACCATTTATCCGGCGCGGCGTGCTGCCAAACTCAATCCTGCGGAGGCACTTAGGTATGAGTAAATTGGAGTTTGGAGTGTGGAGTGTAGAGTTTAGAAAAAGGAGTTTTTGCCGTGCTTAATACAACACTCAACACTCAACACTCCACACTCAATCTTACAAGCATAACCAAAATCTACCAGCAGGCGGAATCGACACTTACTGTTTTAAATAATTTGAATCTTGAAGTAAAAAAAGGTGAGGTGGTGGCTCTAGTTGGGCAGAGTGGATCGGGTAAAACCACCTTGCTGCAAATCGCTGGTTTGTTGGATAATCCAACCGGCGGTGAGGTAAAAATTAATGGTGAGGATTTATCTTCTGCCGGCGATAAGAAACGCACACTCACGCGCCAGAAAAATATTGGGTTTATCTACCAGTTCCATCATCTCCTGCCGGAATTTACCGCTCTTGAAAATGTGGTGCTGCCACAAATGATAGCAGGTGTCTCACGCGCAGAAGCGGAAGAAAAAGCAGAAAATTTATTAGGACAACTTGGGCTTTCTGGTAGACTTAATCACCGTCCGGCAAAGCTTTCCGGCGGAGAGCAACAGCGTGTGGCAGTAGCGCGCGCTATGGCAAATAACCCGGCACTTGTGCTTGCCGATGAACCAACCGGCAATTTAGATCCCAAAACTGCCGAGAATGTTTTTTCGATGTTTATGAAACTGGCTAAAGATAGTGGGCAGTCAGCCCTGGTTGCTACTCACAATATGGAACTTGCGAGGCGCATGGACAGAATTGTACATCTCGAAGGCGGAGTTTTGAAGTAGAATTAAGATTACATTCTGGCGAGATTAGATTTCTCACTGTACGCAGCTAAACCACTTTTCAGATCTCCGAGTATCTCCTCACCTACTTTGTTTGTGTCTTTAGAATCGCGGGGTTTGATGGCTGCTTGATTCATCAGCCTAATAATCGAATTCATATTTTCTTGAGTTACTTCGACTTCTAAAGAAGGATGTTTTCCTTTGTTTGAAGATAGCACGGCTAAGCTTCTACCAAATTCAAATGTCATATTCTGTTCATTTCCTTTGTTATAGTCCTGAAATAGAGCATCTGATATTGTTTCTTCCCCATTTTTTGTAAAGCCACTTTTTATTGAAATAATTATACTGCCATCAGAAGCTTTGCGAATTCGTTCTCTGGCATCCATAAAATTTTTGGCTTGTTCCCGAGCTATTTTTTGTGCAGATGTCTTATCATCAATATCTATAGATTTTTCTGCTGTGGAAGGATTGATTGATACACCTAAATATTCCATTTATTATCTCTTTCTCTTTATTCATCCTGATAGCATTATTCTACAAAATTAGTTAAACTCATTCAAATAGCTATTTGTTAAGATTGTGTTACGGTTGATAAAGTATTGTTAAACATATATAAAGAATCTTATGCCACAGCCACAATTCATCCATCTCCGCGTTCATAGCGATTATTCGCTGCTGGAAGGTGCTATCCATGTAAAAGATCTGGTGAAATGGTGTAAAGCTCAGAAAATGCCGGCGGTTGCGGTCACCGATTCCGGTAATTTGTTTGCCTCGCTTGAGTTTTCGTTGGCAGCAGCGGGGGAAGGGGTGCAGCCGATTCTGGGTTGTACATTATTTATAAAACCGGAATCAACTCAGGATAGCCGCCATACAAGCACCCAGAAACCTGACCATCTTGTGGTTTACGCGCAAAGTGAAACCGGTTGGAAAAACCTGCTGGCACTGGTCAGTAAATCATATCTACAACCTGCCGGTGAGAGCGCGCCTTTGCTTTCCATGGATGATTTGCATGGACATAGCGACGGGCTGATTGCCCTTACCTGCGGTATTAATGGCGCGGTTGGTAAATTGCTGCTTGCCGGGCGTGACGCTGTTGCCGAAGAAAAATTATTGCAGCTTAAAGAGTTGTTTCCTAGTCGCCTGTATATGGAATTATCAAGGCATGGCTTGGCGGAGGAAGCTGCAACCGAGGAACGGTTTATTTCCCTTGCTTATGCCCATAACATCCCGCTGGTTGCCACCAATAATGTGTATTTCATCAAAGAAGATATGTATGAAGCGCATGATGCGTTTTTATGTATCGCTGACGGGGCTTATGTAAGTGAGGATGCGCGCAGGAAACTAACCACAAACCATCGCCTGAAAACATCTGCGGAGATGTGTAAATTATTCGCCGATATACCGGAAGCTCTGGCAAACACGATAGCCATTGCGCGCAGATGTTCCTTTGTGGCGCAGGCGCGCAACCCGATTCTGCCGAGCTTTACTATCGAGGGAATGAGTGAGGAAGACAGCCTGAGGGCGCAGGCGCGCAAAGGTCTGGAAGCGTGTCTTGACGGCTATATTGAGACGCAGGAAAAGCGTGAACCATATTTTGAGCGTTTGGAATTTGAGCTGGATGTTATCATTAAAATGAATTTCCCCGGATATTTCCTGATAGTTTCCGATTTCATAACCTGGAGCAAGGCTAATGGAATTCCTGTGGGGCCAGGGCGCGGTTCTGGTGCTGGATCGGTGGTTGCCTGGGCACTTTCCATCACCGATTTAGATCCGCTGCGTTATGGTTTGCTGTTTGAGCGTTTCTTGAATCCGCACCGCGTTTCCATGCCTGATTTTGATATAGATTTTTGTCAGGAACGGCGCGGGGAAGTTATAGATTATGTGCAGCAGAAATATGGTACAGACCGCGTTGCACAGATTATCACCTTCGGAAAATTGCAGGCGCGGGCGGTTCTGCGCGATGTTGGGCGGGTGTTGCAGATGCCTTATAATCAGGTGGATAGAATCTGTAAATTAGTCCCCAATAATCCAGCTGCCCCTGTAACGTTGGAGCAGGCAATAGAGATAGAGCCGACGCTGAAAGCTGCGATTAAAGAAGATGAGGCGGTGGAAAAACTGGTTAGCATCAGTTTAAAGCTGGAAGGCTTCAACCGCCACGCTTCCACCCATGCCGCCGGTGTGGTGATTGGTGATCGCCGGCTTTCCGAACTGGTGCCGATGTACCGTGATCCGAAATCGGATATGCAGGTGGTGCAATATTCCATGAAATATGCCGAATCCGCCGGTCTGGTTAAGTTCGATTTTCTTGGGCTGAAAACTCTTACGGTTCTGGTTAGGGCAGCGCAATTAGTGCGTGAGCGTGGGATTGATGTTGATCTTCGCAAACTTCCCGAAGGTGACAAGAAAACTTATGCAATGTTAGGACAGGGTGACACGGTTGGTGTATTCCAGCTGGAATCGGTGGGGATGCGCGATACGCTGAAAAAACTAAAGCCTGACTGCCTTGAAGATATTATCGCTCTGGTTTCACTCTACCGACCAGGACCGATGGAAAACATCCCGACCTATATCGCCCGTAAACATGGCGAGGAAAAACCGGTTTATCAGCATCCGCTGCTCGAGCAGGTTTTAAAAGAAACTTTCGGGGTTATTATCTATCAGGAACAGGTGATGCAGATCGCGCAGTTGCTTGCTGGCTATAGCCTAGGTGAAGCTGACTTGTTACGTCGGGCGATGGGTAAAAAAATCAAATCGGAAATGGAAGCGCAGCGCAATATTTTTGTTGAGCGCGCAGTTGCAGGTAAAGTAGCAAAAAAACAGGCTGAGAGTATTTTCGATTTAATCGCCAAATTTGCCGAGTATGGTTTCAATAAATCACACGCGGCAGCTTACGCGGTTATTGCTTATCAGACAGCATACATGAAGGCGAATTATCCGGTGGAATTTATCGCCGCTTCCATGACCTATGATATGGGAAATACTGATAAGTTGAGTGTCTTCCGTGAAGATGCTGGACGGTTCGGTATAGAAGTTCTGCCACCGGATATTAATGCTTCGCAGGTTCTTTTTGCTGTGGGCAAAAAGGATTATGGCTCAGGGCTTAAGGCTTATGAAGAAGAAACTCAAGCCATAAGCCCTAAGCCACAAGCCATACTGTACGCTCTCGCTGCCGTTCGCAATGTCGGTGCGGCGGCGATGGAAGGGGTGGTGGCAGAACGCAATAGTAACGGTGCTTATAAAGATATTTTTGATTTCGTATCGCGCATTCCGTCCGAGGCATTAAATAGGCGCGCATTGGAATTCTTAATTAAAGCAGGAGCTTTCGATTCTCTACATAGTAACCGTGGAGAATTATTTGCGAATATCGAACTGTTCATGGCGCATGGGACTGCTTGTCAGCGGGATCGCGAGAGCCAACAGGTAAGCTTATTTGGTGGTGCTGATGAAAGTAACAAGCATATACCTAAAATGGTAAAACATAACGATTGGTCGGCGTTGGAAAAACTGGAGCATGAATTTTCGGCAATAGGTTTCTATCTGTCATCGCATCCTCTTTCCGGCTACGCTACGGCGATGGAGTCACTCGGAGTTACCACATCAAATTTGCTTGCCGAAAAACTCGATGAAAAATACCGTTCGGTAAAGCTCGCCGGAATTGTGACCGGTAAAAAAATTAAAGTGTCAGACAAGGGGCGTTTTGCCTTTATCCAGCTTTCCGATATGGGGGGGATATTTGAAGTTTCGGTATTTAACGAGGCATTACTTTCGCGTGAGCGTGACAATATAGAAAATGGCAAAATATTATTAATAATTGCCGACGGAAAAAGCGAAGAGGCAGGTGTGCGACTTATCGCCCAGAATATAGTGCCTCTTGATGAAGCTGTTGCCAAACAACAGAAAACCCGGAGCCAAGACCGGTTTTCTATTGTTATTAATAACGAAGCCGCCGTCTCCTCACTCTATAATTTGCTGGGAAAACCAGCTCAATATGGGGCTAGTGTGCGCCTTCTGGCGCAAATTTCCAAAGAAAACACCATAAAAACCGCAGAAATAGAACTTCCCGGGAAATATGCCATTTCTCCGGCAGTTATCGACAAAATACGGGTTATTCATGGTGTTATGGAAGTTAAGGAAGCGGTGTAATATTTCTTCCATATTTACCAATATAATACAGACTTTTAACGATTCTTTTGCTTTTAGCTTGTATCCTGACTAGGCATTTCAACTAGTTGGTGGACATCTGATGCTTCCTGTAATTGGTTTGGTTCTCATTTTCGCCTGCGTATTCGGTATTTATATCGCGTCCGGTGGGAAGATGGAGATTATCCTGCACGCTCTTCCGCATGAGCTGGGCACGATCCTTGGTGCTGCCATTGGTGCATATATGATTTCCAACTCTGGTCTTGTACTCAAAAAAACTTTTAAAGAAATTATAGTTTCTGTTAAAGGTCCTAAATGGAAAAAGCAGGATTATAAAGATTTACTGTGCATGTTGTTTGCTTTGTGCAAACTTATGAAATCAAAAGGTCTGATTGCGATTGAACAGCACATAGAAAAACCGCATGAAAGCAAAATCTTCAGCCAATACCCGAAAATCGAGCATGACCATTTTTCGGTTGATATAATCTGCGATACGCTGCGTACCATGACCATGGGTTTGGAAAATCCAATGCAGATTGAAGATTTGATTGAAAAGCAGATTGAAAAACATCACCACGAAGCAGTAGGGCCGGGGCATGCGCTGCAGGGCATGGCGGACGGTCTTCCGGCAATCGGGATCGTGGCGGCGGTGCTCGGGGTAGTAAAAACCATGGCGAGTATCACTGAACCGCCAGAAATTCTGGGTGGCATGATCGGTGGCGCGCTGGTGGGAACCTTCCTTGGGGTATTTATGGCATATTGTATAGTTGCGCCTCTCGCTTCCCGAAATATGGCAATCCACAGCGAAGAACAGCAATTTTATTTTATTATCCGTGACGTGCTGCTTGCCCATTTAAAAGGCATGGCACCGCAGGTTTCCGTGGAAATAGGCCGCACTCAGGTTCCCAGCCACATGCAACCTACCTTCGCCGAAATGGAAGAAGCCACCAGTGCCGTGAAGATTGAGTAGATTATTCCCGACGAAAGTCGGGATCTCTATCTCTTGTATTCCATTTGCCAATGTATATCATCCGAGGATACAGTTTTAAATCCCAGCTTGTCATAAAGCTTTTTGGCTCTTTCATTTCTGAGTAATGTCTGCAGCCTAAGTGTAAGATTCTGACTATTAGCTTTATCAATAAATTTTCTGACTAAGTATGAACCAATTCCTTGATTCTGATATTTAGGTAAAATGAATATCGGACCAAACCATATGTAATCCGGTTTATCTTGCCATCCAATAACCCCAGCAGGTATTTTATCATATAAAATTATATGAGGATTTCGCTCATCAAAATCATTGTCTGCATATTTATCTTGTTCTTGCTCATTCCAGTTGAACATAGATTCTATTATTTCCCTGTAAGCGACATGATGAGCTACTCTAAAAAAGCACCTATCTTTTTCTGTTGCTTTGATAATATCAATGCTCATTGTTTAACTTCTTCCCCCGCAACTTTTCCCAATAATCCAACCGTTTTATTATCTCGCGTTCAAAGCCAACTTCGACTGGTTGATAATAACTGGCGCGGGGCATTTCATCGGGGAAATAATTCTGTCCTGAGAAGCCGTCTTTAGTGTCGGGGTCATAGACATAGCCCGCGCCATAGCCAACTTCTTTCATCAGCTTGGTGGGCGCGTTTAAAATATGTTTTGGTGGCATTAGCGAACCGTTCTTCTTGGCATCAGCAATAGATTTATTCATCGCTCGATACACACCAATGGATTTAGGGGAGGTGGCGAGATACACCACGGCCTGCGCGATATTCACATAACCTTCCGGCGCGCCGATAAATTCAAACGCATCTTTGGCTGCTATGGTCTGTATAAGTGCATTCGGGTCAGCCAATCCAATATCTTCCGAAGCAAAACGCACAAGACGGCGCAGTATATATAGCGGTTCTTCGCCACCATCCAGCATCCGCGCAAACCAATAGAGAGCAGCGTCAACATCCGACCCACGCAGCGATTTATGCAGCGCGCTGATGAGGTTATAATGTCCTTCACCAGATTTATCATAAACAGGCATGCGTTTTTGAATGAGCCTGAGCAATTCTTCGCTACCCAAGGGCTTGGTTATTTCGAGTAGCTCCTCAACCATATTAAGCAGGTAGCGTGCGTCGCCATCAGCGATGGCGCACAGCGTGGTGCGCGCTTCTTCGTCCAGCGGAAGTTTTTTGCTGGTAAATTCTTCGGCTTTATAGGTGAGTTTTTTTAGGCTTCCTAAATCAAGGCGGTTGAGAATCAAAACTTTGCAGCGTGAGAGTAATGCTGAGTTTAGTTCAAAGGACGGATTTTCCGTAGTCGCGCCAATCAAAATAATCGTGCCGTTTTCGATATATGGCAAAAATAAATCCTGCTGCGAGCGGTTAAAACGGTGGATTTCATCAATGAGCAGTATCGTACGTTTACCCGCGCCTTTATCAATTTCCGCCTGCTCAAACACCTTGCGTAGGTCAGCAGTGGCATGGGAAACTGCCGAAAGCTGTACAAATAGCCCGCCGCTATATTTGGCAATTAGGCGCGCCATAGTGGTTTTGCCACAACCAGCACTGCCCCAGAAAATTATGGAGGGGAAATTACCAGTTTTAATGGCGTTGGCAAATAG
>JBEBHV010000253.1:0-2474 GCA_040080715.1 Rickettsiales bacterium | reverse complement strand
GATCAACCTTAGCACCGAAAAGCAGGATAGAGCCAAGCAACGGCTCACGGTAAATTACAACTTTATATTGTTTCATTGCGCCCCTCAAACAGGTAAAAAATTAGTAATCAACTGGTTTTCCATCGCTATTTTTTACTTTCTCATAAAGGGTTCTAGGGGATAAATCCAGCCCATTTGGCCATTCTATAGTATGAAAACGCTCATCAATTTTCATTTTACAAAATAATTTCTTATCTTTTAGCGGTAAGAAAGCATCCCATTCATTGACTATTTTACTTAGGTCTACCACACCTTTTGTACCATCTTCAAACTCAAGATGCACAAAATAATCTTTTAAGCAGGCTGCATTCGTTATATGGTAATACATAGATAGCTACTCCAATGGCGCGATTTTTTTCGGCATAATAAGTTTAGTAGCATTATCCCAATTTTCCATTAGCTCTGCAATATGTTGTTTTCTCCACTGATCTATTAGATTTAAAGCCTGCCTAGGAAGTTTTCCATCCAACAATTCGCCGTTTTGTATGTTTATCAAAGCCTCGTTTCCCTGATATTCGGCATGAAAATGTGGTGGATTATGTTCGTTTACATACATGGAAATATAAATCCCATAAAAGAAGCAGATAGTTGGCATGTCATGCCACCTTCTTCGCTTGCGAATTAACTGATTTACTACATTCAGCCATGGTTTTACTGGCGCGTGAGATAGGGTCGGTCATATAGAAATTGGTTATGAATTCATCAAACGGCGAAGCATTGATTACCACCCGCCCCGGTTGCACACCATCGGACAATTGCGATGGAATAATCTCGCCAAGCCTTGTAAAATGCGGTGCAATTTTTTCCATGCGCGCACGAAGCTGCGAAAGATTATTGTAAGGAAGCGGATTACCAAGCTTATCAGAGAGTGTGCGGAGTATACTCCAATCTTCTTTAGCCTGCCCCACCGGAAAAACAGCCCGCTTTGTACGCTGCACCCGCCCCTCTAAATTAACATATGTTGCATCTTTTTCAGTGTAAGCTGCCGAAGGCAGTATCACATCCGCCCGATGCGCTCCATCATCACCATGGCTGCCCTGATAAACCACAAAAGCGTTGCCCAGAAATTCCATATCAAATTCGTCCGCACCAAGCAGATATACAAATTTAACATCACCAATTGCGCAGCTGGCAAAAATCTCAGCTATATTGCGCCCACCATCTTTTGGAACAAAGCCTAAATCCAACGCACCCACCCGCCCCGCAGCATGGTGCAGAACATTAAAGCCATTCCAATCGTCACGGACAACGCCATATTTCTTTGCCATGGTTTTTGCCGCAGCAAAAATAGCCTCTCCATCACTGCGGGCAATCGCCGAGGTGCCAATAATTATGACAGGATTTCTGGCTTCAGCTAATATATTAGCAAGAGGATGCGTGCCAAGCACAATATCAGAAATAACACGAGGATCATTGCCGAAAGAATAAACCGGATAATTATAATCAGCATTACTGCCAATGCTATATACGTTTAAATTACCTTTTAAATAAGTCTTGCGAATGCGGGCATTCACCATAGCCGCTTCCCGACGTGGATTTGCCCCGATAAACAAAATAACATCCGCCTGCTCAAGCCCGGCAATGCTGGTATTGAACAGGTAATTGGAACGGCTGGATACATCATACATAGCACCATCCTGGCGGCAATCACGACTACCCACATGCATATTGTCAAGGATATCCCGCAACGCCATAACGCTTTCAGCACAAGCTAAATTACCGGAAAGAGCAGCCATCTCCTCCGGTTTGAGTGTTTTCATTTTGCCAGCTACCACCGCTAAAGCATCTTCCCAGCTTGCTTCACGAAGCTTTCCATCATTACCGCGAATATACGGTCTGTCCAGACGTTGTACGCGCAGACCATCACAGGCATGGCGGGTTTTATCAGAAATCCATTCTTCGTTTATATCTTCATTGATACGCGGAAGTACACGCAGCACCGCTTCACCGCGACTATCAACCCGGATATTAGAACCAACTGCATCGAGCACATCTATAGTTTCAGTTTTGGTAAGTTCCCACGGACGCGCCGCAAAAGCATATGGCCTGCTGGTCAGCGCACCTACCGGGCATAAGTCAACCAAGTTTCCTGAAAGTTCGGAAGTCAAAGTTTTTTCCACATAAGTCCCAATTTCCATATGCTCACCACGTCCAAACGCACCAAGCTCCGGCACTCCTGCAATTTCAGTAGCGAAACGAACACAACGCGTGCAATGGATGCAGCGGGTCATTTCGGTTTTAACAATCGGCCCCATATATTTATTTTCAACCGAGCGTTTATGCTCTTTATAACGGCTGATGCCAGTGCCATAAGCCATTGCCTGATCCTGCAAATCGCACTCGCCACCCTGGTCGCAAATCGGGCAATCAAGAGGATGATTGATAAGCAGAAATTCCATCACACCCTCACGGGCTTTCTTCACCATCGGTGAATT
>JBEBHV010000252.1:0-2476 GCA_040080715.1 Rickettsiales bacterium | reverse complement strand
GTGATGCAGATGGGGCTTGTTGCTCACCGCGCGCTGGGTTGCCGTGGGCTTACGCGCTCGGATTTTCGCTATGACGGCAAGGATTTTTATATATTGGAAATTAATACCCAGCCGGGCATGACTTCGCTTTCTCTGTCACCGGAAATTGCTGCGTATGTGGGGATTTCGTTTAACGAATTGGTGCAGGAGTTGGTTGCGGCGGCGCGGGTGGGGTAGTAAGGGATTAGGCATTAGGCATTAGGGATTAGGCATTAGGGATTAGCTAAGATTCCTCGGCTACGCTCGGGATGACAGAATAACAGGTAGTTCGTTATGGCTAAAAAGAAAAAAGAAGAGAAGCTTTCATCGCGGCACAGGCAATCCAAGCAGGCAATCCGCGAAAAAGAGCTGCAGATAAAGCGTCAGCAATTAATGCAGAAACTGCAGATTGCCGGTGGGGTGTTGCTTATTGTGTTAATAGCTGGTGCCGGTATATGGGCGTGGAAAACCAGTGCCTTTAGCCGTGGATTTCAGTTTGTGTCTGATAAAGTATATGGAGCTACGGCGAAATCGGGATATGCTGTAGAAAATATGTATATTGAAGGGCGCAACCGGACATCGATGGAGGAAATTAATAAAGCCCTTGATGTTAGCAAAGGCGAGCCTATTCTGCATTTGCGCCTTGACGAAATGCGTGAAAGGCTGGAGAAAATCGAGAGCATAAAATATGCGACTATTGAACGCGCCTTGCCGGATACCTTGTATGTGCGGGTGGTGGAAAGAGAGCCGATCGCCATCTGGCAGTATAAAGGTAAAAAATCGCTGATAGATGATAACGGGGTGGTGATGAGCGGGCTTGACATTACGCCCTATAAATCGCTACCACTTGTTGTTGGGGAAGGCGCGCCGAAAAATGTTGAAAGCCTGCGTAAGCTGATTGATTCACAGCCGGAGCTTTCGAAGCGTTTTGTGGCGGCGGTGTGGATTGGTGACCGGCGGTGGAATATTAAGCTGAAAGCTGCGAATACAAGTGGTGGAAATGAAGATATTGAAGTGCAGTTGCCGGAAGAAGATTATCTTGCTGCCTGGAAGAAACTGGCTGAACTACAACAAAAAGAAAAATTGCTGGATCGCGATATTAAAGTGATTGACTTGCGTATTGACGGGAGGTTGTTTATTAAGTTACCTGAAAATGAAATAGACATTAAACCAACTAATGCGAAAGATACTTAAGTGAAACGTAAAAAGTCACAGACACCTCTCAAAAAAAGCGGTAATGGCAGTATTGCCGTTCTCGATATTGGCACGGCTAAAATAGCCTGTTTTATCGCTTATATTGATTCGGCCGGTGAAATAAAAATCGCCGGTATCGGACATCAGCTTTCCAAAGGTATCCGCGCCGGGGTGATAACTGATTTTGCCGAGGCGGAAACCTCGATTACCAATGCTGTACACGCTGCCGAACAGATGGCGGGCGGGACAGTTGAAAGCGTTATGATCAGCCTTTCCGGCGGCAATTTAAATTCGCGCAATGTGACTGTGGAAATGTCGTTATTCGGTGAGGAAGTTACTGACCGCGATATTATGGACATCATCGAGCAGGCGCGGGAAAGCATCGCCCATAATGAACATGAGATTTTACATTCGATACCGGTATCTTATTATCTGGATGGGGCGAGGGGAATTGTTGATCCGCGTAAAATGTTCGGGAAAAAACTGGGCGCGGATGTGCATATGATTACCGGTCTTGCCGGGGTGATGCATAATTTGTCGCATTGTGTCGGGCGTTGCCATTTGAATGTCGATGATTTTGTCGCCGCACCCTATGCCTCCGCGCTTTCCTGCCTTGATGAGGATGAAAAACAGCTAGGGGTTACGCTGATTGATATGGGCGCGGGCAGCACCAGTTTTTGCGTGGTTGCCGGTGGCAAAAATGTGTACACCGACTGCGTGCCGATTGGCGGGATGCATGTTACCAATGATATTGCGCGCGGGCTTTCCACCAGCCTGTCACACGCTGAACGCCTGAAAACTCTGCATGGCAGCGCGATTGTGACGGCAAGTGATGACCAGATTATGGTGGATGTGCCGCCTCTCGGCGAGGAAGATTCCGATGAAAGCAACACCATGCCACGTTCGATGCTGGTGGGAGTGATTCGCCCGCGTCTGGAAGAAATTTTTGAGATGATCCGCAGCAAGATCGAGATGAGTAATGTGGCAGCTCAGGCAGGCAAAAGAGTGGTGCTTACCGGTGGGGCGAGCCAGTTACTCGGCGTGCGCGAGCTGGCGGGGAATATATTGGGTAAACAGGTGCGCCTGGGCAGACCACGGATGCTTTCGGGGCTGGCTGAATCGGTCAGCGGTCCTGCTTTTGCCACGGCTCTGGGAATGCTGGAATATAGGGTTAACAAGCCACGCGAAGAGCAGTTATTTGACATACATCGCCACCGTGGCGGGCTGATGGTCGGGTTTGAGAAAATTGTCCATTGGTTTAAGG
>JBEBHV010000050.1:0-10974 GCA_040080715.1 Rickettsiales bacterium | reverse complement strand
AATTTTGCGAGATCCTGTGCTGCGCTTGCGCTTCGCTCAGGATGACAACAACTCTAACGCAGCTTGAGTAGCTGGTTTTTTGCCAGCTTCTACATCTGTTTCCATCGCCTGTATTTTACCTTCCATACCGGGCTGATTCAGAAATCTACTAACGAGCGTTTCTTTTATTTCTTTCCACATCCATGACACTGCTTGCTGGCTGCGCTTTTTTTCCAGCTCGCCGGTTTCATGCATGATATTCCTGAATTCTTCAGCTTTATGCCAAATTTCCTCTATGCCTTGATTGGTAATGGCAGAGCAGGTAAGAACGGAAGGACTCCAGTTGTTAGAGGGCGGGTGTAGCATCCTGAGTGCCGCTTTATAATCACCCTGCACACGTTTTGCACCGGCAACCAAATCGCCATCGGCCTTGTTAACCACCACCAGATCCGCCAGTTCAACTATGCCTTTTTTAATGCCTTGCAATTCATCACCACTGGCTGGGAGCAGCAGCAACATAAACATATCAACCATATCGGCGACTTCGATTTCCGACTGCCCAACCCCTACGGTTTCGACAATAATTACGTCATAGCCAGCTGCTTCACAGAGCAGCATTGCCTCACGCGTACGTCGCGCCACACCTCCCAATGAGCCGGAAGTTGGCGATGGGCGGATGAAAGCCGATTCATGCTGGGCGAGGTTCGCCATGCGGGTTTTATCGCCAAGTATTGAGCCACCGGTTTTGGTGCTGGATGGGTCGATTGCCAGAACTGCAACTTTATGACCTTGTGAAATCAGGTATAGACCGAATGTTTCAATGAAGGTTGATTTGCCCACACCTGGTACACCGGTAATGCCTATGCGTAACGATTTTCCGGTTTCAGGCAATATTTTTGTTATTAATTCCTGCGCTTCCCGCTGGTGGTCTTCACGGGTGGATTCTACAAGGGTAATTTCCCTGGCGAGTGTTGCACGGGCAACGGAAGCATGGTCAATACTCATGTCGCTACTCCGCAACTTGTGCTTTCAGCTTTTCCGGATCTGTCTGGTACATTTCCGCAACCTTGATGGTTATGTCATCTGGTGGAGATTTACCAACTCCGGAAACTATGATTTCACCATACGTCTCAAATTGATATAGGTTCAGAGTGCCATTTTTCTGGGCGGTGATGAATGGTTGATACTGGCTTGGCTTAACCGCAACAAACACCCAGAATGGATTGCCATCTTCAAGCAAACCATACACCAGAATTATGGTGCGCATTAAATCTGAATTATTGGTAGGTTTATCGGTCATTCAGTCTTTTTAATCTGTTACGCGGATTTTAGCAAATTCTTAATAGTATATTGTAAAATACCACCATTTTTATAGTATTCCAGCTCATCCAAAGTGTCAATGCGACAGAGAAGAGGTACAGTTTCGCTACTACCATCCTTACGTTTTATTAACATTTTAACCTGCATACGTGGCTTAATTCCTGCTTTCAAGCCAACTATGCTGATATTCTCATCGCCGGTCAGATTCAGACTTTTGCGTGTGGTATCGCCTTCAAAAGTAAGTGGTAAGATGCCCATTCCCACTAGATTACTGCGGTGGATACGTTCAAAACTTTCCGCAACAACTGCTTCAATACCTAGTAGTTTAGTACCTTTTGCTGCCCAATCACGTGATGAGCCGGTGCCATATTCCTTACCGGCAATAACCACCAGGGAGGTTTTGTCAGCTTTATATTTCATGGCGGCATCATAAATACTCATTTTTTCATTGTTATACAGAGTATTGCCACCTTCCTCGCCACCGAGCATTTCGTTTTTAATGCGGATATTAGCGAATGTTCCGCGCATCATGACATCATGCCCACCACGTCTTGCTCCATAAGAGTTGAAGTCGGCAGGGATAACCCCTTTTCCTGAGAGATATTTGGCTGCTGGCGAAGTTTTTGAGATATTGCCGGCAGGTGAAATATGGTCGGTAGTTATTGAATCACCGAACAATGCAAGAATTCTTGCGTTCTCTATGTCATGGGTAGCGTCTGTTGCACCAGCTTTCAAATCAACAAAATAAGGTGGATTTTGTATATAAGTGCTGTTTGCATCCCAATTATAAGTTTTGCCTTTGCCAACAGGAATTGCCTGCCACGCCGGTTCGCCCGCAAATACATCGGCATATTTTTTACGGTACATTTCAGCAGTCACGCATTTCATGACGGTATCGGCAACTTCCTTGTTGCTCGGCCAAATATCTTTCAGATAAACCGGTTTGCCATCACTACCAATTCCTATTGCTTCTTTGGTTATATCTATATTCATACTGCCAGCCAATGCGTAAGCAACGACCAGCGGAGGTGAGGCGAGATAATTGGCTTTCACCAACTGGTGAACACGTCCTTCAAAGTTACGGTTACCAGAAAGAACAGAAGCAACCACAAGACCTTTATCCTTGATTTCCGCTTCTATTTCTTCTCGCAGAGGACCTGAATTCCCTATACAAGTAGTACATCCATATCCAACCAGATTGAAACCTATTGTATCAAGTGCTTTATTAAGCCCTGACTGCTCCAGATATTCAGTAACGACCTTAGAGCCTGGCGCGAGCGAGGTTTTGACCCATGATTTAGGTTTAATTCCTTTGGCAACAGCATTACGGGCAACTAAACCGGCAGCAATCATGACATAAGGATTGCTGGTGTTGGTGCAACTGGTGATAGCAGCTATAACCACGCTTCCGTGTTCGAGGCGTTCGGTGCTGAGTGCAGAATTTGGAGTTTTATTATCTTTGTTGAGTTCCGGGAGAGATTCCAGAAACGAGCTGCTTGCTTTAGAAAGTAAAACTTTGTCTTGCGGGCGTTTCGGTCCGGCAAGGCACGGCTCAACACTTCCCATATCCAGCTCTAAAACATCTGTAAAAATTGGATCAGCATAGGTAGCATCGCGCCACATTCCCTGTGCTTTTGCGTAAGCCTCAACCAATGCCACACGCTGTGGTTCGCGGCTTGTGAGTTTCAAATAGTTGATAGTTTCCGCATCAATCGGGAATATACCGCAGGTCGCACCATATTCCGGTGCCATATTGGCAATAGTCGCACGATCGGCAAGTGGCAGATTGTCCAGACCAGAACCAAAAAATTCGACGAATTTACCAACTACGCCTTTTTTACGTAGCATCTGCGTAACTGTGAGTACAAGGTCAGTTGCGGTTGTGCCTTCTTTTAATTTTCCGGTTAGTTTAAAACCGACAACTTCAGGAATAAGCATTGAAACTGGTTGCCCAAGCATCGCTGCTTCCGCTTCAATACCACCAACACCCCAGCCAAGCACACCAAGACCGTTTATCATAACCGTGTGGCTGTCTGTACCAACCAGAGTATCAGGATAGGCAACATTCTCATCAACCCAAACAGTCTGCGCCAGATATTCTAAATTTACCTGATGGCAGATACCGGTACCAGGAGGAACAACGCGGAAATTATTGAATGCATTTTGTCCCCAGCGCAGGAACTCATAACGCTCTTTATTACGCTCCATTTCCAAATCCACATTTTTGGAATAGGCATTAGCATCACCATAATTATCCACCATAACTGAATGGTCGATAACCAGATCCACAGGCGAAAGCGGGTTAATTTTTTCGGCATTGCCACCTAGTTTCTGCATGGCATCACGCATCGCCGCTAAATCCACTACTGCTGGAACACCGGTAAAATCCTGCATGAGAACGCGGGCAGGGCGGAACGCTATCTCGCGGTCTGATGTTTTATTTTTAGTCCAATCGCCAAAAGCACGAATATCATCAGCACTGACGCTTACATCATCTTCATAACGCAATAAATTTTCCAGCAGCACCTTCAGGCTATAAGGAAGGCGGGAAACATCACCACCTAAAATCTTATAAGCAGCCGGCAAGCTATAATATTCATACTGCTTGCCATCAACATTGAGTGATGATTTTGCGCCAAACGAATTCTTGCTCTTGTGTTTCACATTATTCTCCTTATTAAATACATACACATGTTCATGTATAATATATAGCTGGTTGGTTTGCTACGACATTATAGCATTAATGAAAAGTATTAAATCTTCGTTAGTAGGTGGATAAAATAATGTTAATTTGTGAAAATTTACGCTGTATTCGTGGAGATCGTATCATTTTTGAGCATCTGGGTTTTTGCCTGCAGGAAGGCAGCCTGCTTTTGCTTAAGGGAGCGAACGGTGTTGGAAAAACGACATTATTAAAAATTCTTTCCGGCCTATTACCAGCGGATGGTGGTGATATATTGTGGGACAATGTTCCGCTTAAAGACAATAATTATTTCAAAAACGATTTGATGATGATCGGTCATAAGAGTGGCGTAAAAGGTGATGCCACAGTTTATGAAAATCTGGAATTCTGGGCAAAACTATATGATACGGAAGTATTGATACAGGCAGCACTATCGTTTTATAATCTCCAGCGTTTTGCTGATGTTCCGGCTGCACAGCTATCGGCTGGTTGGCAACGGCGTATAGCCTTGGCACGGCTGATTGTTTCACCGTGCAAGCTATGGTTGCTCGATGAACCAACTAATTTTCTGGATGAAGATGCTGTAACCCTTACGGCAAACCTTATCGAGACGCGTGTAAAGCAGGGTGGTATTGTGGTGGTTGCCTCACATATTATGAATTCGGCTATTGCCACTCACACATTATGGCTTGATGATTTCAGGGCAGAAAATAAAAAAGCGGGAGAAGGCTGATGAGAATCTTTTTCCTTATCCTTAGCCAGGTTATCAGCCTTTCTTTTCGCAAGGGAGGAGGGGCGTTTGGTGCATGTGCATTCTATGTGATTGTGGTTACGCTTTTTACTTTTGCCATAGGACCCGAAGCAATGACCAAATATGCTGCCGCTATTATGTGTGTAAGCACATTGCTTGCTATTATAACTACTTTGCCATTGTTGTTTGAACGTGACCATGAAGATGGAACTCTGGAGCAACTACTGTTGCAGCCGGTGTTATTGGAATTATTAGTATTTGCCAAAATATGTGGGCAGTGGTGTTCGCATATTATTCCTATTCTGCTAGTATCACCCTTGTTGGCAATAATGGCAGGTTTCTCATTAGAACAGGCAATATATGCAATATTGATATTGTTGCTGGCATCGCCGACAATGGTTGCGCTGGGAGCGATAGGAGCCGCCCTTACCATCGGCAGTAAACGTGGTGGTTTATTACAGGCATTGGTGGTTATGCCACTTTATATCCCGGTGCTGATTTTTGCAGCAGCAAGTGGGCAAGACGCAGGAGGGCAGGGCGGAATATTGTTCCTGACAGGTATGGCTTGCGTCATTTTACCTCTTTCCTGTTACGTATGCTCAGCTTTGATAAAAATAAATGCAGATTGATTAATTTAAATCTTTTACCCTTCCCCCTTGCGGGGGAGGGTTAGGGTGGGGGGTGTGCTACGTAAATAGTAATTCGTATTACCCCTCACCAAGTTTTTGTAACCCACGCATTAAGTATGCGCGGTAACAAAAACTATCCTCTCCCGCAGGAGGAGAGGATGAACAAGAAGTTTACCCAACATCCAAAAATGTAAAGCGGTCACGGGTGAAGCGGGCAGTATCACAAGCTACTTGATAATCTTTATCATACCAGCCTAATTGTTCCGGTATAGCTAGTAATTCCGCCTTCTGCATAATATTTTCCATTTTACCTACCGGCAGAGTTATTTCCTGTATTTTGTCGCTAATCTCTTCCCATTTTGTTTTGTTTATACTTTCTATTTGCAGGGACAAAATTGATTTCTGTTTTTTACCAAATTCAGTTTCAAATTCCGTTATTAACTCATCGGCAAAAAATTCTGCTAAATAGTTTTTATCAAAAATTCCGCTACATAATTTAGGCAGAGAATTGAGTAAATTTTCCTGCCGCTTTGCCATAAATAAACTGGTGACGGCTATTTCCTCGCCGTGCAATGGCTTCATTTTATTATTAGCTTTTCCCAGCATATTATAAGTATGGGCAATCATATGTTCACCCTGGCTTGCCGGATAACTGCCACCGGATATAGTCATTCCTATTCCCGAAATCAGCAGTAATTCCACCAGTTTCCTGACCATATGCGGATCATTTTTAGCAATGCCTGCCGCGCTATCAAATAATTCTGCCTCAGTATCAGTGAGCAGTTTAAATGGCGTTTCATCATAAGAACTACCTAACAACAAATGTGAAAGTAACCAGTCTGCCTGCGCTGTTGGTCTTGCCAGTGAATCTCCAAGCCCGCTCTTGGCAAGGAGCAGTGGCGCACTTGAAATTACAGAAAAATCACAAAGCACTGCTTCTGGTAATTTCCCTTTTTTAGTGGTTTTATGCCCGTGAATGGTTATTGAGGCATTGACTGAAAGATAGCCATTCATTGAAGCCGCCGTAGGAAACACAATATAAGGCTTGCCCGTAAGATAGGCTGTATATTTGCACAAATCGTTGATTGTACCACTGCCCACGGCAATCAGAGCGTCACAGGATAATATTTCGCCTTTGATGTAATTTATAGTGTTTTCATCGGCTTCAACGCCGTTTGCCAGTATCAGATTTTTACAATTAAAACGTCCTTTGAGTGCCTCATATATTTGTTTGCCAAAAGCAAAATTTGTGTTTACATCACTAACTATGGCAAGGGATTGGACAGGCAGAAATATCGCTGCCAGCTCGTCAATATCATGGCGCAACGAATTTTCGCCGATGATAGGCGGCAACTCCGGGATTATAACGCTTAATTGTTCGCGGGTTTTGTTATCAAACATAAATATCTTGTATAGTGCCTGTGGCGTATTTATAGTCCATTATTGAAATTTGTTATACCACTTATTTAACTATAAGATATACAAGGAGAATTATATGAATAAATTGAACCCCATAATAGCTTTTCTTGTAATCGCCGTTATTTCATCTGCTTCCATGGCGGGCGATAAATACAAACCGCTACGGGAAATTTCCCCTTATGCAACAATATCAACCATTCCTACAATTGCTTCTACTACCAATGAAACCGGGGATCCCATAGTGTTACCGGAAGATGTTATAGATAAGGCAATAAAAACACCTGCTAAGGATAAAGACGTAGAATTACAAAAGATTCCAACTGTGCAGGAAGAACAATTGGCGCGGGAGATTGATAATATTTTTGCAGATAAAAAGGTGGAAGTTAAAAAACCCTCTACTCATAAAGAGAGGGAACGTGCGAAAAAGCTCAAAAAACGCCAGACTCAAGTTAAAACTGTGAGAGATAACGTATATGTTATCCCTGAAAAGCAATAGTTCCTATGAGAATTGCTTTTCTTGTAATATTATGTTTCTTCCAGCAGGGTCTGCTAACCGGTTGCTCCCCTTCTGCTAATGCTGAAGGAAATATCCCGAAAAATGCTAAATCATTTTCCGAATGGGTATCCGAGTTTCGTACGGAAGCCAGCTCTCAAGGCATATCCGAACAGACGCTTAATTCTGCATTATCTGATATAAAACCCATTAATTCAGTAATAGCCCTGGATCGCAAGCAGCCGGAAAATAAAATTACGCTGGAGGAATATATTGCAAAAACAGTCACTGGTTCACGCATTAAAAATGGGCAATATGAACTATCTGCCAATAAGGAATTGTTGGATAATATTTCCAAAAAATATTCTGTTCCATCAAATGTAATTGTTGCCTTATGGGGCATGGAAACCAGCTATGGTGAGAATGTTGGAAGCTTCAGTATAATACCCGCCCTTGCCACTCTTGCTTATGATGGTCGCCGTAGCGCATTTTTTAGAGGTGAGCTTATTAATGCCCTGAAAATTATGGATGCTGAGAAAATATCTGTTGAGGATTTCCAAGGTTCATGGGCTGGGGCTTTTGGTCAGTGTCAATTTATGCCTAGCAGTTTCCTGAAATATGCGGTAGATTCCGATGGTGATGGTAAGCGCGATATATGGTACACGCAGGCGGATATATTTGCCTCGATTGCTAACTATCTGCAATCTGAGGGTTGGAATAATGGCGAGGGAATAGAAGAAGGTAACAATAATTTTAAAGTCTTACTTAAATGGAATCGTTCACGTTATTTTGCAACGGCTGTAGGTAAGATAGCTGCAGCTTTTGAGGAGTAGATATGTTGTTATGTAACTTTAAAAATATTCAAACCTTAGCGGTGTTTTCCACTCTTATTTTCATTTCTGCCTGCAGCGAAACAACGCCACCTTTTTCCGCTCAAAAAATCGGCAAGCCATATACAATAAATGGCAAAACCTATCGTCCGGCTCCGGATAATACATATGATAAAATTGGTGATGCCTCATGGTATGGTCCTGGCTTCCATGGTAAGCGTACAGCTAGTGGTGAAATTTTTGATCAGGATGATTTAACAGCGGCGCATCCGACCCTTCCCATGCCTTCTTTAGTAAAAGTAACGAATCCAGCTAATAATAAAAGCTTGGTTGTGCGTGTTAATGATCGCGGGCCTTTCCATAAAAACCGTATAATTGATTTATCAAAAAAATCGGCGCAGATGATTGATGTATTGAGCGTTAAGCCTGTAAGAGTACAGTTTTTAGCGCAGGAAACAGAAGAATATATTGCCTCAATTAAAGGCAAATCGCCAAGAATTGATATGGTTGAGTATAATGAAAATTATAATAAAGGAATTCTTGCCGGGGAAGAAAGTGCCATTGTTAAGTATGATAATAATGAAATACAGGATTATGCACCGGTTCAATCAGTAAGCAGCAATGACCTTGAAGAACCTGAGAAGCCGGCGGGCAGAGGTGGCAACCTGTTAATAAGTGAGGCAATGGCAGATGAGAATAACCCTGCTGCTCAGGAGGAGCTTTATAAACAGGCTGTAGGAGAATCATTCAGGGGTAAAAAACAGCAAAAACCTGTGTCTGAAGTTTATCTTGCTGGTAAACCTGTTGAAAACACACCTCCTGCATTAAACGAAAAATCAGGAGAGAAATATATTATATTGGCTGGTTCTTATTCATCAAAGGAAAATGCCCAGAAGCTGGCAAAATCTGTTGATTCCATTGATGGTACAAAAGGATTTGCTAAAGTTGATAGTGTTGAAGTTTTTGGAAAAAAATGGTGGCGGGTGAATGTTGGACCATTTTCAAATATGGATAAGGCAGAAAATGCGTTGGGAGTAGTACGTGAAAAAGGCGTTCATGATGCGCGTATCAGTCGCCAGAAATAATAATTACCAATGAGCGGAAAGTTTATCAGTTTTGAAGGAGGTGAGGGGAGTGGTAAATCAACTCAACTCCGCCTGCTTGCATTGGCTTTTGAAAAATCTGGTCTACCGTTTTTAGCAACGCGTGAGCCGGGTGGTTCTTCGGGTGCAGAGAAAATACGTTCTTTACTGGTTTCCGGCGAGGTGGATTCATGGGATGCGCTGACCGAGACATTACTATTCAACGCTGCCCGTGCTGATCATATAAATAAACTTATCAAGCCAGCTATGATGCAGGGAAAAACTGTAATCTGCGACCGTTTCTTAGATTCAACCATAGTTTATCAGGGAATAGGAAAGGGGCTGGGAACGGTCTATATCAAAAGCCTGCACCATATGCTGTTTGGTAATTTCATGCCGGATTTGACAATTATTTTGGATATAAAACCAGAAGATGGCTTAGCGCGAGCAGCAAAACGCTCTGACAATGAAAATCGTTTTGAACAGTTGGATATAGAATTTCACCAGAAAATCCGCGCCGGCTTTTTAAAAATAGCAGAAATGGAAACGCAGCGTTGCGTGGTTTTTGATGCTAATCAGGATACAGATAAACTGCATAAACAAATTATAGAAATCATTAAAACTCGCTGTGGGATAGGGTTGTGATTAGCGAAATAACTCCACGTACCAATACAAGATTATTCGGGCATGAACAGGTTGAAGCGATGCTGCTGCGTGATTTAGCATCCGGCAAGCTGGCGCATGGTATTATTCTGTCGGGAGCGCAAGGAATTGGCAAAGCAACTCTGGCATATAGATTCGCAAGAGCATTACTTTCTGGGCAGATGGATATGGAGATTTCAGAAGATAATCCGGTTTTTAAGCGCGTTGCTGCCCGCTCACATACGGATTTGCTGGTTATCGAACCGCTCTATGACGCTAAAAAAGATGAATATGCTACTGAAATAACTATCGAGCAATCGCGCACCATAGCCCAGTCACTGTCGCTTACACCGGCTGAAGGGCAGTGGCGGGTGGTGATTATAGACAGTGCCGATGCGCTGAATAATAAATCAGCGAATGCTATACTGAAAATTCTCGAAGAGCCACCTCCACAAACGGTTATAATACTTATCGCCCATAATGTTGGAGGTCTGCTCCCAACCATTCGTTCGCGCTGTCGCATGATTAATTTACGACCATTGTCGCAGCGGGATTTTATGCTGGCAATGAACCATATAGCTCCAGAAATAAACGAAAATGACCTAAATGCTCTTGGCGTTATATCTGGTTTTAGTCCAGGAATATCTATGCAAATGCGCCAACATAATGTTCTTTCCGCTTATGATGAGATAATTTCTTTACTTGGTTCTCTGCCAAATCTTGATAATCAAGCAATACTAAGCTTTTGCGAGAAGATAGGCAGCGGGAAAAAAGCACATGCCAACTGGAATATATTTATGCATGTGATGCTCTGCATTCTGGAAAGAATTGCTGGAAAATCCGCAGGAACTAGCATTATTCCCATAAATAAAGAAGATGAAGAGGTTCTGGTCAGATTATCTGCCACCCACAATGCAGCAGTATGGGCAACGAAATGGCAGGAGGCTTTGAATCAATTTTTATTGGCACAACGCCTGCATTTGGATTACAAACAGGTCGCGCTCGCGTTTTTCCATTCACTCGCGGGCAGGGAAGAATTTACGTTAGCTAGTTGATCTTTCGCCTCTCCCCTTGCGGGAGAGGCAAGATTTTGTTAGTTAACGCAGTTAGCTTATAAAATCTGGTGAGGGGTATTTGTTTATATAC
>JBEBHV010000251.1:0-2482 GCA_040080715.1 Rickettsiales bacterium | reverse complement strand
GGAAAAAATCACCTTGTACTAGTTCAATAGATATGAGACTTTTTGTTGCCTCAAGATTTATTAGTTATTTCTCAGTAGTTTTGTTTGACAAATATAACGTACCCAGAATATCTTAATGGTGTGAGCAAATTGCTCATGGGGCGTTGAAACCCCTATCTCAAGCGGTCTAGTGCACCGCTAAGCACTCCTCTTCCAGTATGGTCGAGGAGGCGCATGTGTATGTTCAAGCCTCACGGCTAAAGATGTGCGCGACCTTTCTTGAGATAGGTTTTCAAACTCCTCGATCACCACAGGATTAGGAGTACATATGAAAAAACTACTTATAAATACAGTAATTCTAGCATTCCTACCAGTAATAGTGGGCTGTGCCACAAGTCCACATGGATTAAAAGAGCAAGCACCAGACTTTGAGAGCACAATAAATTCTTCTAATGTTAGTAAAACCTCTCAGTGCTTGCTAAAAAAAATGGAAGGCTATCCCCTGTTGATTGGTTTTGATTTTGAAGACAGAACACTTCCTGTTCAGATCAGGCAGTTTAAAGATAGCACTGAATTATACCAGATGCAGGGTGCATGGGTCGTTTCATTAGTTGAACTCCAAAAGATCAGTCAGTCAAAAACACATGCTACATTGCGTGTAAATCACGCATTTGCGAGTTACTACAGTACAATTAATGCGTATGAAGAATTTATTGCATCATGCTACTAAGCGTAACAATATTATGATTAAATAGTGAAAGGGAACAATATGGATACATCAACTGAAGATAAATTAAACAAAATGCTAAAAGACGGATGGAAAATTGAAGGTTATTCAACATGTATAATGGCAGCAGGAGCATTAGTTCATAATATTCTGCTACAAAAAGAAGAGCGTATTAATACTATTTCAATTGTGACAAATGGCGATAAGGAACTTGGACGCAATATGCATGTTTTAAGCCCTATTCCAGAAAAGCCAAAGGAAAAGGGCTTTTTCGATACTTTATTTTCTTAATAACTCGAATATTGTAATATTGGTATTACGAAAACCTACCATGTGGACTTAATGAGGACTTAAACAAAAATGAAAGGAGTGTCCAACCAAGCTAAATATCAGATAACATATTGAAAAGTATGGCGCACCCGAGACGATTCGAACGTCCGACCTTTGCCTTCGGAGGGCAACGCTCTATCCAGCTGAGCTACGGGTGCTTATTTCTGTGCTATCTACAATATCGCCATTATAAAACAACTAATATATTTTCTGACTATTTTTTTTGTAAAACCGCGACTATTTCGGAAAAACCCTTATTCCCGGCGATGGTTACGGCATCTTCGCCTTTTTTGTTGCGTAGTTTCCGATCAGCACCTTTAGAAAGAAGCAGCATTACAGCTTCTTTATGGTTTTGTTCCGCTGCCAGCATCAGTGGAGTATTTCCCTCAGTATCGGCGACGTTGATTTTTGCTGATTTCTTAAGCAACTGCGAAATTACAAAAGCTTTATTGCTCATTGCCGCTGCGTGCAGGGGAGTTTGCCCCTTTCTATTGGTTAAATTCACCTTTGCGCCACGTTTCAGCATGTTATCCACCAGATCCACAGAACCACCGCTTGCCGCAACATGCAATGGCGTTTTATCTTCCGGAGAGATACGGTTTATGTATGGTATTTTCCCTTTTCCTTTGGGTATGAATTCGATCACCGAGGAAAATGCTGCCTTCATCATCATGGCATAATGAGTATGATAGTACACATCAGGCTGTTTACTTTTGCTTAGTAGTAACTTCACCGTATCCACCAAGCCGCGCGCTGCGGCAAAATCAAGGGCACTGTAACCATCCTTATCTTTTTGGGCAAGACTTGCGGCGTTATCCAGTAGCATGGCACATATTTCATTTTTTCCTAAATAAGCGGCAGCTATCAGTGCGGTGCGTTTTTCACTATCACGACCATTAACAGGTGCGCCATCAGCAAGCAGCTCCGCAACTTCCTGTAAATTACCATTGCTTGCTGCTTTAATAAGTGGAGTGGAATATACTTTAGGAAGAGCCTCATCCGCAGAAAAACTGCCTTCAAAAGAAGGCGAAGAACCGCCTGAAACAGTATTTACCATATAAGTTGGTTGGTTAGGAGAGCCAATTCCTCCTATAGGACTGTTATTTATCCCAGTGTAGCCACCACCGCTGAATATCCCAACATTGTCAGCTGCTGAGAAGATATTAATGGCAGGAAAAAGTCGCAGCAGGCTTCCAAGAATAGCTGCAATAATAATGATTTTCACCAGACGAAAAGAACTCCGTTGTCTGGGGATAGCAGGTGGTAAATTCTTTAAGTGACGTAAACCCGGCATAGTTTATAATTGCCTTTTTGTGTTAATATATAATTTCATTACCATAGAAATTGCCATAAAAACATCTTAATAATTGCACCTTCCCCCCAGTTCTAGACCGAAGTGCAACACTTGCTGTAAGGCTGTGTTGCTATGGAAAAGAAATATGGACA
>JBEBHV010000049.1:0-11081 GCA_040080715.1 Rickettsiales bacterium | reverse complement strand
GAGATGTTAATGAACAACGCAGTAATAATAACCGGTGCAGCAAAGCGTGTGGGCGCAGCAATGGCGGTATATTTCGCCCACAAAAAATTTGACATTGCCCTGCATTACAATAGCTCCAAAGACGAAGCCGCTGCCCTTCAGAAAGAAATACAGAAAACCGGTGTAGCTTGCGAAATTTTTGCCCATGATTTGGGCGATAGCAAAGGACTTTCCGAACTCATCGAAAAAATCAACGCTAAAATGCCGCATTGTAATGTGCTGGTAAATAACGCTTCGATTTTTGAACGCTGTGAATTTATGGAAACCGATGAAGCACTTTTTGACCGCCAATTTGCGATAAATTTTAAAGCTCCGTTTTTCCTGACGCAAGCCTTCGCCAAAAAATTCGGCAAAAATTCCGGCGCGTGTGTAATAAATATTTTGGACACCGACATCGCTCAAAACCAGACAAGCCATTTTGCCTATCTTCTTTCCAAAAAAACCCTCGCGGATTTTACAAAAATGGCAGCCCGCGCCCTCGGCCCAGACATCCGTGTAAATGGGGTGTGTCCTGGTAGCATGCTCCCTTCGCCGCAAAATTATGACGGTTATGACGAAAAAATAAAACAGCTAGTACCATTAAAAAACCAACCATCACTTGAGGAGCTTTCCGAAGCAACCTTCTGGCTTGCGCAGCAACGCAGCATAACTGGACAAATTATAAATATAGATGGAGGCAAACATGTCCTCTAACCCACCAAAACATCGCTGGAATATCCACATTAAAAATATGGAAACAACCATAGGGGTTGGTATTCATCCGCACGAACAAATAAAACAAAGAGTGTTCGTAAATGTTGTTGTAGAAGGCGAATATCCTGCCAAACCACAAATGATAGAAGATTGTTTTAATTATGATTATGTACATGAACTCGTAGTTAATGAATGGCCAAAGCGAGAACATAAATTATTGCTGGAAAACTGCGCGACAGAACTGCTTGAACATATTTTCCGTTGTGACGGACGGGTTGACCGCGTCAGCGTGCGCGTGTGCAAACCTGATATTTTCCCGCAAGTTGAATCAGTTGGCGTGGAAACAAGCTGGACACGCTCGGATTTTAAGAAACTGGCTTTGGTTAAATAAAAATTCTTGTCACCGAATTATTTGGCTTTTACAGGTATGACAGAATTATATAAGGTGGTGAGTTTTTCTGATTCCACCACCCTTGACACGCAATAACAAAAGCCTATACTGCACCGCACAAATTTAATAGAATGTAGTATGAATATTTTGGTATGAGTATGTTATCATTCTTCGCGCTCGGCACTTTATTTTTCATCCTCGCAGCAGGTCTTATATTTCTTTGTGAATCTCTGAAAGAAGAATAGAAATTATGGATCTTTACACCGTCCTTGGCATTATATCCGGCTGTTTGTTCATATATCTTGTGGTTGCCACTTTGAAACCGGATATTTTCCCATAAAGAAGCGCGAATCATGTCAGAATTCCTACACATTATTATATCCCTTGCCATTGTTGCCATCCTGATAAAACCTCTGGGGAAATATATCGCCCTCGTCTTTATGGGCAGACAAACCTACATGGAAAAACCGCTTGGCTGGCTGGAGAGGCTGATTTACCGCATTTGCGCCATTGATGAAAACAAGGAAATGAACTGGATGCAATATGCCGGTTCTGTGGTTCTGCTAGGTTTTATTGGCTTTTCCCTGCTATTCTTCATATTGATTTTTCAGGATATACTACCACTCAATCCCCAAAATTTTGCGTCCGTCAGACCTGATCTTGCATTCAACATCGCAATCAGCTTTATAACCAACGGTAATTGGCAAAGCTACTCCGGCGAGAATGTTTTAAGCAATTTTTCCCAGACCATAGGTCTTAGCGTCCAGAATTTCATTTCCACCGCAACCGGACTCACAGCATTCGCCGCCATCTCCCGTGGCATTTTCCGCAGGCAGATGAAAACCATTGGCAATTTCCATGTCGATGTTGTGCGCGGAATTGTTTACATCTTCCTCCCATTAAGCTTTATTTTTGCTATATTTTTAGCGTCACAAGGCGTAGTGCAATCAGCAGGAGAATATGTAAAATATTCTCCTGTCGAAAATTCAGAATTCAGAATTCAGAATTCAGAATTTCTGATACCGCAGGGACTGGTAGCCTCACAGGTTGCGATGAGAACCATAGGCAGCAGCGGTGGTGGGTTTTTTGGCGCAAACGGAGCTCATCCCTTTGAGAATCCAACTCCACTCAGTAATTTTATTCAAAGCATTGCCATATTGCTGATACCAACCGCCCTTACTTATGCTTTCGGTTGCATGATTGGCGATAGAAGGCAGGGATGGGCTCTCATCGCCACCATGTCGATTATTTTCATACCATTGCTCATCCTGTCAGTAGTCAGCGAGAAAAAGGGAAATCCATTATTTGATACCAGCGTAATTGATACCCATGAAGGCAATATGGAGGGCAAGGAAATTCGTTTTGGTACGACAAGCTCCGCGCTGCACGCCTCCATAGCAACTGCAACTTCCAACGGCTCATCCAATTCCGCGCTCGATTCTTTTTTTCCTCTTGGCGCGCTCTCTCCCGTCATCCTCACTCAGTTCAGCGAGGTTATTTTTGGCGGAATAGGCAGCGGCATATATAACATAATGGCTTTCGTAATCCTCACTGTTTTTGTTGGCAGTCTGATGGTCGGCAGAGTCCCTGAATATATGGGCAAAAAAATAACCGTTTTTGATATAAAAATGGCAGCCCTCATAGTAATTTTCCCTGCAGTGATTGTATTATTCGGGACGGCCATCGCCATTTCCACCGATGCCGGAAAAGCCGCAATGCTGAACTCAGGCGCACAGGGTTTCAGCGAAATATTATACGCTTTTTCTTCGGCAGGAAATAACGATGGTGCTTCATTTGCCGGTATTAAAGCTAATACTGAATTTTATAATATTTCACTTGGAATTGCCATGTTCTTCAGCCGCTATTTTATCATGATTGCTGCTTTCGCCATTGCCGGTTCTTTTGCCGGTAAAAACATAACCCCGACCAATGCCGGAACTTTACCAACTCACACACCGCTTTTTGTTTTTCTCCTTACCTGGATACTTATAATAGTTGGAATACTAACATATGTACCTGCGATTGTCCTTGGGCCGGTAGCCGAGCATTTCCATATAGAAAGCCTGGTAAATGACAAAATCTCAATAAACAATACCACGGTAGCCAAATGAGCAACCAGCACCCCTTAAAAACCAGCAATGCCAGCATAGCCCGTTCTGTCGTTCAGGCATTCGTGAAGCTTTCTCCGGCGGTACAAATCCGCAATCCAGTGGTATTCGTTGTCTATCTGGGGACTATTGTGGTTTCCGGTCTATATATATACTCTCTTATGGGTGGAAACATAGGAAGTGAGCCGCAATGGTTCACATTCTGGGTGGCGATATGGCTATGGATAACCGTTCTCTTTTCCAATTTTGCCGAAAGCCTCGCCGAGGATAGAGGCAAAACCCAGGCTGAGAGTCTGCGTACTCTGCGTAAAGAGGTGAATGCAAAAAAAATCCGCAGCATTGAAAAACGAAATGAATATGAAAGCATCCCCGCATCAAGACTGCAGAAAGACGATCTGGTATTGATTGAGGCTGGCGATGCCATACCCAGCGACGGGCAAGTAGTATATGGCATAGCCTCCGTCGATGAAAGTGCCATAACCGGTGAATCAGCTCCGGTAATCCGTGAATCAGGCAGCGATTGTGACGCGGTTACCGGTGGAACCCGTGTTCTTTCTGATTGGATAGTAGTGCGAATTACCGCCAATTCCGGCGAAAGTTTTATCGACCGCATGGTGTCGCTGGTGGAAGGGGCAAAACGCCAGAAAACACCGAATGAAGTTTCCCTGACTGTTTTTCTATCAATGCTCACCGTTACATTTCTTGTAACCATTATAACCGTCCTGCCCTTTTCTATTTTCAGCATCGAACATGGTGGCAAAGGCGAAGTTGTAAGTATCACCGGCTTAATAGCATTGTTCGTCTGCCTTTCTCCAACCACTATTGGCGGTCTCCTTTCCACCATCAGCATCTCCGGAATGAACCGCCTGCTTAAAGCCAACGTAATAGCCTCTTCAGGAAGGGCAGTAGAAGCGGCAGGCGATATTAACTGCCTGCTCCTTGATAAAACCGGAACCATAACTCATGGCAACCGCCAGGCTGAAGATTTCTTTCCGGCAACAGGAATAAGTATCGACGAAATGGCAAAAGCGGCGCAACTATCATCGCTCATGGATCAAACCCCGGAAGGCAGAAGCATACTCGCTCTTGCCCGCCTCAAATACAGCATACCGGAAATACCTTTCCGCAATTTGGATAAGAACCATAAATTTATTCCTTTCAGTGCTGAAACCAGAGTAAGCGGTATCCAGATGGGAGACCGCCTTGTGCTTAAAGGTGCAGCAGATGCCATAGAGAAACAGCTAAAACTTACCGGCGCGAAAATCCCCGACTATATAACCCGCAAGATTGATGACATCGCCCGCCTTGGTGGCACACCGTTAGTGCTTGTTGACGGCGACAAAACACTGGGCGTAATTTACCTGAAAGACATCGTAAAATCAGGAATAAAAGAACGCCTCGCTGACTTACGTAAAATGGGCGTGAGAAGCATAATGCTCACCGGTGATAACTCGCTTACCGCAGCAGCGATTGCCGCCGAAGCCGGAGTTGATGATTATCTGGCGCAGGCAACGCCTGAAGACAAATTAAAACTTATCCGCAAAATGCAGGCAGACGGAGAGCTGGTTGCCATGGTCGGTGACGGCACCAATGATGCGCCCGCCCTCGCCCAGTCCGATGTCGCCGTGGTTATGAACAGCGGCACGCAGGCAGCTAAGGAAGCGGCCAATATGATTGACCTTGATTCTGATCCAACTAAAATCATCGAGATAGTCGAGATAGGAAAACAGTTGCTCATGACTCGCGGTTCGATGACCACATTTTCCATAGCCAACGAAGTAGCAAAATACAGCACGCTGATTCCGGCAACTTTTCTTAGCACCTATCCTGAGCTTAACACCTTAAACTTTATGCATTTGTCATCGCCATTTTCCACAGTTCTATCGGCGGTTATTTTTAATGCGATAATCATCGTTGCTCTTATTCCGCTCGCTTTAAGGGGGGTAAATTACCGCCCGGTCAACGCGACAGCAATGCTGCGCCACAACCTGCTGATATACGGTGTTGGCGGAACTATTCTGCCCTTTGTCGGAATTAAAATTATTGATATGATTCTTACCGTATTAGGGGCAGTATGATAAATAGCAATCGTAAATCTCTTAACCTTAAAAACATCGCTTCCGGAGCATTCTCAAGCCTGAGATTGCTTCTGGTTCTAACCTTTCTGGTCGGTGTTATCTACCCTCTGTCAGTGACTGTAATTGCAAAAGTGGTCTTCCCTGAGCAAGCAAGTGGCGGCTTGATCGTCAGGGACGGAAAAGTTATCGGCTCTAAACTTCTGGGACAGACATTCACCGAAGATAAATATTTCTGGGGCAGGTTATCAGCAAATAATTATGATGCGGTTAGCTCCGGAGGCAGCAACCTGAGCATTGCCAATCCTAAGTTGCTGGAGATAGTGAATGCGCGGGTGGAACAACTGAAAAAAGCTGACCCCGACAATCAGGAAAAAATTCCGGTGGATCTGGTAACTGCCTCCGCCAGCGGTCTTGACCCGCATATAAGCCTTGATGCCGCACATTATCATGTGGGACGCATAGCAAAAGCCCGTGGCATAAAGCCGGAAGAATTGAATGAGATAATTAATAAACATATTGATTGGCAGAGCAAGCTTAATGAAGAACCATACGTCAATGTCCTGGAGCTTAACCTGGCGCTTGAGACAGAAAGCGAGAAGGCAAGAAGTCGAGAAGACTAGAAGACTAGAAGTCGAGAACTAGAGAAAACCAGAAAATCGTCACAGAAGGATATATCCCCGCCTTCTCGCCTTCTCTAGTTCTCGACTTCTCGACTTCTTCTCATCCCCTCGGCAGAACAAACTTCAGCACCGCCCCTCCTGATTTTCCATTTTCTGCCCATATCCTGCCTTTGTGTTTTTCTATTATCTTATAACTGATGGAAAGCCCGAGTCCGGTTCCTCCTGCCATTGTTTTGGTAGAGCTACTCTGAGTAAATTTATCAAATACAGCTTCCAGTTCATCAACTGGAATCCCCACCCCTTCATCTTCTATCGCGCATAAAACAGCAGCTTTAATTCCGCCTTTTTCCGGCAAATATTCATCAGATATTGTAATGGTTATGGTAGCGTTTTCCGGTGAGAATTTAATTGAATTGGAAAGCAGGTTAATCATCACCTGAATAATTTTAGCTTCGTCAAAAACAATAACCGTATCCCTGCATAAATCTTTTTTTACAATCCGCAGATTTTTTGCTTTGAGTAGCGAATCAATCTCTGTGAGCGCGTAATCAACAGCCCGGGTAAAATTACCTCTAACCATATCAAATTCCACTTTGCCGGCTTCCAGTTTTTCAAAATCCAGCAAGCTATTGAGCAACGCAAGAAGCCTAGCTCCAGCCACATTAATATTATTCAGGTATTTGCTTAATTTATTATTTTCATCATCACCTACTATTTTCTGCGACATATTAGTATAATTCAAAATAGCATGCATTGGTGTTCGCAGTTCATGTGACATATTGGCAAGGAATTCTGATTTGGCGATGGTCGCCTGCTCGGCTTTTTCTTTTTCAATAACAAGATTGGCAGTCTGCAACTCCACCAGTTTCTGCAAATGATCCCGATGTTCTATCAATTCACTTTGCATAATTTCGCGCTCATCTTCCAGCCGTACCTTCTCAAGACCATTCAGACGAAAAGTCTCGACTCCACGCGCAATCTCACCAATCTCATCTTTAAAATTCTTGCTAGGAACATTCGTATTTAAATTCCCTTCCGAAATAGCAACTATGGCTTTGTATAGGCGGTTTATCGGGGTAGTAACACTGGTAGTAAGGAACAGGAACAGCCATAATCCTATTGCCTGCGCTATAGCATACAGAATCAGGATATTTAACTTTCTCTGTTGATAATATTCAATCCGAAGCAGCAACAGGGCATTCAATTCTTTCAGAGTTGCGCTATTCATTCTGGCAAGAAAATTGCGCGTGTCGTAAATCACACTGAGCAAATATTCACCTTTCATATCTTCGCCGGCAGCCATTTTATTGAACATTTCAAACAATATTTCCATTTTCTGTTTATAAAGAACATTAATAGGATCAAGTTCCTGCTTTAATGTTGGGCTGATCCCATAAAAATTTTTATCCTCTCTGAATACCGCCTCAAAATCAGCAAGCACTGCGTCAAATTCAAATTCCTTTAAAAAACGCATAGCCACGTTGGCTTCAGTTCTGAGTTCATGGGAAATTGCTTTATTATCTGCAAGCTGCTGATATAGGCGAAAAGTCGTATCCGAAACCCGCGTTATGGTTTTAGGCAGCCTGTTTACCGCAATATCCATCAAATAATAACTGTCAAGGTCGGGGTCTAGAATCAAGGTTGATGAATCACCAACCTGTACAATTATTTTATTCAAATTCTGCATCATTACTTCGTATATTACGTCATAATTACTGCTTGCCGCTTTAATACTATCCCAGTTTTTCTGCAGTAATTCGCTGGCAACACGCATCTCAACATCAAGCTTATAGTGAGAATCATTATTAGCCAGCCGCGTAACCTCCGCCAGTAACCCATCTATTCTATTCGTGCATTGTTCATATTCTCTGACAGCGTCAGGATTATTACCTCCAGATGCACCGGCAACAAAACGTGCAAGCTGGTGATTACCGATCTCCGCCAGCAAATCAACCAAAGGACGTTCATATCTTGTGCCTTTGATTTCCGTCTTAGCAAGATGTATATCGTGATTTATATTATCAATGGTAAAGTAAATAAGCACCGACAGGGGAATGGTAAAAGCCAGAACAATGCTGAACAGGCGGGCGCGTATCGAAAGCCGGTGCAGCCTCAACTGAAACGCAGTTTCAGACCCCATCTGCAAGCTCCCTTTGTTTCTTAATCGCCAACATTATAACGGGAATAATCTGGGCAATAACAAACCCGAACAGCATCCCTTCATTACCAGATATAATATGCCCAAAAAAACATAAAGGTGCAACTGCCAACGCTAAAGCTATATTGGAAATGAGAACCGTCCTTGTTTGCTTATGGGCGTAAAATATCTGCTGATAAATTGATTGTAACACCATGAAAGGGGTCGCCCAGATTCCAATAGCAAGCAGGCTGCCAATTACCGAAACATCCTGCTGCGTCATTTTTCCATGCCCGAAGCAAATATCGGCAATAAACCCGGAAAGCAGTGTAACAACTAACGAAACACCAAACGAGGCAACCAACCCAATCCATATGCTGTAATTATATGTCTTATTGCTATTGGAAGATAATTTCAAGTTACCGACAAACCACGGCAAAACCACCATCTGAATAACCGTTTGCAGAAGCACCGAAGGAAAAATTATCAGCTTAAAAGCATAGTTGAACAGAGCAAAATCACCCAGAGAAAACAGTGCCGCCAGCATGAACGGGGTATATAAAATCAATATACTGAGCATATTGCTGGTGGCACTTTGCCCGTAAGCAACAAGCAATTTCCTGTCAATCTCCGGCTTCGCCGAAATAATATTGATATATTGCCCGCCTGCCCTAAAAAACGCCATATATCCCGCCATAAGCCTGGCAAAAGACGCAATAATAACCGCAACCGCAAGCGTCAGCAGATCGGCAGGTAAAAACCATAGCGCACCAAGAATCACGCTGTTAAAAATAACCGTGGTGAAGGCAGGAACGATAAATTTATTTTTATGCTGCAAGTAGGCAGTAAATATTCCGGTGGCAGCCGTAAGTGGCAGCGAGCAAAGGGCAATGGCGATGAAATCATACTGTAGAAATAATGATAGCCCAACAGCCAGCACAATAAAAATCACCACGAATAATAGCAATGACTGCCAGAACAAGGCGAGAGAACGCTCCTCATCACGCTCGGCAAAAGCCGGAATAAGCACACTGCTCACCGCTCCACCAATAAGCAACGCCGTAATAAAATCAGGAATGAGCAACAGGGAAATAGCGATGTTAGCATCACTGCCCGCACCAAAATAAGTAGCAAGCAACATCTCACGCAGGAAACCAAGAACCCTCCCCGCCAGCATGCCAAAGGCAATAATCGTCCCCGCCGATAATAATTTTTTTATGGTCATGTTACTCCAACATCCTGTGGAACGCGAAGCGTTAGCACAGGATCTGTCAGTAGTTTTCTCATAAAGATCCTGTGCTATTGCTTTGCAATCCACAGGATGACGCAAACTCCACAAACATCTCCGAGCTTTCTCCATCAATAAACAACCTACACCAAATCTCCAGCGCGACCAACGCCCGCAGAATGCGCGTGTGATTGCCCTTTCCATTAACATGTTCTGTTATCAAACGCTGCACGGCATCGCGCTCAAACAACCCTCTTCCCATCGCCCGGTCACTAAGCAGAACCTCGGCAAGCATCGGTGCCAGCCGTCTTTTAAACCACTCGCCAATCGGCACGGTGAACATCTGTTTTGGTCGCTGCAGGATTTCCTGTGGCAGCAATTCGCGCATCGCTTCCTTGAGGATATATTTGCCGTTATTACCCCTCAGTTTCAGCGAGCTAGGCATCGATAGTGCTAGTTCAATCATCCTGTTATCCAGAAAAGGAACCCGCGCCTCCAGCCCCACCGCCATCCCCATCCGGTCAGGCTTAATCAAGTTATTAGCGGGCAGCAGCCATTTCATATCCATCCACGAAATACGGTTTACCGGATAAAGTGAGCGCACATCAGTAAAATCTTTTTTCATCAAATCAAAACTATCCAGTGGCTCAAAATATTTCTGCCATTGCTGCGTGTAAAGCCCAAGCTTACCCTCATGTGTGAGCAGCCCCTGATTGGCAAAATAAGCCCGCTCAAAATCATCATTCTTATCACCGGAATGTTTTTCCACGAATTCTGCATAACGTTCATAACCGGCAAATAGCTCGTCACTACCATCACCGGTCAGAACCACTTTCACCTTTTGCGCTGCCATCTGTGAAAGCGCGTAAGTCGGGATAAAAGAAGCGTCGCCATGCGGTTGCTCGGCGTGATAAATAACCTTAGGCCACAGCGAAATCATCTCACTGCCAAGCACTGCGTTATGATGTGCAGTGTTATATTTCTCGGCAACCTGCTTGGCATATGTTGATTCGTCAAACCGCGCCTCTTTAAATCCGATACTGAAACTGTGCATTGGTGGTTTTACGTGTTTTGCTGCAAGAGCCACCACACTGCTCGAATCAATCCCGCCGGAAAGGAAAGCCCCAACTTCAACATCGCTACGCAAATGAATCCGCACCGCGTCAGAGAGTGTATCTTTAAATTCCTCTATCCACTGCGCATCATTTTTCTGCACAGTAACGAAGGATGGCTGCCACCATTGCCAATGCTCTATCTTACCATCTGTGATAGTAATCGCTCCTCCGGCCGGTACATTTTCAATACCGTCAAACATAGTCATAGCAGGCGGTACAAAGTTAAAACTCAGATAATGATGAATCGCCTCTATGCGCGGTATGACTGGAATACCAATGGAAAGCAGTGCTTTTATTTCGGAAGCGAAACAAATGCCGGATTCGGTATCGGAATAAAAAAGTGGCTTGATGCCTATCCGGTCGCGGTACAGATGCATGCTGCGGATATTTTTGTCCCAAATAGCAATGGCAAACATCCCGTTCAGCTTTTTTACAAACTCCACACCATCCGCTTCATAAAGCCGGAGTATCACCTCCGTATCCGAATCAGTGCGAAACCTCACTCCACGGTTTATCAGCTCTTGCCGCAGTTCCACATAGTTATAAATTTCACCGTTCTGTACAATTATAATGCTGAGATCATCAGAAAACATCGGCTGGCGACCACGTTCTACATCAATGATCGCTAATCGCCTGTTACCCAGCATCACCTGTGAATCGCTGTAAAAACCC
>JBEBHV010000048.1:0-11092 GCA_040080715.1 Rickettsiales bacterium | reverse complement strand
ATTCTATACATAGTATTTGCCAATTATATTATTACTTAAGTGTTAATGCAATGGGTTTCATTTAATATTCACACAATATCTGAAATTTTACCAGTTCCCATAATATTATCCGGATGTTAGAATGAACTCATGACCGATAACGATTCAATGGAATATGATGTGGTTATAGTTGGGGCAGGGGCTGCTGGCTTGTCTGCTGCTATAAGGATTCGGCAAATTTCACAGGATATAAGCGTTTGCGTGCTGGAAAAAGGCTCGGAAGTGGGAGCGCATATAATTTCTGGCTGTGTTCTTGAACCTCGTGCCTTAAATGAGTTATTGCCCGATTGGAAAGAAAAGGGTGCGCCGCTTAACACGCAGGTTACCAGCGATAAATTCATTTTTATGACTAAAGATAAGGCGTTACCACTGCCAACACCACCCACTATGAACAACCACGGCAATTATATAATAAGCCTTGGCAATTTTTGTAAGTGGCTGGCGGTTCAAGCTGAGAATCTGGGCGTGCAGATTTTTTCCGGTTTTCCGGCTGCTGAATTGCTCATGGAAAATGATAGGGTCGCTGGTGTTATAACTGGTGAGTTTGGTATTGGAAAAGACGGTAATAAAAAGCCATCCTACCAAGCTGGAGTTACGATAAAAGGCAAATATACCTTATTTGCTGAGGGCTGCCGTGGTTCGCTTTCGCAGCAGCTTATGGAAAAATTTAACCTGTGTGCGGAAAGCTCACCGCAGACATACGGCATAGGCATCAAGGAAATCTGGGAAGTTGCTCCGGAAAAGCATAAGCAAGGTAGTGTAATCCATAGTGTTGGTTGGCCGATGTCTATGGAGACTTATGGCGGTTCTTTCCTTTATCATATCGAAAATAACAAGGTGGCGGTTGGGTTCGTGGTGGGGCTTGATTATAAAAATCCATATATTGATCCATTCTCCGAATTCCAGAGATTCAAAACCCATCCTGCTATTTCTCCGGTATTTGCAGGAGGAAGGCGCATCAGCTATGGCGCACGCGCCTTGAATGAAGGTGGATTGCAGTCAATACCAAAACTCACATTTCCTGGCGGTGCTTTGATTGGTGATGCGGCTGGATTTCTAAATGTTCCCAAAATAAAAGGAACACACACCTCTATGAAATCGGCAATGCTGGCTGCGGAAGCGTTAGCTTCTGCCTTGGCAGGTGGAGGTGATATTGCTCTTGATGGTTATTCCAAAGCTTTAAAAGAAAGCTGGGTGCATGAAGAGCTATATAAAGTAAGGAATATCAGGCCATCATTCCGCTTTGGCTTGTTAGCAGGATTACTCTATGCTGCTTTTGATACATATGTATTACGTGGCAAAGCTCCGTGGACATTTAAAAATCATGCGGATCACAAGCAACTCTGCGAAGCCAAGTTTTACCAGAAGATTGCTTATCCTAAACCGGATGGAAAAATTTCTTTCGACAAGCTATCTTCAGTTTTTCTCTCCAGCACTAATCATGAAGAAGATCAGCCTCCGCATTTGACACTTAAAGATAACAACGTTCCGGTGAATATAAACCTGCCTCTATACGCTGCGCCTGAAGGGTGCTATTGTCCGGCAGGAGTTTATGAGATTATAGAAGAGGCAGGTGCGCCCAAGCTGCAGATAAACGCGCAGAACTGTGTGCACTGTAAAACCTGCGACATTAAAGACCCAACGCAGAATATCGTCTGGAAAACGCCGGAAGGCGGTGGCGGCCCTAATTACTCAGGGATGTAGATGCCTTTTCACAATGCCGAGCATGTGCTTTGATACTTATACTCATTCCAACTGAAGAGTTGGGATGGGTATGTGAAAATCGAGACCGAAAGTCCGATTTTCCGCCGCGTAGCGGGCGTACTCACTTCAAGAATTCCCAATTCTTGAAGTGCAAAAGGTATAGTTCGGAATTTTATTGTTTTTTTTAAGATTTATGACTAAAATTACAGACTATTTTGCAATAACACAAGGTATCTAAATGTTAATTCCATTCTACAAAACCAATAACGGTTGGTTCATGGTAGTCGCGTGAGTCAGAAACACATATCATCTACTTCCAAATGTCTGGGGCATAGGGCTGCTTTCACTCTCGTAGAGTTAAGTATAGTTTTGGTTGTTATAGGCTTGATTGTTGGTGGTATTCTAATGGGAAAAACTCTTATACAACAGGCTGAAATCAGAGCTGCCGCTTCACAGCTTCAGAAAATGGAAACTTCCTACAATGCTTTCCGCCTTAAATATAACTGTATCGTTGGGGACTGTGCGAATGCGACAGATTTTTTTGGGATAGATTATGTAGTGGCTTCAGGAAGTTGCACTTTGCCGAATGGTAGGGGTAATGGAAATAACAACGGGTTAATTGATAATGGTGGTGCTGCTGGTTGGTTTTGTGAAAGTATGCAGGGAGCAAAAAGTCTTGAATTGTCTAACTTGCTACCAACTTCAATTGTTACTCCATGCTGGTCAAGCCCATCTATTTTTAAAGGAGTAAATGATGGGTGCGCTTATTTCTATAATGATGATTTGAATGGAAGTGTAACTCTGATAAAGCAGAATACTATATCTTGGTTCACTATAGCTGGAGGTGGATATACAGGACCAACTCTAAGCCCTGTACAAGCCCGCCTGATAGATGAAAAAATAGACAATGGAACACCAACTACGGGGAAATTTAGAGGCTTAGATGCTGCTAATAAATCTAGTGGGACTTCTACAATAGTCGTCAATTCCTGCGTAACCTCAGGAGTCTATAACCTGAACGAAGACTACACATGTCGGGCGTTGTATTATTTTAAATAGCCCTCATAGCTATAGTTCTAGAGAAAATACTAGATGTTCTTATAAGGTATTGGGAGACCAGTTACCTTGTTTAAGGCAAGTGTACCATCTTCAAATGCTGCCGCTATGTAACGACCAACGCCACTTTTGATAAAAAGTACCGGTTTTACGGTTTTTCCATTGTGTTTGCGCAGTGCTGTTACCTTACCACGCGATTCCGGGTTATTCTTACTGACTTTACCGCTCATAAAATACTCTCTTTCGTATCAAAATAGTGTTTTAAATTAGGTGGGGATTCTAGTAATATACGCAAAAGGTGCAAGTGTTTTTATTGCGTAAATATATTTGCTGCGTAAATCAAGCCCTATTTTGAGGTAAAAATACATTAATATGTTGAAAAATAAATCATTATTGGCGGTATTAATATTTGCCGCAGTTGCTTCGGTTGGGAATGGATATGTGGCATTTGCTGAAAATGATACTTCCAGTATTGCTCTAAACGATGATCCGCAGGAAAAAAAGGTAGAAACTCAAACTCTGGAAAACAGCGATAATGAGCCCAGTGAAGTTGGTGTTTCTGGCAGTTATTTATCAAGCCTATTCTCGCGTTCCAATGGCGATATTGAAAGTGCTATAAAATCCCTGAAGACAGTTTACCATAAAAACCCGCAGGATACGGATGTTGCTAATCAGTTGATGGGGCTTTATTTGCTGGCTGGACATATAGATAAGGCTATGGAAATTGCCACACATGTTTATAAAAATAATAATAATAAAGATCCAATCTCTGCCTTGATGCTTAGTTTGAAGTCTATAAAAAATAATGATGTAGACGGAGCTGCCCGTATCTTGGACAAATTATCGGAGGAAGAGAGTGGGCAGCTATGGCTTCCTCTTATTTCCGCATGGTTGGATATTGAAAAGAATCAACTGAAAAAACCGTTGATGATGGAAGAATTAAGTGCTGAAGTTGGCAGGGCTGCCCCTGTTGTCAGCTATCATCTGGCACTTATCAATGCGCAAGCTGGCTTTACCAAAGCAGCGATAGAGAATTTTAAATATTCTGTGGAAGACCAGTCTAATCCACCAGCGCGGGTTATGGATAGGTTAAAGAAATTCTATGCAAAGAATAATTCTCCTGAAGGGCTAAAGCCTATTGTTACAAAATATCGTGAACCAGAAGGTAATCTACCGGAAATGAATCTGGAAGAAATTAATAACATGCAGGCCGGGGTTGCTGAAATTCTTCTTACTATGGGTTCTTTGATGTTGGCGGCGGATGCTACTCAGGATGCTACTTTATATCTGCAATTGGCTCTTTATTTAAAACCGGAGATGGATGTTGCCATAGTTACTTTGGCACAGGCTTACAGTGAGCTTCAGCAATATGGCATAGCTAATGAATTGCTTGCTAAAATCCAAGCAAATAATCCGCTATATAATGATGCTCAGCTCTATATCGCTATAAATCTTGGACGTTTGCATAAAATTGAGGAGTCTGTTGCTAAGCTTGATAGTTTAATATCAGCGTTTCCAAATAATACGGATGCTTATATAGCAAAGGGTGATTTGCTCAGGACGCAGGAAAATTATGCTGATGCTATCAAGGTTTATGATGCAGCTCTTGGAGTTGTAAAGGAAAAGAAAGCGCGGCATTGGCCAATATATTTTGCTCTTGGTATCTGTTATGACAAGATAGGAAATTGGGTCGAGGCCGAAAACAAGCTACGATATTCTATGAAATTAAGTCCTGACCAGCCCGATGTTTTGAATTATCTTGGCTATAGTTTTTTAATACGCGGTGAGAATTTTTCCGAAGCCCGCATGCTGATTGAAAAGGCAATAGCCAAACGCCCTTCTGACCCGCAGATTATGGATAGTATGGGGTTGGCATTGTATCTGGCTGGGGATTACAAACAGGCAATTATGTATCTGGAAAGGGCGGTCTCCTTGCTTCCTGCCGATGTTACGGTTAATGAACATCTGGGCGATTTATACTGGCGTATGGGACGTAAGAATGAAGCAAGATTCCAGTGGGACAGATCACTAACTTATAGCAAGGAAGATTCTGTTATTCAGGAAATTAAAGAAAAAATAAAATATGGTCTGCCTGAGAAAACTATAGCAGTCACAGATAAAAATCAGATAAATGTCATAGAAAAAACAAATATTGTAGAAAAACAGGATAATGTAGATCCTGCAAATGCTACGGTTACCGAGTAACGTGCAACCTTTGTTAAAACATGCTCCGGCAAAAATAAATTTATTTCTGCGCATAACCGGTAGAAATGCTGATGGCTATCATCTGCTGGAAAGTCTTGTGGTTTTCACTGAATATGGCGATGAAATTTTTGTTCAGGAAGATGATGAATTGTATCTTGAAGTTCATGGTGAATTTGCAAGCGGGCTTTCCGGTTTTTCAAAAGAAAATAATCTTGTTTGGAAAGCAGCTTCCGCACTTAAAGATTATGTACTGAAAACTAGTGGCAGAAATTGTGGCGCGAAAATTATCCTGACCAAGAATTTACCCATAGCTTCAGGAATAGGTGGCGGTTCAGCTGATGCTGCTGCAACGATTCATGCCTTATGTGAGTTATGGAATATAGATATTCCACATGAAGATTTACTCGAAATTTCCTTGAAACTGGGAAGTGATGTTCCAGTTTGCTTACAAGGAAAACCAGCTTTAATGCGTGGTATTGGCGAGGACATAACGGAGATTGAACTGTTACACAAACCATATATGGTGTTGGTGAATCCCAATATTCCGCTTGCAACTGCAGAAGTGTTCCGTGATTTTGCTAAATCTTATGACTCTTCGTCACATAACATAAAAAATTCAGATATAGTCAGTATTGATAATATTATAAGAGAAAAATACTATGTTAATGATCTGGAGAATGCGGCAGTTGGCAGACTTCCTGTTATTGGTGAAATAATAAAATCGCTAAGAAGCACGGATGGATGTTTATTGGCAGGAATGTCGGGCAGTGGCGCAACCTGTTTTGCCTTATATCATGAGAAAAAATATGCAGATAAGGCTGCTGAAGATTTGCAGAAAATATATAAAAACGCATGGTGCGTTAGTACGCGTATAAAATAATCAGATAAATGATAGCTTATGGCAAAACACAATAAATTACGTTATCAGGTAAAAGAAAAAGCAAAAGTAACTATAATTTTGACTGGGGTAGTTTTTTTGCAGTATGTTGATGATGAAGAGGCACTGCAGGCGAAAAAGGGCGACTTGTTGGTTTATCCCTATGATGAAGCGTTGAATACCACGCGTCAGGGAGAATATGAAGCTACCGGTTTTTCCGGATATTTCAAAGTTGATGTTGCTGATGGAAAAACATGGCAGCCACTGCTTCTCGGTGAAATTTTTAAAAATAATGAACAGTATTTTTCTAAAACCGAACGTCCGATTGATACTTATAATTTATGCGAAGAAATTCTGCGCGGTCTGGCTGGGGCAACCATTGTCCGCACTTACCGCGAACATTACGAACTTGATAGCTAGTATAGCTTTACCGTATGCCCATGATTTAATGGTCCATGTCCATTTCCAATATCTGGCGCGGTTTTTATTGCTTCCAGCACATATTTCCTTGCCCTGCTTACAGCATCGATAAGCCTCATTTTCTGCGCTATGCCAGTGGCGATGGCAGAGGCGAGGGTGCAACCTGTTCCATGCGTATTTTTGCTATTGATACGCGGTTGTTCAAAAATCTGCTCACCATTTTGGGTAAGTAGCAGGTCGGTTACTATTTCTCCTTCCAGATGCCCGCCTTTAAGCAGCACTGCCTTGCAACCAAGCATTAGTATTTGCGCGGCTGCACGGCGCATATCATCAACTGTTTTTATAGTAATACCGGATAAATATTCTGCCTCAGGAATATTAGGGGTTATGATTTCTGCCCTCGGAATAAGCTGAGTCTTTAAGGTAGTAAGGGCTTTTTGTTCAAGCAGGGCAGCTCCTCCCTTGGCAAACATCACCGGATCAAGCACCAGTGGAATATGCGGATATTCTGCTATTGTACCCGCAACTGCCTTAATTACACTTTCTTTGCTTAGCATTCCGGTTTTAAGTACATCAGCTCCTATATCATCCAGCACCAGCTTTATTTGCTGGATAATAAATTCTTCGGGAACGTCATGGATTCCAAATACGCCAAGCGTATTTTGTGCGGTGAGTGCCGTTATTGCGGTTGCGGCGTAACCACCCAAGCAGGTGACGGTTTTAATATCGCCTTGAATGCCAGCACCGCCGCCAGAGTCAGAACCAGCTATGATTAGGACGCGACCATCTGGGTTTTGTTTACTTCCTGACATAATGCATCAACTATATTTTCTATCTCATTTTGGTTTTCACCTTCCGCCATAATGCGGATAAGCGGTTCTGTTCCTGATTCGCGGATAAATATTCTGCCTCTATTACCAAGAGTCGCAGAAGCCTTATTTATTTCTTGTTGGACAGTTTGGTTTTCTAGCGGTGATGTTCCGCTATATTTTACGTTCTTGAGTAGTTGTGGCATTGGCTTAAACAATGTGCTGTGTTTGCTGAATTTGCCACCAGACTCGCGCATATACGCCAGAATCTGCAGTGCTGCGATTATACCATCTCCAGTAGTGCTATAGTCACTAAGTATAATGTGACCGGATTGCTCGCCCCCCAGATTAAAATTATGCTCACGCATATGCTCAACCACGTAGCGGTCGCCAACATTGGTGCGTATCAGGTTAAGTCCAATATTTTTCAAATATTTTTCCAGACCCATATTAGACATTTGTGTAGCTACAATACCGTTGCTACACAATTTTCCATTCTTCTGCAGGTTGGTTGCGATAATCGCCATTAGCTGATCGCCATCGGCAATTTTTCCATTTTCATCACAGATAATCAGCCGGTCAGCATCACCATCAAGGGCAATTCCTATATCCGCTTTTTCGCGTACTACCATTTCGCATAATTTCTGCGGTGAAGTCGAACCGCAATTATCATTTATGTTAAAACCGTTCGGTTCAACGCCAATCGCTATAACCTCTGCACCCAGCTCGCGCAGGATTGTGGGAGCAACCTGATAAGCTGCGCCGTTAGCACAATCCACCACTATTTTCATGCCATCAAGGGTAAGATTTTTAGGGAAGGTGCTTTTCGCATGTTCAATATAACGTCCGGCAGCATCATCAAGTCTTTTCGCGCGCCCTAGCTTGTCCGGAGCTACTCTTGCATCAAAACGATTGTCAGCAATAAGACCTTCAATCGCGCTTTCCACATCATCAGATAATTTATAACCATCCGGGCCAAACAATTTAATTCCATTGTCGTGATAGGGATTATGGGAAGCGGAAATCATTACTCCCAAGTCAGCGCGTAATGATTTTACCAGCATGGCAACGGCAGGAGTAGGCATTGGCCCGACCAGAACTACATCCATTCCAACCGCGATGAAACCGGCAGTGAGAGCCGGCTCAATCAGATAGCCAGAAAGCCTTGTATCCTTGGCTATGACGACGCGGTGGCGATGTTCTCCGCGCAAGAACTGCTGTCCTGCTGCCATTCCAACCTTCAGGGCAACATCTGCTGTCATCGGGTAGGTATTGGCTGTTCCTCGAATTCCGTCAGTGCCAAAAAGTTTCATAGATTATTCCGATGAACTGCCTGTGGCTGTTTTTTTAGCTTTTGAAGAAGGCAGAGAAGATTTTGCAGATATTTTTTTCTCTGCTTCAACACGTTTAATTTCCTCACCTTTTAATAAACCGCGTATCTCATCACCGGTAAGTGTTTCAAATTCCAGTAAAGCCTGTGCAATACTGTGTAACTCATCAATATGCTCGGTCAGAATTTTATTTGCATTTACATGCGCTTCTTCGACAAAACGTTTTACTTCCTCATCTATGACATTAGCCATTTGTTCTGAAGATGAGCGCGACGGAGTACCGTAGCCAAGGAATGATTCTTGTTGTTCAGCACCATAAAAAAGCGGGCCTATTTTATCGCTCATGCCCCACTCGCTAACCATGGCGCGCGCCAGTTTGCTGGCATATTTTATGTCAGATGAAGCTCCACTTGATACTTTATCATAACCGAAAATAATTTCCTCTGCGACCCTTCCGCCCATGGAAACTGCCAGATCGGCAATCATTTTTTCGCGCAAATATGATAATTTATCAGCTTCCGGCAGACGCATAACCATACCCAGAGCGCGCCCACGCGGAATGATAGTTGCTTTATGGATAGGGTCAGATGCAGGAAAATATAGTGAGACAAGGGCATGTCCACCTTCATGGTAGGCGGTCATTTTTTTCTCATCATCGCTCATAACCATTGATTTTCGTTCGGAACCCATCATCACTTTATCTTTTGCCGATTCCAGATCACGCTGGCTCACTACTTTTTTGCCAAGACGGGCAGCAAGCAACGCCGCTTCGTTTACTATGTTAGCGAGATCAGCACCAGAAAATCCAGGCGTGCCACGAGCAATAATCTTAGCGTCAACATCAGGTGCTTTTGGAACTTTACGTAAATGCACTTCTAAAATTTTTGTACGACCGTTTATGTCAGGATTGGGAACTGTAATCTGCCGGTCAAACCTGCCAGGACGGAGCAGGGCAGGATCAAGAACGTCAGGACGGTTAGTCGCTGCTACAATTATCACGCTTTCATTTGCATCAAATCCGTCCATCTCAACCAGTAACTGGTTAAGGGTTTGTTCGCGTTCGTCATTGCCACCGCCATGACCTGCGCCACGGTGACGACCGACAGCATCGATTTCATCAATAAAAATTATGCACGGTGCGTTCTTCTTTCCTTGCTCAAACATATCGCGCACACGTGACGCACCAACACCCACAAACATCTCAACGAAATCTGAGCCGGATATAGTGAAAAAAGGTACTTTAGCTTCACCGGCAATTGCTCGTGCTAATAGGGTTTTACCAGTTCCAGGAGGGCCAACCAGCAGGCAGCCGCGCGGTATCTTTGCTCCAAGACGTTGATATTTATGCGGGTCTTTAAGAAAATCTACAACTTCGTGCAAATCGTCTTTAGCTTCTTCAATACCTGCGACATCATCAAAAGTAATACGCTCAGTCTTTTCGGTCAGTAGCTTTGCCCTTGATTTGCCGAAACCGAGTGCGCCACCACGACCACCGGATCCGCCCTGCATTTGCCGCATGAATGATACGGCGATAATTATCAGCAAAATAACAGGTAGTGCAGATAACAATATGCTCCAGAACGATTCCTTGCCTTCATCGCTGGTTACATTAATTTTTACTTTTTTTGCAGTCAGGCGTTCGGTAAGGTTAGGATAATCTGGTGTTTGCGTAACAAACGCTGTTCCATCGGTCAGATGCCCGACAACGCTGGACCCTTTAGTGAATCCATTACGTATGGTTACATCAGCTACTTGCCCTTGATCGATTTTTTCAAGGAAATCAGAAAAAGCTATTTTGTTGTAACCGCTGCGCTCGGCGTTATCCTGCAGCATATTAAACAAACCAAGCAGCAATATAACTAGTGCCACCCATACAAATATATTTTTACCAAAATTAGGCACGTTCAGCAGCCTCCCAAGAAAATGAAAATTATATTCAACTATTCATAACGGAAAAACAGCTATCAGCAAGCGGTTTTGCAGGGTGAAATTGTATATCCGGCATGGTACTAAAAACCCTGATTTTCTCATTCATATAGGCAATATGGGGTACATATAGCAATTCTTCAAGTGACCATAATGATGGAAATGTCCGAATAATACGTTCTGGCGGCATGTTTTTTAACAGGTGTTTGGCGTTTTTCTTAACTTCCGCAAGACCTTTGCTACCTAATGCCTGAACTCTGATATGAGTATTTTTTGTATTTGATGATATTTTTATCACAAAGCGTTTATCCCAGAGTACGGGAATGCCAGGTTCAAGGATAACGGGGCCTTCGATTGCATTATGCTCACGATAAACCAGAATATGCCCCTTTATTAGCTCAAAGAATAGCCCGCCCATGTTGTATTTTGAGTTTAATTCATTGTTTTTAATTAGATTGTTCAGATATTGCAGTTTGCTGGTACGCGGTGGGTGTTCACAGCCGCTTAATGTGCGGATTAAACTACCTAATGCCTTAAGCGAAATTTCATCATCAAGATTATTGAACCCCTGAATATTTATGGTGGCATACCCTTTTGAAAATACAGAAATACAGTTAGTTATCTGACTGACTAATTTATTTTTCAATATGTTACGGAACTTACAAAATTGTTCAGCAATAATTACACTTCTTTTCTTTATATCAATATTATTATGAATTTGTGCC
>JBEBHV010000250.1:0-2525 GCA_040080715.1 Rickettsiales bacterium | reverse complement strand
GAATGCGTAGCATTCGTGGCAATCCAGAAGCCAAAACATGTTGAAAATACTGGATTGCTTCCTGCCACGCTATGCTCGCAGTCGCAATGACAAGAATTGAGGAAAAATTATAAATTCCCCATTTCCCCATTTCCTCAATTCTTCAATTCCCCTTGCAACTATTGGCAATTTTTATTATAGTCGCACGCCTATGACAAAACCATCCCCAGCAGAAAATCAAACTGAAATTCCTTTCGAGGCAGCTCTTAAAGAGCTGGAGGCGATTGTGCGGAAGCTTGAAGGTGGGGCAGGGGATCTGGAATCTTCTATCGCTGATTATGTGCGCGGCACTGAGCTTAAGGATTACTGCCAGAAGAAGCTCGAAAGCGCGCGCCTCAAAGTGGAATCTATCCTGCAAGCTAAGGATGGAACTGTAACAACCAAACCTTTCGATAATATTTAGAAATATAGAGATTTATGTCCATAAAACTTCCCGATAATCTGCAGGATGCTATTGGCTTTGTGGCTGGCTCCTTGACTCAGCGCATGGATGAATTGCTGCGCGTCCCACAGGTTAATGATAACACTGTTATTTCCATAAATTCAAAAGCTACTGCCTCGCCGGATGCGCGCATTTTAAAGGAAGACAAAATTGTTGAAGCGATGCGTTATAGCGCGCTGGGTGGCGGTAAGCGTCTGCGCCCATTTCTAACCGTATGCGCCAGCGGCCTGTTTGGTGTGAGTATGGATTCGGCTCTGGAAACGGCGGCGGCTATTGAATTTATCCATACCTATTCGCTTATGCATGATGATTTACCGGCAATGGATAATGACGATCTGCGTCGTGGGAAACCAACTTCCCACGTGGTGTTTGGTGAAGCGGCAGCGATACTGGCTGGAGATGGGTTGCTTACCTATGCTTTCCAGATTCTGGCAAGCTCAAAAACCCATGCTGACCCTGCGGTACGCTGCGAGTTAATTTCAGCTCTAGCGCAAGCTTCCGGCAGTTGGGGAATGGTCGGCGGGCAGATGATGGATCTGGATGCGCAAAACAAACAGTTATCGGCTGAAGAAATTATACGTTTGCAACGTATGAAGACTGGTGAGCTGTTCGCGGTGTCATGTGAAGCAGGGGCGATTCTGGGCAAAGCTCCTAACATGATGCGTAAATTAATGCGCGCCTACGCTCATGATATGGGGCTGGCTTTCCAAATTACTGATGATCTGCTTGATGTTGAAGGCACACGTATCCAGACCGGTAAAGGGGTGCGCAAGGATAAAATCGCAGGCAAGGCGACGCTGGTTTCGAGCATGGGGGTTGAACGCGCCCGCGAACATGCACAGATTTTGGTGCGTCAGGCGATTTCCTATCTTGACGTATTTGATAAGAAAGCCGATAATTTGCGGGATTTGGCGGAGTTTGTGATTTCGCGCAAATCGTAAATATTATTTGAGACTGGAATTGGCGATGAATTTCTATCTGGATGTTTTTGTTGAGTCTTTAATAGTTTCCAGTTTTATTCCGTTTGTGAGTGACCCGACTTTCTTTGCCATGAAAGGGTTTGGTGGACATGACATGAGTATTGCCGTGGCACTTGCTGTACTCGGTTCGGCGATTGGCGCGGCGGTCTGTTATGTGGTGGGACACTGGATTGCAGAAATATACAAACTGGAAGGTAACCAGAAAAACCTCAGTATAGAAAAATATAATAAGGCTTCGCAGTTTTTTTCTAAACATATCATGATACTTATGTTGCTTACATGGCTGCCATTGCTTAAATTCCTGCCACTTTTTTCCGGGTTTCTGGGAGGTAACGCAAGGCTTACCATGTTACTGGTGGTTCTGGGGAAAGCAGGGTATTATGGTTATCATGGGTTATTTTAAGTAGGGATTAGGGAAGAAGCCTAGAAGGCAGAATTGTAGAAGTCGGGAAAAGTTAATATCATGAATAATGATAACAATAGTGGTTATATCAATGAACTTCTCAAGCTATATAAACAACTGGCACTGGAAAAAGCTGTATTGCAGGCAAATATTGAGGAGTCTGGTGATAGGGCTTATCAGAAAGAACTTATGGAATGGGACGTTAGTCTTGAGTTATAAATAGCTAAATTGACTGTGGTTTTTGCTCCGGATACCGCAACAAGTGCGGTATGACAAATAAATGGGTTATACGACTATTAAGCTGCTCTGATAATTGCTAAAATTGGTATGTATATCAGGCTCTTAGCTTAACCAACAAATGCTTTTTCTTACCGGAGGAAAGTTTTAAAACCCCATCCGGTTTGAAATTGGTAGGGGTTATGGTGATGGTTTCATCTTCGACTTTCTGGTCGTTGATCTTAGCACCGCCGCCACGGATCAGCCTTTTGGCTTCGCCGCCGGAATCAGCAAGACCGGAGAGGCGGAACAATTCATAAACTGCAACGCCCTTGCCAAGAGTTGCTGAGGTCAGATTGAAAACCGGAATATCCTCACCAATTTTGCCCTGCTCAAAAGTTTTCTTGGCGGTTTCGGCGGCTTGTTTTGCTGCGCGCTCGCCGTG
>JBEBHV010000047.1:0-11158 GCA_040080715.1 Rickettsiales bacterium | reverse complement strand
ATTCAGCGGGTTAATACCACCAATAGCGACGCAGGGCAAGACCATATATGCCTGCCACCAATTTAATATATCAGGAGTCGGCGTTCCATATTTAGCCAAAGCTTCAGGACTTTTGCTTTTTGTTGGGTAAAACGCGCCAAAAGCCACATAATCCGCGCCATCTTCCCCCGCCACCATCGCCAGATGCCTTGAGTCATGGCAGGAAACACCGATAACTGCGTCTTTTCCGATGAGTTTGCGTATTTCTGCTAATGTTTTTTTCTTTTCCTTCTCCCTTTCAGGGAGAAGGTCAGGATGAGGGTTTTCTGGACTTGATTCAACCCTCACCCCACCCTCTCCCTGAAAGTGAGAGGGGGAAGAAAGAAAGTCATCCTGTCCCAGATGCACCCCGTCAGATCCTGATTTCTTAGCAAGAGCCGGACTATCATTCATGATAAAGGCTATTTCCCGCTCACGACAAATTGGAATTAAGGCTTCCGCTGCCCGCAATATATCATCATCACTGGCATTTTTCAGGCGCAACTGAAACGCCCCGACATCACCACCATCAAAGGCATTTTTTAACTGCTCGCTGAATTTAGGTAAGTCAATAGCGGGAGGGCTGATGAGGTAAAGGCGACAGGTGTGTTCTGGGGAATTAGTCACCCTCGTCCCTGCGACCATGGATTACGCAAACTTCTATGCTCTCTGCGCGGCACAGTAGAAATTTCCGAGTTCATTGGAACTATCGCAGTGGTTCCAGATTTAGGATCATATATTTTTGTTGAACCATTGCGCAGCATAGTTTCAATCATATCATTTCCTCCTCTATCTACCACTCGCGAAACGTATCCACTTAAACGTTTATCCTGATACATCTCACGCCAACATTGGATAAAATCAGGTGCTAGATGATTCAAGATAGGCTGTACAACTTTTATTTGGTTAGGTTTAAGATCAGTCTCACGCACTTCAGAAAAGGGAAGTTGCTTTGCAAAATGTTGCTTTTGTTTATAATGTTCAACTAGTTCAAAACGCATTTCCCGCCCTGATTTAATATCAAACACATGTATATGACACGGACCATGCTCACCTGCATTAAGACATTTTTTGTATTTTTCTGCCGAGGTGTATTGCACATGTGAATTACCATGCTTTGGTATCTTTATACCGCCCCCCTCTTCTGCAAATTTTTCACCACGCATTACAAAGGATTTTACAGCAGGATGATCAGCTTCAGCAGGCCCGTACATAACAATTCTAAAGCCATTGGTTTCCAATCCCCAACCGAAAACCCCAGGATAATATTCATTATCCCTAGATGGTGCAAATTGAACAAATTTATCGTTTATGCTCATTTCTTACAATTCACCCTCTCGGCAAATCATGCGACAGAATATAATGGCGCAAAACGTGATTTACACTGACTTGATAATCTTTTGAATGATTTTTAAACCAATCAGCTACATCAACATCTAAGGATACATCAAACTTCCCTTTAGGCTTCTTACCCTTACTCAGCGCGTCCATCTTCTTCTTCCATTCAGGGTCAGCAATTGGTGGCATTAAGACAGATTTTTTAAGAAATTCTTTGGTCAAAGCAGGCGCATCATCCGCACTATTCCACTTATTTTCCTTCAAACGTTTCTTGGTAGTTGTTTTTTTCATTTTTACGAGCCTTTCTAACAGATATGATGCGGATTATAGCATTTCGATAGGTAAAAACAACCGCCACCAGTGAATTTTTTACCACTCCAATAGCCACATATCGCTTTTCACCAACATAATTAGATTCTGCAAAGTAATGTGGCATATCAAACACCATTTCAGCATCCTCAAAAGAAATACCATGTTTCTTCTGATTAGCTATATTCTTCGTCTCATCCCACTCAAACTCCAGCACTAAATCTCACCCTTATACACCTTGATGATGTTATCAAGCAGAGCAAGTGCTTCCGCGCGCGGGCGTTGGAAAGTATTGCGACCGATGATTGAGCCATTACCACCGCCATCACGGATTGCACGCACTTCATCCAACAATTCTTTCTCACCTTTGGCATTGCCACCGGAGAACACCACGATGCGCTTGCCGGCAAAGCAGGCTTCCTTAATATGCGCGATGCGCTCGGTCATTGTGCCAATTGCGATTTTCTGTGCGTCATAAACTTTTTTTGCTTCCGCCTGTTCAAGATGCGCGGTTGGTGGTTTTACTTTGATGATATGCGCGCCAAGGAGTGCCGCCACATGCGCCGCATAAGCCGAGGTATCCATCGCTGTTTCACCGTCTTTGCTAATATCTTCACCGCGCACATACGACCAGATAACCACCGCCAGACCATAAGCTTTGGCCTCTTCCGCCATATCACGAATTTCTTCCATCAGTTCAAACATATCATGCGAGCCGGGATAAATGGTAAAGCCAATAGCTGAGCAACCAAGGCGCAGAGCATCCGCAACTGAAGCCGTCACTGCTTGATTTGGCGCAGCCGATTTTGGCACAAAACTATTGGAGCTGTTTACTTTAAGTATCAGCGGAATCTGCCCGGCAAATGTGTCCGCACCAGCTTCTATCATGCCCAGCGGCGCGGCATAGGCTGAAAGCCCGGCATCTATCGCCAGTTGGAAATGGTAATGCGGGTCATAAGCATCCGGGTTTTTGGCAAAGCTGCGCGCCGGTCCATGCTCAAAACCCTGATCGACCGGAAGGATAACCAGCTTGCCAGTTCCACCAAGTTTCCCTTGCATCAATATACGAACAAGATTGGCTTTTGTGCCGGCATTATCGCTTTCATAATGGCTTAGTATTTTTTTAACTTTTGTTGTAATTTTCATGTTGCTTCCTTCTTATTTTTCCTAACGTTTTCCACCCTTACCTATTGCATCAGCAGCTGAGCTATCTTCTGTATTACATTCTGGATTTTTGCTGTCACTGCTACATTTTGCATAGTTTAACCCATTCCAATCAACCGCATTTTTCTCTTTATAGCTGGAGCAGCCATAAATGAATAAAACAACAACCAGTAAAATCGCCAGTAAATATAAATCGCTTATTGATAATATATAATCGTAAAATTTCTTAATCATAAGTCGCTATTTTCAATAAAATTCACGCCATGTCCAGCAGCAATTGCCTTAAGCTTTGCCCGAATTTCAGGCTTGGCACTGCTTCTAATGTTTTTATGACCGTCCTGAATGGCAGCAATAACTTCTGCTCCCGCATCTCCTGAATCGATGATAAATGTAGCTTTTACATCAGGATAGACAGATTGCGCCTGCTTGAACATATTAAGCAGATATGGGCTTCCGGCATAATAAATAGCGTCAGGAGTGGTTTGCAAGGTAATTTCAGAGCCGGATTTGGAGGCCTCTGCCAATGCTGCAATCGCCTGCCCAAGGCTTTCAACTATAATATAATTTTCAGGATTCATTTAACAACGCCATAACTCCCGGCAGAGTTTTGCCTTCCAGCCATTCAAGGAATGCGCCTCCCGCTGTCGAGAAATAACTGAAACTTTCGGTGAGGCCGGAGTGCATGATCGCTGAAACCGTGTCGCCGCCACCAGCAATGCTGCGCAGTTTTCCGGAAGCGGTAAGAGCGGCAACTGAACGGGCAATGCTAACCGTGCTTACGTCAAACGGGCTGGTTTCAAAAGCCCCAACCGGCCCATTCCACACTACCGTTTTTGCCGCTTTGATTTCATCAACAAACAAACGCACGCTTTCCGGACCTATATCAACCGCAGTCAGCTCATCTGGAATCGCATCCACCGAAACCACCTGATTCACCGTATGCGCTGCAAATTTCCGAGCAACCATTAAATCAACCGGCAGAACTATTTTGCAGTTATTTTTTTCTGCATTTTTGAGCAAAGACAGTGCAGTTTTTTTCATGCCGGATTCACATAGTGATTTGCCGATGCTATGACCCTGCGCCTGCAAGAACACATTCGCCATCGCTCCACCAATCAAAATTTTATCCATATTCTTGCTGAGGTTTTCGAGCAGTGCTAATTTAGTGGAAACCTTGGAACCACCAATGATCGCAACAATAGGGCGTTCTGCTCTGGCAAAAATTCCGTCGAGAATTTCCAGCTCCTGTTGCATGAGCAAACCGGCAACTGTAGGCAGGAATTTGGTAATCGCAACCATTGAGGCATGCGCCCGATGCGCGCAGGAAAAAGCATCATTAATAAACACATCCCCCAGAGAAGCAATATCACTGGCAAAATTCACATCGCCCTGCTCTTCCTGCGGATGAAAACGCAGATTCTCAAGCAGCAATATTTCACCATTTCCAAGACGACTTACCGCCTCCCGCGCCGCCGAACCTATGCAATCCACTCCGAATTTTACCTCACGTCCATCAAGAACCTCAGACAAAGCATCAACAATCGGCGCAAGCGACATGGAAGGAACGAATTTGCCCTTTGGTCGGTCAAAATGCGATAGCAAAACTATACGGCAATCTTTCTTTAACAGATAATTGAGCGTCGGAAGTAACCTTACGATCCGCGTGTTATCGGTAACTTTCCCACCCTGCATCGGCACGTTGAGATCCACGCGCACCAACACGGTTTTGTCTTTTACATCAACATCACTGATTACGCGCAGCCCCTGCATTACATACCTGCCCACAACCTGGTTACGTCCAGCATCCGGCAGGAAAATCCCCATTCATTATCATACCAACTCGCTACACGCACCAGACGTTTTCCGGTGACAAAAGTTCCGGTCAAGTCAACTATGCTGCTTTCAGTGGTGTGCGTATAATCAACTGAAACCAGCGGCTCGGAAGAAACTCCAAGCACTCCTGCCATCTCGCCGCTTTCAGCTTTTTTCAGAGCGGCATTTATTTCTTCCTTGCCGGTATCACGCGCTGCCGTAAAAGTAAAATCCACCAGCGACACATTAGCTGTTGGCACACGGATGGAAACACCATCCAGCTTGCCTTGCAATTCCGGCAAAATAATACCAATGGTTTTGGCTGCCCCGGTTGTGGAAGGAATCATGGAAAGAGCAGCAGCACGCGCACGGCGCAAGTCTTTATGGCTTGAGTCCACCAGATTCTGATCGCCGGTGTAGGAATGGATCGTGGTCATAAAACCAACTTCAATTCCCAGCAAATTATTCAGAACTTTTGTAAGCGGTGCCAGAGCGTTGGTTGTGCATGAGCCAACCGAAATTACCTTATGCTCTTTTTTAAGCGCAGCATTATTCACACAATAAACAATGGTTGCATCAACCCCTTCGGCAGGCGCGGAAATAATAACTTTTTTAGCACCAGCTTGCAGATGTTTTTCCGCATCCGCTTTTTTGTTGAATTTACCGGTGCATTCCAGAACATAATCAACACCAAGCTCACCCCATGGAATCATGGTTGGGTCTTTATGATGAAACAGCTTTACTGTTTTTCCGGCTATTTTTAAATCTTCTCCGTCCGCTTCGACCAGAAACGGAAAACGTCCATGCACCGAATCATATTTAAGCAGATGAACATGGGTTGTAATGTCCGCCGGACCATTAACCGCAACCAGCTCAATATCGCTAGCCTGCGTTTCATATATAGCCCGCAACACGCAGCGACCAATTCGACCAAGTCCATTTATTCCGATTCTTATAGTCATTATTTTTTCTACCTCGTTAAACCAAAAACTGCGAACGCTATAAACGCTAATCCGGAAAATGTTGTTATCTGTATAATACTCTGCATTGTTTTTATCTTTTTCTCAATTACTTCCATTTGCTGCGGAGGCATTCCCGGTAATATTCCTTGCTCAAGCTTTTTGATATTAATTCCCAAAACTATACGAATAACCAAAATATCTGTTATTCCTACAAACATCAAAACGTAGCAAACCAATTTGCCAACATCAGAACTTAGAAACGTGATTAATTCTTCCATTACTTACCCATACCTTATTAATTTATCTAAATTTAGCGCAGCCATTCCTACAAAAGCCCAGCCAAGATATTGCCAATTTTCAAAAAGTTGTATTTTACCCCGCAACTTTAATATTTCTTTTTGGGTGTTTATAGTTCCTGATAATATTGTCTGTTCAATTTTTTTGATTTTCTTTCTACAGAATGTATAGTCCGATATTATTAGAGCAATACCAATAAAAAACAATACTGCCGTCACTTTGGGCGAATATGCTATGGTATAGATATTGTAATACCTAGACATAAATAATATCCATTACTTCGCCCTCTCCATAACTGCTTTTACCACCGCTTCGGCAGTTATGCCAAAATGTTTATATAAATCTTTGGCTGGAGCTGATGCACCGAAACCTTTCATTCCGATAAAAATTCCGTCTATACCAATATAACGCTCCCAGCCAAAACCCAAAGCCGCTTCAATCGCCACTTTTATAGTGTCTTTGCCCAGAATTTCATCACGGTAAGCTTTAGGCTGCTCGTCAAACAATTCCCAGCAAGGCATAGAAACAACTTTTGCTGCAACATTTTTCTCCGCCAATTTTTCCTGCGCGGCAAGTGCTATTTCAATTTCCGAACCGGTAGCTATCAGAGTAACGGATGACGGATGACGGATGACGGATTCAGAAAGAACATACCCACCTCTTGCACATAAATTATCAGCCTTATATTCCTTGCGTACAGCTGGCAAATTCTGGCGGGAAAGTGATAATATCGAAGGTGCTTTCAGCGACAATGCCAACGCCCAGCATTCGGCAGTTTCCGTGGCATCAGCCGGACGAAAAACATATAAATTAGGAATTGCCCGAAGGCTTGCCAGATGCTCAACCGGCTGGTGGGTTGGTCCGTCTTCACCAAGACCTATTGAATCATGGGTCATTACATAAATAACCCGCTGTTGCATAAGCGCGGAAAGGCGGATACTGGCACGGCAATAATCAGTAAATACCAGAAATGTGCCGCCATAAGGTATGAACTCGCCGTGCAGTGCCATGCCGTTCATAACCGCCGCCATCGCGTGCTCGCGCACGCCATAATAGATATACCTTCCTTCAAACTGACCACTGGCAACTGGCAACTGGCAACTTGTTTTAGTATTATTAGAGCCGGTTAAATCCGCCGAACCGCCAATAAGCTCAGGTATAACCGCAGTCAAAACCTGTAGCGCATTTTCTGATGATTTACGGGTTGCTTCATTAGGCTTGCTTTCTGCCAGAGATTTTTTAAATTTATCAAACTCAGCAACCCAACCAACGGGCAGTTCCTGCGCGACAAGGCGCAAAAATTCCAGATGATTATCAGATTTGTCGAGACTCTTTGTCCACTGTGCAAATTTCTCCTGCCCATTTTTGCCAATCTTGCGCCATGCTTTCAATATGTCATCAGGTATTTCAAACTCACCATGCGCCCAGCCAAGATTTTTCCTTGCACCTTCAATCTCATTTTTCCCGAGCGGAGAACCGTGGCTGGAAGATGTCCCCGCCTTGGTCGGCGCACCAAAAGCAATGGTAGTGCGGCAGGCAATTAGTGTTGGTTTATCGCTCTTTTTTGCATTGGCAATAGCCTTGTTTATCTGCTGATAATCATGCCCGTCAATTGTTGCTACATTCCAGCCGGACGCAACAAACCGCCCCTGTATATCTTCGGAAGTGGCGAGGTTAGTCGCCCCGTCAATGGTGATTTTATTATCATCCCACAGCACAATCAGCTTATTTAGCTTCAAATGCCCGGCCAGCGAAATCGCTTCCTGACTGATACCCTCCATCAGACAGCCATCACCAGCGATAACATAAGTTCTATGATCCACCAGCTCATCACCAAAACGCGCCTGCATTAAACGCTCGGCAAGTGCCATGCCAACCGCGTTGGCAATCCCCTGCCCCAAAGGACCGGTGGTGGTTTCAATTCCGCTGGCATGCCCAAATTCCGGATGCCCCGCCGTTTTTGCCCCGAACTGCCGGAAGTTTTTAATGTCATTCATAGTCATATCCGGATAGCCGGTCAGATATAGCAACGAATAAAGCAGCATCGAACCATGCCCGGCAGAAAGCACAAAACGATCCCTATCCGGCCAATTGGGATGCAGCGGGTCAAACTTCAAATGCTCGGAAAACAGGACTGTCGCCACATCGGCCATCCCCATCGGCATTCCCGGATGCCCTGAATTAGCCTTCTCCACCGCATCCATCGAAAGTGCACGGATAGCATTTGCCATATCTTTATGAGCTATAGACGACATCATTTTTTCCACTTCAATTTTTCACTGCAATTTTTCACTTCAATTTTAATGGGGTCATGCTACTATAAACCACATGTGGGATTTATTACGTAAATAAATATGTATCAAGCATAGAATTAACTTCCCCGCAAAATATATTAGCATTCGTAAAACTATACCATTCGCATTCGCAAAATTATACCATTCGCATTCGCAAAATTATGACATATTCGCCTGAACAACACCTGCATAATGCCAGCAACCGCCTGGTTGTCGCTCTGGAACGCCTGGAAATGAACCTGCAACAGGTGACAGTTGAGCGCGAACGCGATATTAAGCAGCACCACAGCCTGATGAACTGCCAGCGTCGCAATGAAGAGCTGCTCGCCGAGCAGGAACGGCTGAAAGCCACGATTTCCGAGCTGCAGGAGCAATATAGCGAGCTACAGGGGGTAGCCACCACGATTTACGGGAAACTCGACACTTCCATAGACCGCCTGACCCACATACTCGAAAAATAACAGAATTTTGATAAATAATACTTGACTATACCGCGCACAAGGCTAATTTCTGCGTTCTGTTTTTCAGATTTCTGACTTCTGTCAGGGGGCGTAGCTCAGTTGGTAGAGCACTTGATTTGCATTCAAGATGTCGCAGGTTCGATTCCTGTCGCCTCCACCATCTTTGACTTAGGGGTACTAAAATCCCTTAGAACCGAGAATGGGAGGGACAGAGTGGCGGTTCTATTTATCTTTTCAAAGTTATCGGGGGTTGTGCCGCAATTACAGATTTTTTCCTCGGTTATGATGCGTTGCTCCTCCAGCTGCTTTATTTGGCGTTCGTAGGTGTTAATCAAAATTTGGCTGTCGGTATTTACGATGCGTTCCAGGAACTGCTCAATTTTGCGTTCAATTAGCTGTTTTTCTTTTTTCATGTTATCCAGAATTTCCTCGTAATTGCCAAATTTGATGTCCTTGGCTTGCAAGACGATGGTATTATCCTCGCTGCTATATCCCTTCTTCTTCATAAAACTTACTCCTCATAATGGTTGATAATCTAACCTCATACTACGAGATTAAATCTGGACCAATTATAAGGGGGCAGGACAATTCAGCACGACCTTGCCCGAGCAATTCCGAAGAGAGAAGATTTTGCTCAGCACTTAAATCCAAGGATACAAAGGCGAATTTCTCCCAGTTGCCAATAGGCTTTGTGCCGTAAGTTACTTCTTTGAGGGCAAGCAAAGACGCTGCCGAGCCATAGGATCGAGCCATAATTTTCTCCTTTTGAGGTTGATTAAGAGGTTGATTAAGAGTATTGGCTTTAGGGCGGCAATGCCGTACTATAGAGGTATGAAAATTATTCGTACCCGCATCTATGAGCGCAAAGCTAACAAGCTGTTAAGTGAGGCAGAAATGCTCATAGCTGAGAACGAAATCGTTGCCGCTCCTGAAAAGTGGCCAGTGGTTTCAGGAACGGGTGGAATCCGCAAAGCCAGAGCTGCCAGAGGCAATGCTGGCAAAAGCGGTGGGGTGCGGATCATGTATTATTTTTGGCTGAATGAAGAAGCAGTTTACCTGCTCGACATCTACGCCAAAAACGAAAAAGAGAATCTTTCAGAAGCTGTTGAAAGGAATTATTAAAGAACTTAAAGGAGGTGACCATGCCTAAAGCACACACACCAGAACACGACCTTATTCAGGCCGCACGCGAAATGACCGCACACGCTAGGGGAGAGCTTGCTTTGTCCACACGTAAAGTAACCCCACCGAGCGAAGTTGATGTTGCATCTATCCGCAAAAACCTTGGCTACAATCAAAAGCAATTTGCTGACCATTTCGGCTTTGCCTTGAGTGCCGTCAAAGATTGGGAGCAAGGACGCAGAACACCAGAACGCGCAACGCGCATTTTTCTGGCGGTCATTGCAACCAATCCTGTGGCTATCGAGCAAGCCTTAACGCACTTATCCTCTGTCGCCCCTAATACCGCTCCTTAAAATGCCAGTTCTTTAAGTATCGCATCACCCATTTCGCCGGTGGAAAGTTTTTTCTTTCCGTCCTGCATAATGTCGGCAGTACGCAGACCTTTGGCGAGGACAGATTTTATCGCAGCTTCCAATTTGTCGGCTTCTTTCTTCATGTCGAAAGAATAGCGCAGCATCATGGCAAAAGATAAAATGGTGGCGATCGGGTTGGCAATGCCTTTTCCGGCAATATCAGGAGCAGAACCGTGTACCGGCTCGTAAAGTGCAGGTGTTCCAGCGACACCAAGCGATGCCGAAGGTAACATCCCCAGAGAGCCAGTAAGCATTGAAGCAACATCCGATAGAATATCTCCGAACATATTATTTGTAACCATCACGTCAAATTGCTTCGGCGTGCGCACTAGCTGCATGGCAGCGTTATCAACATACATGTGGGAAAGCTGGATATTTGGGTATTCTTTCTGTCCAACTTTTATGACTTCTTCGCGCCACATTTCGGTGCATTCCAGAACATTCGCCTTGTCCACAGAACATAATTTCCCGCCACGTTTTTTTGCCAGTTCAAAAGCAACGCGGGCAATACGGATAACTTCTGGTGAAGTGTAAACTTCGGTATTGATGCCTCTGCGAGTACCATCAGGCAAGGTTTCCACGCCGCGTGGCTGCCCGAAATAAATTCCGCCGGTTAGTTCACGCACAATCATAATATCCAGACCTGCAACCACTTCATGTTTGAGGGTGGAAGCATCAGCCAGCGCATCAAAACACACAGCAGGGCGTAAGTTTGCGAATAAGCCAAGGGCTTTGCGAATACCAAGTAAGCCTTTTTCCGGACGCGAAGCAATCGGCAGCGATTCCCATTTTGGCCCACCCACTGCGCCAAGCAGAACCGCGTCAGATTTTTTAGCAGCAACCACAGTTTCATCAGGAAATGGTGTTCCAACAGCGTCATAAGCCGCGCCACCAAGAAGTGCTTCGCTGGTGGTGAATTTCACGCTTCCGTTACTGCTGAACCAGTCAATAATTTTTTTGGTTTCTGC
>JBEBHV010000046.1:0-11279 GCA_040080715.1 Rickettsiales bacterium | reverse complement strand
GGCGCACGCTCTTTTCGGCGTTGTTCGCTAATAAATTCCATGTATCTAGTAGTTTTTTCATCAGAATTATTTTGGGCAGGTGGTTGTGTACGCGAAGCTAACTCCGTACTAATTTCTGGTATTCTGCGCTCATCTAATGGTTTAGTATCAACAGGTGAGTTGCTTGCAACTGCTCCCAATAGAGAGATAGCTCCAAGAGTAGTTCCAATTTTCTTTGTTAAACGCAGATCATAGTCTAATGGGCTCTCTTCTTCTTTAGACATAATTTAATCCCCCTAATTTTGATTTATCAGGCAGTATAGCTAGTAAAGGATACTGAGCAATTTAAATAATATGAAGATTTTGTTACAGTCTGATATTGTATTGTAAAACAGACAGTTAAAGTATAATAAAATAGTTATGTTTAATTAACATGTGTGCTAGCATTAGGAAATATAGCAATTTACTCAGAAGTACCCAATATGACAGAAACTAATGGAAATGGACATAACGGCAACGGAAACAATGGCTTATCCAATGGTTATGCCGAAGTTCCCTATCGGGGGACTATAATAGTAGATGCGGATTCTTTGTTTAGGTTATCTGCGAAAATTCCGCAGAAAGATCCGGTTGCTAATAGTAAGGATATTGAGGCTGATTCTTTCTTGAAACTTTTGCCATTTCTAGCAGGTAATGGCTATCGCATAGTAATTCCAGAGATGGTTTTAATTGAATCTGGAAATATACTAAAATCTGGATACAATACTAAATCATTTAATGGTAACCAAAGTTCAAAACTATCAACTTATAGCAAGGGAGTGCTAACGGAAACGTTAAAAGATGCTGTTTTGCAGAATGGCGATATTTATAAGGAACATTCGAATATAACAGTATTAGGTGATACTGGTCCTAAGGAAGTTGATGATTTTTGTGCCTCCGTCGGAATGGTGGCAAAATATCGTACTCAACGATTAGAGGAGGTTAGAAAATATTTGAAATCACGCAGCATAAATCCAAAAGGTGCATCATATAAGCGCGATGTAATTAATGAAGAAGCTAGCTTTGCGTTAGACGAGCTAACACAAAAAAGACTACAGCAGGGATATGGAGATAAGGCAATCCTTTCTATTATATCTAAAAATTCTCTTGATAATCCGGTTTTTCTTCTAAGCGACGATGCTAATCTTAGAGGTAGTGCAAAATCGCTGCTTGCAGGAAATGGTGGTGTTATAACCACCTCGGGTTTAATATATGGGTTGGTTTTTGCCGGTTTAGTGCCAGAGATTAAGGAATTAAGGCATTTTACAGATGACGGTAGAACAGAAGTTGAATTGGCTAAGTATTTGGATGAGCATAGAAAAAGAGAAAATGCAGAAAATAAGTTATATATTCGCAATAAACAACAGTTGATGGATGATAAAGAATACGTGGATTATGTTAATTCCAGACCATTCGCGCAATCCCTCAGGCAATTAGCTGACGACTTAAAAAAACGGAAACCATCTGAGGATATTGCCATAGAAAATGGTAACGGCAATGGTCACGATGAAAATAGCCCATTGGCAAAATATTATAAAAAATACGGAAGTAAAGCAAATCAGTCTGATAGAGTTCCCTCCCGCTAATAATTGACGCTCAACATTTCCCTATTGGAAATAATCGAATTTTCGGTTAATGCTCTTCCTTGTTACCCATTTTTCAGAGAGAATATAGATATGACTGACATACGCGCACTCGCTGCCGCCTCCAATGCCTGGCCATTTCAGGAAGCAATTACCTTGCTGGAACGCTATAAGGACGCGCCGCCCAAGAAAGGTTACGTGCTGTTTGAAACCGGCTATGGACCTTCCGGATTGCCACATATTGGCACGTTCGGCGAAGTGGCGCGTACGACCATGGTGCGTAAGGCTTTTGCGGCGATAAGCGATATTCCGACCAAACTCATTTGCTTTTCCGATGATATGGATGGGCTGCGTAAAGTGCCAGACAATCTGCCTAATTCTGAAATGCTAAAGACCAATCTGGGAAAGCCACTTACTTCCGTGCCTGATCCGTTTGGCACGCATGAAAGTTTCGGACATCATATGAATGCCCGCCTGTGTGCTTTCCTTGACCATTTCGGTTTCGAGTATGAATTCAAAAGCTCAACTGAAACTTATAAATCTGGTGAGTTTGATCATGCCCTGCTTGCTTTACTTGAGCGTTACGATCAGGTGATGAAAGTTATGTTGCCGACTCTTGGTGATGAACGGCAACAGACTTATAGCCCGTTTCTGCCAGTTTCGCCGCGTTCGGGCAAAGTTTTGCTTGCCAAAGTTGTGGAAACTAAAGTTAGCAAAGGCACAATTGTTTATGAGGAAGAAGATGGAACGCTGGAAGAAGTTCCAGTGACAGGCGGGCATTGCAAGTTGCAATGGAAGCCTGATATGGGCATGCGCTGGGCGGCTCTGGGCGTTGATTATGAAATGTATGGTAAAGACCATCTGGCATCAGCCGAGCTTTACAGTGCGATTTGCACAATTGCTGGTGGTAAACCGCCGCAGCAATATATGTATGAATTATTCCTTGATGAAAAAGGTCAGAAAATTTCCAAGTCAAAAGGTAATGGGCTAACCATTGATGAATGGTTGCGCTATGCACCGCAAGAATCGCTTAGTCTTTATATGTTCCAATCACCGCGTAAGGCTAAGCGGTTATATTTTGATGTGATTCCAAAGGCGGTTGATGAATATCAGATCTATCTGGATAAATTCTGGAAGAGTCATCCTGTGGGCGACATAGTCGCAGCACAGGATCTCAGCAAAATTGAAAAAGATCCTGCGCAGCCACTAAGTGTCTCGCAGGATGACCTCAACAACCCAGTTTATCATATTCATAATGGTAATCCGCCTGCTGCCGAAGGAGTGCCGAGCTTTAACCTTTTGCTGAATCTGGCGAGTGTAGCAGGGGCGCAGGACGGCAAAGTTTTGTGGGGATTTATTACCCATACCATGCCACAATTCTCTCCGCAAACTCACCCCTTTCTGGATAAGCTGGTAAATGGTGCGGTTAATTATTATCAGGATTTTGTAAAACCAACCCGCAAATTCCGTTTGCCCACAGAATTGGAAGGGAAGGCACTAAGTCAGTTAGCTGACTATTTGGAATCTATAAGCGATTCAGCAAGTGCTGAAGAAATCCAGACGCAGATTTACGAGATTGGAAAAAACAACCCATTCCCTGAGCTTAAAGCATGGTTCTCAACTCTTTATGAAACCTTGCTGGGGCAACCACAAGGCCCGCGCATGGGATCATTTGTAAAGCTTTATGGGCGAGTTGAAACTATCAATTTAATCCGCAGAGTCTTAGCCAGAGAAGATTTGGCGGCTTAATTCACATATACTTTACGTATTTTTGTTTATTTGACAATAAAATATAGTGCTATATATTTATGCTATAAATTTGCACCATAAAGGATAATGTTTTTTAATGAATAAAGCATCGCAATATGACTATACTCAAGCTAATTTCTCTTCAATACAGGACAGAATTGATAAGTTGGCTAAGGAGTATGTAACTGATAGCATAATTAATTTTATGCATAAAAATGATCCTGCTTTGCAGGGAAAAGATAAAAAATATGTGGAATCTGTAGTTCCATTTTATCCTTCAGTTCTTGCAATAGCCAGCCACGCCGAAGCGCATAGGCTTTTTACATCTGGCGACAAGATAAAAATGATACAGGCTGTCAAACTTGCAGAAGCAGCCCACGCACGAACTGGAATTGATATACATCCAGCAACAAAAATTGGAGAAAATTTCTTTGCTGATCATGGAACTGGCGTAGTGATTGGGGAAACTGCTGAAATTGGGAATGGCACGATGACCTATCATGGTGTAACGCTTGGAGCATATGGAAGATGCGATACCAAAAACCGTCATCCTAAAATAGGTAGTGATTGTGTTATTTCTGTTGGTGCGAAAGTTCTTGGAAACATACAAGTTGGTGATGAAGTTAAAATTGGTCCAGATTCCTTACTGACTGGCAATAATATTACTATAGGGGATAAAGTATCGATTAGTAGCTCTGTGACAATTGATGGTGGTTTAAAAAACAGCAAGCTTCTTACCATTGGAAATAATGTTTCAATTGGAAGTTCTGCCAAGATTTATGCTGGCAACACCATTATTGATAATATAAAGATAGGCGAAGGCGCGGTAATTACTGCCAATACTGGCGAAATAAAACAGAATATTCCAGCTTATTCAGAAGTATTTCGCGATAAAGACAGTAAGGAACTAAAAATTGTCAGCCTTATGGAAAATGATAAGCAAATTAGTATATTGCAGAGGGCTATAAATAGAATTGATAATATCCTTCAGGCATTAGGTATAGAGAAAAAGTCAAACGGTTATACTTTTGTGGATGGTGCTATAAATGGTACTGGAGTTAATAAAGGGCATAGTTTGGATGCCGCCAGACTCTGAAATAAAATGAAAACTTCACTGTTCGACTTTACCCTTCCGCATGGGCATATAGCCACAGCTCCTGCTAATCCACGTGATAGTTCGCGCATGCTGGTTATTGGTGATAATCTTCAAGATAAAAACATTGCTGACATGATTGATTTCCTGAGGGCAGGGGACGTTATGGTTTTTAACGATACTAAAGTTATACCGGCACGTTTGCTTGGTTGCGTGGCAATGCAAAGATTGACGTGCTGCTGCAGTGCTACGAACTCCGCAGGATTGTCGGAACATATGGCAATGTTTTGCAAAGCCTGCAAAAAAACTGCGGGTTGCTGATATGCTGACATTCGCTGATGATTTTAGCGCGGAGGTTTTGCAGAAATATGATGACGGACAGGTGTTATTAAATTTTGCGTATAGTGCGGATGATTTTCAGAAAAAGCTGGATAGATATGGCGCGATGCCGCTGCCACCATATATTGAGAAAAAGCGGTCATCCTGCGGAGTGCGTAGCACTAGCGCAGGATCTTTTTCAGCTATGCTGAGATCCTGTGCTAAGCACGATGTGCTTCCACAGGATGACGATGACAACGTAAATTACCAAACCGTATATGCAGAAAATTCAGGTTCGGTTGCCGCGCCGACAGCGGGCTTACATTTCACCAAGGAATTATTAGAAAAAATTGATGCAATAGGGGTAAAGCGCGTGCATCTAACTTTACATGTGGGAGGTGGGACATTCCTACCTGTAAAATCCGATGATACGGAAAGCCATATTATGCACAGTGAATATGCAGAAATTTCGGGAGAGGCAGCAGAGGCTATAAACTCTGCAAAACAAGCTGGCGGAAGGGTGATAGCCGTTGGCACAACCAGCGTCCGCACCCTTGAATCGGCGGCGAATGGAGAGGGAATTTTACAGGAATTTGCAGGTGAAACCAATATTTTTATCACGCCAGGCTATCGCTTCAAAATAGTGGACGGTATGCTAACCAATTTCCACTTGCCGAAATCAACCTTATTCATGCTGGTCTGTGCCTTTGCCGGACTAGAAAAAATGCAATCAGCCTATGCCCATGCCATCGCACAGAATTACCGGTTTTATTCGTATGGCGATGCTTGTTTGCTTCTGGCAAAAAACCAGTGTAATAGTCCGTTATGAAATTTTCTTTTAATATAAAACATACAGACGGCAATGCGCGAACTGGAGTTGTTTCTACGGCGCATGGCGAAATCCGTACACCAGCTTTCATGCCTGTTGGCACGGCAGCAACGGTGAAAGGTATGACCCCGGAAGCAGTGGCTGAGACCGGTGCGGATATACTGCTTTCTAATACATACCACCTTATGTTGCGCCCAACCGCCGAACTTATCGCAAAAATGGGCGGACTGCATAAATTCATGAACTGGAACAAGCCGATACTAACTGATTCGGGTGGGTTTCAGGTTATGTCGCTTTCCAAATTGCGCAAAATCACTGAGCAGTGTGTAACTTTTCAGTCTCACATTGACGGAAGCACTTATGAGCTGTCACCAGAACGCTCCATGGAAATCCAGCATTTGCTGGGTAGCGACATAACTATGGCATTTGATGAATGTACGCCATTTCCGGTGAGTGAGGATGAGGCTGAAAAATCCATGCAGCTTTCGATGCGCTGGGCGCAGCGTTCCAAAGATTCTTATATTAAACGCGATGGTTATGGTTTGTTCGGAATCGTGCAAGGCAGTGTATTTCCTAAACTTAGAGAGCAATCGGCGGATAGCCTAAAACAAATTGGTTTTGATGGTTATGCGATAGGTGGGTTGGCGGTAGGTGAGGGGCAGGAGTTGATGTTTGAGGTGTTGGATTACACCATGCCGCATTTGCCAATTGATAAACCACGTTATTTGATGGGAGTAGGCAAACCAGACGATATTATCGGTGCTGTGCTGCGCGGTGTGGATATGTTTGATTGTGTGATTCCAACGCGGGCAGGGCGGTTTGCGCGTGGCTACACTGATGAAGGCGAGAAAAATCTCCGCAATGCCAAATTTGCTGAAGACCCACGCCCGCTTCAGGAAAATTGCCTATGCCCTGCTTGCAAAAATTATAGCCGTGCATACCTCCATCATTTATTCAAAGCCGAGGAAATGCTGGGCGCAACTCTGCTTACCTGGCATAATTTGACATTCTACCAGCAATTGATGCAGGATCTTCGTGTGGCAATTTCGAAGCAGAGATTAAAACAATTCGCCGAAGAATTTTTATTACGCTATAATAATTGTCATTCCGAGTGAAACAAAATGAGAAAAATTATAAAATATACGCTCATTATTTTTCTTTTGCTGGTAGGGTTGGCATATACTCTTCCTTGGAAAGATTTGCTCAAGTCAAGGTTGCAGTCAGAGCTTGCCACCCGTGATATCCATAATCTCGAATTCTCAATTGAATCAGTATCTCTAAATAAAATAAATTTTAAGGATATTGTTTATGGCGAGCTTAATTTAGCCAGCCTTTCTGTTGATTACGAATTGATTGAATTGCTCAAAGGCAATTTCCAGAGAATAAATTCTGATGAGGTGAAAATCAAAACCGGAAATATTGAAACGCTACTGCACGGTGTCGATGTCAGCCTTATTTCTAATGATTGGCAGGTTAAGGCGATAGATGTAACTGGCACACCAGTTAAATTACCACCGCTTAGTGGTAACGGTAAAATAGAGCTTACCGATAAAAACCTGATGTTATCGGGCGATATTTTCAGCGTTGATAAAAAAACCACCGTGCAGTTTAAGTTCGATTATTCGCTGAGTGAAAAAAACAAAGCCAATCTGAAGATTGTTTCTGCTAAGTTGCCGTGGAGTGAAGGCGTAATTTCTACGCAGAATATCGCGATAGATTTATATTCCGACAAACCAATTTCAGCGCAGCTTAATGTTAAACAGATTTCCCTGAATCAGTTGCTTTCAGCGACAACCAGCAACCGCGCTACCGCCACAGGGGTTGTTTCTGGCACGCTGCCTGTTGTGATTAATCGTGACGGTACATTTACGATAAAAAAAGGGAATCTGAAAACAGATGAAGCAGGGACATTAAAACTGTCGCCAGATGTCATTCCCAGCGATGCGCAGCAGGTGGCTTTGGTGCGTGATGTGCTGCAAAACTTTCATTATTCACTATTTTCTATGAGCATAGAAACTGCCGATTCTAAACAATTATCAATGTTGCTGTCACTTGAGGGTAATAATCCCGATGTATATAATGGTAAGACGGTAAAATTGAACGTGCATCTAACGGGAGATGTGCTAGAGATGATAACACAAAGTTTAAACTTGTTGAAATAGGGTGCAGCATGTCAAAGAACGCATATTTAGTTTTTCTTCTTCCATTTTTTACCGCCTGCCAGCCGACAGTGAAGGTGGAAGCTCCGGATAAACCGATTGAAATAAATTTAAATGTGAACATCAAGCTTGAGATCCAGAAGGATGTGAAACAGGCGATTGCTAAGAATAAAGATATTTTTTAGTGTCATACCAGCCTTCGGCGGAATGACAGAAATTGGATAGTAGGAATTACAACAGGAGGAAATTATGAAAAAAATTATTTATACAGGTTTGATAATATTTCTGGTTGCCAATCCTGCCTTTGCCCTTGATTTACAGTCGGCGCGGGCAGGGGGCATGGTTGTTGAACAGCCGACAGGGTATATTAAAGCGGTAAAACCGGAAGCCGGTGCGCTGGTTGCTGAGGTAAACGCCAAGCGCAAAGCTGAATATGAGCGCATCGCGAAAGAAAAAGGTACGAAGGTAGAAGATGTGGCAGCAATCGCCGCGCAGGAGCTAATGAAAAAATAATAGGATGCTGGTGAAATATAAGAAAAATTATAAAAAATGATTTTTCTTCATCCTAAATGGTTGACAATACCCCATAAAACCTTATGTTCCCAAATTCTTAAATGTTTTTCGCGTGATCCGGTAGCTCAGTCGGTAGAGCACCTGACTTTTAATCAGGTTGTCGCGGGTTCGATTCCCGCCCGGATCACCACTATTTACCATCACTTTATTGGATTTAGGCGGGAATAAAAAGAACCCGCGCCATTTAATAATACAAAATGTTTTCCAGCTCCTATTTCGCTGGAATAGATAAAAATCTATTATTTACAATATGTTGATGTAAAGGCGATGACAGTCTTTAAAGTGTCACAAAATTTTAACAATACTGTACGGGCTTGCTGTGTTAGTCTAAACCTAGTTTTATTAGTAATTAAAATAAACATGGAGGTTAGTTATGTCACGTAAAGATGAATTGGAATCTCAGGAGCCACAGCATACTACTGATGATAGCGTTGAGTTAATGGAAGAGTTACGTACTAAAGCTGGTCAGCCTAGTGTTGGTGGTTATACAGGTGATGAGCATAGAAGGCGTACACAAAGAATATTGAACAACACACGTGGTAAGTAAGCGCAGGTAATATATGGTTGAACATTATTCAAAACTGAATGACGGTAAGTCTATTTCTTGCAATTTTGATGCTGATCCAAATGTTGGTAAAATAGTTACCGACCCTACAAAGCAACTCCTTGCTAAATATATAGTTTTTAAGCCTAGAGCAATTGAAGTTAGTGATGGGAAAGTAATTGATACTCCTGAGACAGTACATATTGCTTTTAACAATGAAATTTCAACCTCACATATTCCTTTTAACCATAAAGTTTTAAATTCATCAGAAAGGCTAGTTCGAGAACTTGAGGATATGGTTGCAGGTAAATCAAAAATCAATGGTAGAGAACTTATATTGACACCAAACGGAAGAGATGTGAGTAAGAGAATGATGTATGGTGTTCTTGCCGTTCTTGCAAACTTTCAGTCTATCTCTAGGTCTGATCATGAAATGGCAGCAGCAAAATTTGGTATAGAATTACCAAAAGTTGAGATGGATAAACCAGCAGATCCAGAATTTAGAGAAGTATCTTTTCCTAATATGACCGGTGGTCCGGAAAAAATAAAAACTATCAAATCTCGCCGAGGGGAACTGCCAGATCCATTTCCTACAGGCAGGAATCGTTGAGTGTTTTTAAGATAAAAAAATTCACAATAAATTTTCCCATCTATGATGATGCATAGTATCGTCATAATCTGACGCATTAATAGTTTAGTGTTTTATAAGTCACACAAATACTAAACAGCTGCAAAAAACACAGTATATCCAAGTTAATATATTGACAAATATATTAGCCTGTAGGTATCTGGTTGTTCGGATTAGATAAAAATAATGGGGAAATATGAATAGAAAATTTGGTATTCTTCTTGCCAGCACGGCATTCTTCGCAATATCTCTAGTTGGCAGCGTGTCTTATGCTGCAGATAAGGCTACCTTTTCCAATAAAGATATAGATAGCCTTGTAAAGCTGGTCGAAGATCAGAGAAAAAGGCTGGATGCGCAACAACGCAAGCTGGATACACTGGAAAGATTAGTTGGTAAGATGTCTAAATCTAATCCTGCTTCTGCCAAAGCTGCCACCCAAGTCGCAAAAAATACCTCGGCTACTCCTGCTTCGAATAGTTCCACTGGCGATGTTGGTGGCGATAATGCAAATAAATCCGATGAAACAAAACATGCAAATACAGGCGTGCCAAACGAAGTCGGCACTGAGCGTAAACCTGAAGAAAGCGATAAGCCACCTGAAATTGCTGCTGATCTGAATCAGGGTGGTGTTTTATTGCAGAAAGGTAAAGCGATTGTTACTCCTTCATTTGAGTATTCACGCTCTTCTGCCACCTTGGTTTCCATTGAAGGATTCAGCGTTATACCAGCTATCAATATTGGGACATTTCAGGTTTCCAGAGTTGGTCGTGATGTTCTGACCGGGTCAATCTCTGGTCGTCTCGGTATTACTAACAGAATAGAGCTTGAAGGTAAGATTCCTTATCTTTACCGCCGCGATGCCACAACTGGTCGTCCGGTTGGTGGTGCGTCTTCGTCTGATTCTACCACTCGTCTTTCCAGTCACGGCATAGGCGATGTTGAGGTAGGGGCTCACTATCAGATAAATGATGGTAAAAAGGGTTGGCCATTCTTTATTTCCAATCTGCGCTTTAAAAGTGCGACTGGTGAGGGACCGTTTGAAATACCGACCGATAGCAATGGGCTTTTAACGCGGTTGCCAACAGGTTCCGGGTTTTATGCTATTCAGCCGAGTGTGACTGCGATTTTCCCGTCTGATCCGGTGGTGTATTATGCTAACTTAGGTTACTTGCACAATGTTCCTCGTAGCTTTAATGGGGTTAAGGTTGAGCCGGGTGGTAGCATCAGTGCTGCTTTTGGTATGAGTATGTCACTTAACGATCGTGCTTCCTTCAGTGTTGGCTACAGCCATAGTACCGTTTTCGAGACGATAGCGAATAATGTGAGCCTTAATAGTGATCTTCTTCAGGTTGGCAGCCTTGATTTAGGCTATGCTTACCAGCTTAACGACCGTCTTGGTCTAAACTTCAATGCCAGCTTTGGGGTGACTGAAGATGCACCGGATGCACGTCTTGGTTTCCGTGTTCCTATAAAGTTTGATGTATACTAGGCTATCTCGACATTCACGTTAGGTAATAAGTGACTAGAAGGGCGCGCAGTCAGTGCGTGGTTTTTTCTAGGGTCGCACGCAAGCATATACACAAATCCGCAGTCGAATTTGTTTTGTATTAACATAACAAGTCACGCATACGTATTTTATGGTATGTGCGTAGCGTAAGCGGACAAAATCGCTCTTACGTCAAGCTCTATAGTCATTTGAGAGTAAAAATCCCCAATTCTTGTCATTGCGAACGTAGTGAAGCAATCCAGTATTTTCAACATGTTTTGGCTTCTGGATTGCCACGA
>JBEBHV010000249.1:0-2574 GCA_040080715.1 Rickettsiales bacterium | reverse complement strand
TTGGCTTCTGGATTGCCACGAATGCTACGCATTCTCGCAATGACGAGTGGGTAATTATTGTATCAAATTACTATAGTGATTGTGGCGTTCATTACTTCTGTCATTTTATGTTTAAAGCTATGACGTATTTCATCCATAAGCTTTTCATATTCATACATGAATTCTGGAATTTTCTGCCAACGTGCCATAGTTTCGCGCCGCATTTTCAGATCATAGGAAATTTATATGGCTGATTTTCCACTTGCCAGCATTGATAAGGCTTTTATCTGTTTTGAGGTGAGCCTATGAGACATTCCATAACCTATGCTTGTTCCGATATAAACAAGCTACAGGAAGAATTTATGTTCAGGAAGTGGTGAAAAGCCCTCACCCCCGCAACAAGTGCGGGGCAGGCTCTAACCCTCTCCCAGAGGGAGAGGGAATTTAGGCATAATTAAGCTGCTGCTTTAGGGGCAGAACTACGTTTTGGGAAGCGACTGAAACGTTTGTTACTGCCGGGTTTATCCCCACCACCAGAAGAATTACCACCACTACTTTTACCGCTTCTGTTGCCAAAAGGTTTTTTTTGACCATAGCTACGCGGTTTACCATCACCACCGGAATTGCCGCGTGAACTACCATGTGGCATTTGTGGTGGGGCTTCGTTAGGGTGCATCAAGCGATGAATGGCGCGCCATTTCAGACCATCATCCGGCGATATAAGGCATACGGCAGAACCTTCCGAGCCATTACGACCGGTGCGACCAATGCGATGGATATAATCTTCCGGGCATTGTGGCAGGTCATAATTAATAACATGTTCAATATGCGGAATATCAAGACCACGAGCAGCAATATCAGTAGCTACCAGAATACGGAATTTCATATTACGGAAGCCCTGAATAACTTTTTCGCGTTTACGCTGGTGCAAGTCACCATGGATAGTATCAGTCTGATTGCCCTGTTTGTTAAGGCGTTCAGAAAGTTTATCCGCGCTGCGTTTGGTTTTTACAAACACTATTATAGAACCAGTGCGGGCAGCGATTTGTTTGCTAAGCTCATCATATTTACCGCTGTCATTTACATGAATTATCTCCTGCTGAATTTTAACCACAGGGGCATTAACTGAACCAACAGCTATACGCTCAGGATTTTTCAGGTATTTAGCCGACATTTTTACTATTTCTGGCGGTATGGTTGCCGAGAACATTAGAGTCTGGCGAACTGCTGGCAGAAATTTTACAATACGATCTATCTGTATGCCAAAACCCATGTCTAACATGCGGTCGGTTTCATCCAGAACTAGAAAGTTAGTATCGTGCAGAATTAAATTTCCGCGTTCCAGATGGTCGTTAATCCTTCCTGGTGTGCCAATTATAATGCGTGGACGCATTCTAAGTTGTGCGGTCTGCTTATGCATGGAATCACCGCCAATCAGCAAGGCCGCCTGCACAAAACTGCGCTGACCAAGCAAACCGTTAATAACAGTCATTACCTGAGTTGCAAGTTCACGGGTTGGGGTGAGGACAATTGCGTTGCCACGTGGGTTATTTAAAATTTTTGCCACCAACGGAATACCAAAAGCGGCAGTTTTACCGGTTCCGGTCTGGGCAGAACCAAGTATGTCATGCCCTTTAAGAGCAAGAGGAATAGCCTGTTTCTGGATGGGGGTTGGAACACTGTATTGCATGCGCTCAAGCGCAACATTAAGTTGGGCAGGAAGCCCAAACTGAGAAAAATCACTCATTTATTTATCCTTAAATATAATATATTCCCGGCTGAATATTGCACCGAAGAATGTTACGTCTGCCATTATTTAAAAATAACGCAGTACCCAAATATGTTGTTTGGGAACGTATTCAAGACGTACAGACAGAATACCCAGACATCCAGATATTCCGAGCGGTACGACACGATACGAAAAAAACGCAACAGCACACCGCATAAAATGAATTGAAGAACTGGAGAAATGGAGAATTGTTTTTCTTCAATTCCTCATTTCCTCATTTCTTAAAAACTAAGAAACCAGCTTTAAATTCACTGCTGAAGTCTTGCCTTTGTTCGTAGCAAGTTCATAGGAAATTTTCTGCCCTTCATTAAGAGTAGAAAGACCGGCACGCTCAAGCGCGCTGATATGTACGAACACGTCTGAACCACCTTGATCAGGTTGAATAAAACCAAAACCTTTGGTTGGATTGAACCATTTAACAATACCTGTAGCCATTAATAGTCTCCTTGTAGGCGTTAATTCACATAGCAACTACTGCCACATGTAGAAATAGCTTCGTAATCAACCCCCAATTAAGGAAAAGGTTGCAACTCTCGGCTACGTCATGAAAGAATGCCATTAAGGAATCAATCCTACACCTAGAAAGGTGCAGCCATCTCAGCTCATTAAGAGGAGCGACGGTGAAGCAATGCAAAGAGTAATATACTAAACTTGAGGGGTTTTATATAGAGTTTTTCATAAAAGTCAATATGTTTCTATGAATTATCCAGGGCAACCGCGTAAATTGATAATAAAGTATTAACGTAGATGGGATAAGCCATAGGTGACAGGAGGTTGCTTATGGCATTATTATTTTTAGAGCATTT
>JBEBHV010000045.1:0-11371 GCA_040080715.1 Rickettsiales bacterium | reverse complement strand
CGCCTCAAAGCCGCACTCCACAATGATTACAGAGCCGAGTTAATCAACTCTTCATAATATATGCGGTTGCCCTGACATATACGTAAATTTAATCCACTTAATGATTGGTATGGTCTATCATCAGTTGAAGCAGCCGCTTACAGCATAGACCAGCACAATCAATCAGGGGCATGGAATCAGGCATTGTTGCAAAATGGGGCAAGGCCTAGCGGTGCATTAATTGTGCGTGCTGATGCGAACAATGGCGGGATATTATCAACTGATCAATATGGCCGCGTAAAGCAACAGATAGACGAGCAATTTTCTGGCGCAATAAATGCTGGCAGGCCATTGCTGCTTGAAGGCGGGCTGGAATGGAAAGAAATGAGCATGACACCAAAAGATATGGATTTTGTGCAAGCAAAAAATTCTTCTGCTCGTGATATTGCACTGGCTTTTGGTGTACCACCGCAATTACTCGGAATACCAGGTGATAATACCTATTCTAACCTGCAAGAGGCAAGGCTCGCACTATGGGAACAAACAGTTATTCCGCTGGTGCAGAGAGTTATTGATAGTTTTAATAATTGGCTGATTCCATTTTTTGCAAATAATCTGGAGTTAGCAGCTGACACCGATAGTATAACAGCTATTGCCGGCAGTAATCAGGCAATATGGGATAGGGTGGAAAAAGCGAATTTCCTGACTGACGATGAAAAACGGGCGGCGGTTGGCTATGGAGCTTTAAATAAATCTGCTAAATAATGCTGTAAATAATGCTGGAAAAACCCCTTCATCTGTTGTACAATAAACCTGTACAACTAATTATAGGTAAAATTATGCCAATTCCCGAAACAGTTTCTTACAGCGAATTTCGCGCTAATCTATCCAGCTATCTGGACAAGGTGTGTGATGACAGTTTGCCAATGGTAATAAAACGCCGCAATGGCAAAAAAATTGTTATTATATCTGAAGATGATTATAATTCTATGGATGAAACAGCGTATTTATGTTCTACAGAGGCGAATAAAGAAGTGCTTCTTGAGGCTTTGCACGGTGATCCAAAAAAACGTATAAAATATAAATCTGTGGATGATTTGCGTGAAAAACTTGGAATTTGAGCCACGGGCGCAGGAAGAAATAGAATATTGGCGTAAAGTAAATAAATCTATCACAAAAAAAATTGTAAGGTTAATCGAAGAAATACTTTCCACTCCATATTATGGAACAGGGAAGCCAGAAGCCTTGAAGCATGAGTTTTCTGGCTGCTGGTCACGCAGGATTGATAAAGAGCATCGTTTAGTTTATCGGGTTGATGGTGAAACAGTTATTATTCTTTCTTGCAGATTTCATTATTAGTCTATAATATTTGAAGCATACCTAAATACACAATGTGTCGCTTTATGTGCTTGAAAAATACACTGCAAACTTATGGTGTGATTGCCAAGATTTTTCATTGGCTGATGGCGGTTTTGATAATCGTATTGCTCGCCGTTGGTTTGATTATGGCGGATATGGAAAACAGCCCTGATAAATTCAAGCTTATAGCTATTCATAAAGAAGTTGGGATTGTAGTTTTATTCTTAGCTTCTTTACGCCTCAGCTGGAAAATTCTGGATGTCAGCCCATTGCTTCCAGATAGTCTCGGTAAAATGGCAAAGTTAGGAGCAAAACTAGGGCATTTCGGACTATATGTTTTGATGTTTGCCATGCCGATTACCGGCTGGTTGATGTCTTCTGCTGCTGGTTTTCCCGTGTCTATGTTCGGATTTTTTGTAATGCCGAATCTGATCGCTCCTGATAAAGAATTTTCACATGACATGAACGAATTGCATGAAATTTTAGCTTGGATATTGATGGGGTTAATTGCACTGCATATTATAGCTGCCTTGTTGCATCATTTTTATTATCGGGATAATACTTTGATTCGTATGCTTCCAAATTTTAGAGGTAAAAATAATGACAAAAATTCTAGCGTTAATAACAGCAATTAGTTTATCCTTTGCGTTTCCAGCGTTTGCTGAAGTGCCAGCTTATAAGTTGCTTAATGAAAAAAGCAGCCTGAAGTTTTTTGCAATAAATAATGGTGCGCCGGTTGAAGGTGAATTTAAAGATTTTTCTGCTGATATTAAATTTAGTCCTGACAAACTTGATGAAAGTAAAATTGTTATCGAAGTGAAAACAGGCAGTGTTTTCGCAGCTTATGATGAGGTGGTAAAAAACCTTCTATCAAAGGACTGGCTGGCAACGGAAGCTTTTCCTAAAGCTGTTTTTACCAGCAAAACTATTACGCGTATGCCTAATTCAGACAATTATTACGCTGAGGGAACGCTTAAATTGCGCGATAAAACCATGCCGGCAACTTTGAATTTTCAATTGCAGCTTACGAATGATAATAAGAATGCTGTTGCCAAGGGATATTGCACAATCAGGCGTACTGACTTTGGAGTAGGGCAGGGCGACTGGGCGAAAGACGACGTTGTGAAAAACGAAGTTAGAGTTGAGTTCCGAGTGGTGGCGGAGAAGAAGTAGACAGCTATACCAAACGTGATTTTTCTAACTGCTGTATTGGCGTAACCGGAGGACTAAAATCTGGGGATATGGTATCTTGCGCACCTTTTCCTTGTTTTGCATTAATCAAGATTCCTGCAAAATTTGCTACATCTTTATGTAAGGTAATTGCAGCCTCTGCTGTAAGATTTAACTCTGTATCTCCTATTCTAACTGCAACTACTTCGCTCTTAGGCTTTGCAGACAGGTCTTTAATAATAGCTTCTTTATCTTTTATAATACTGTTCAATGTTTGGGTTGATACTCCAGATATATCAGGAAATCCATCATTAAAAAACATACCGGTTTTCTTGTCGCTTCTTTCGATAATTTCATGCCATGTTTCGTTTGCAAGAATTCTAAGCCTACCAGATGGATTATGTCGATATTCTTCATTTTCGATTACGTTATTAGGTCTGCCACCTATTCCATCTAGCTTAACTGTTTCATGCGTTGCGGTAGCAGCTAAAACTCGTGCGTATAATTCTGCCTGTTTTTTATCTAGCCTACCATCGAATTCATATGGAGAATTATCGTCACCTGTTTCTTTTTTAATAGATTTAGTTGCTGCTTCAAACTGAGAATATACCTTCTCTAAATTAGCAAATGCTTCTTCAGGTGTGATGTTTGGTTTTAGTTTTGAGTCAGACATATAAATCCTACGTAATGCTTGGTTTAAATTGAAGATTAATAAATATAGCACAAGCATTGCTAACTAATTATTACAGTTTTATGAAGTCTGTTAAATAACATTAATTCAATAGGTTATCCATGTATTACGATAAAAAAATCAGCGCGAAGATGCGCGAACGCAAAAGGCTTGACTTTAATTTAGAGGTTAAGTCGCTGGACTCCACAGGCAGATTCGCTGGTTATGCCAGTGTGTTTGACATAGTAGACAACCAGAAGGATATCATACAGCGCGGGGCATTTGCCGAAACTTTAAAAGGGCGGGTGCATGATATTAAAATGCTGTGGCAACACCAGCAGGACGAGCCAATAGGCATTTTTGAACGGATGTTTGAAGATGCTAATGGGCTTTATGTCGAGGGCAGGTTGCTGCTCGATGTGGCACGGGCGAGGGAAGCTTATTCCTTGCTCAAGGAAAGAGCGATTGGTGGGCTTTCTATTGGTTATTCACCAACCAAATACCGGCTGCATGAAAAAACCGGCACACGCCTTATTTCCGCAGTCGAATTATGGGAAATAAGCCTCGTTACTTTCCCCGCTAATGAGGCAGCAAAAATCACTGTAGTAAAACAGACAATTCCTCCAGCACAATTGCTTAAGTTATCTGAGGCTTTGGATAGGGCAATCGGAGCTTTACGGCTTTGAAAGCTAAAGACATTTTCCATGGGCTATGCTATTCATTGAGGATGTCAAGAAAATCACAGATAGAATGGACAGAATTTACTTGGAATCCAACTACTGGATGTACCAAGATTTCTGCTGGCTGTAAAAATTGCTATGCTGAGATAATGGCTGTTAGATTGCAAGCTATGGGAGTTGCTGGATATGAAGAGGGTTTTAAATTAAAATTGCTTCCTGATAGACTAAAACAACCTTTGGAACGGAAAAAACCTACAACATATTTTGTCAATTCTATGAGTGATTTATTTCATAGTGATATTCCAAATGAGTATTTGGATAAAATATTTGCTATTATAAATAAAACTCCACAGCATACCTATCAAATATTAACAAAACGCCCAGAAAATATGAAAAAATATTTTATGGATAGATTCGTACCAAGAAACGCTTGGCTTGGAGTTTCTGTGGAAGATAAAAAACATGGAATTCCACGAATTGATATTTTACGTGGAATAAAATCTAGAATACGTTTTTTATCTGTTGAGCCATTACTTGAGGATATTGGAGATATTAACTTATCTGGAATTCATTGGGTAATTGTTGGTGGAGAATCAGGAATTAAAGCTCGCCCGATGAAGGAAGAATGGGTAGAAAATATTCAAAAACAATGTGCATTGTATAATACTTCATTCTTTTTTAAGCAGTGGGGAACTTGGGGAACTGATGGCATAAAACGTGCAAAATCTTCCAATGGTAGATTATTTAAAGGTAGAACTTGGGAAAATATGCCCAATAACCCTAATGAGCAACTAGAGTTGCTCTAATATTTTATATTTTTTTGTTATCAGGAAATTACATGCCGTATAAACATTATGACTGGGCAAACTCGCGCAGTCCACCTATTTTGCAATCACATAGTTTGATAAAACATGCAATCATAGAGGATTATATTGAGCTATATGTACGCAATTTTATTGCAACTTCGTCTCCTAATAGTTTAAAAATCACAATTATTGATGGATTTTCTGGTGGTGGTGTTTATAGGGTCAACGGATCAAAGAAATTATACTTTGGTTCTCCATTTATTTTTTTAAAAATCATTCAGAAAATCGAAAAAGAAATAAAAAATAAGACTGGAAAAAAATACTACATAGACGTTGTTTATTATTTCATTGATAAGAGTAAAGATGCTTTAGATTTCCTTAGGAAGCAATTACATAAAAATGGATATGGTAAATTAATTGGTGAACATATTTTTCTATTGAATGGTTCATTTTCTAATATTCTTTCTGGACTTACAGAAATTATAAAACATCGTAATGGTAGAGTTTTATTTCTTTTAGATCAGTATGGGTACAAAGATGTACCACTGCATATAATTAAAAATATATTTATCAATTTTTATAATGCAGAGGTATTGCTTACATTTGCAGTTGGTTCTTTGGTAAATTATATAACTGATACTCCTCAATTCTATAAATGTGTAAGCGGAGTACAAGAGGAGAAATACAGTTTACTTTCCAAAAAAGATATTATTTTACTCACTTCATTGAAAGAAAAAATCAGTGATAAGGCGACTTGGCGTTTAATTGCAGAGCATAAAATACTAAAAAGGATTAATAAGATATTGGGAACATTAAATTGTGCTCCATGTTTCATTGTTTCAAATCAAAGTAATCGTCGTTATTGGTTATTGCACTTATCAACACAAATAAAAACGAGAAACAAAATGATGAAATTGTATTCTGATAAACATAATCTTTTTATTCATAATAAAGCTTTGGGCTTTAGTATGTTTGGTTTTAAACCAAAAATTAAATCACTGTAGTAAAACAGGCAATTCCTCCAGCACAATTGCTTAAGTTATCTGAAGCTCTGGATAGGGCAATTGGGGTACTTAGGGCGTAGTTACGTACCTCGTAATTCGTAGCTCGTAAGAAAGCACGAAGTACGATTTACTAATTACGCTTTTTTAACAATCAACAATAAGGAAAAAAATATGAGTATAAGCGAAATTACAGATCGCGTTGCTTCGCTTGGCAATGCGTGGGAACAATTTAAGCAAATAAATGATGCACGTTTAAATGAAATCGAGCGTAAAGGCAATGCCGACCCGCTTTATAACGAGCATCTTGGCAATATCAGCATGGCGTTGGATAATTATAAATCCCGCCTTGATACTATTGAAACTGTCTATAACCGCCCGCTTCTTGGGGATGATATAAATGTAAAATCTACGGCATCACATAGCGAATATAGCAAAGCCTTCCGCAATTATTTGCGTAAAGGTATGGATGGTGGTCTGGAAGCTCTGCAAACCAAAGCCCTTTCGGTTGGTTCGGATCCTGACGGCGGATATTTGGTTACTCCACACATGTCATCAAAAATTGTGCAGTCAATTTTTGAAACATCGCCAATGCGCCAGTTAGCAGCAGTAGAAACTATTTCTTCTGATGCACTCGAGCTTATTGATGACCACGATCAGGCAGCAGCCGGATGGACATCAGAAACTGGAGCGATTACCGAAACCAGCACACCAACTCTTGCAAAACGCAACATTCCAACTCATGAATTATATGCACAACCTAAAGCTACACAAAAACTGGTGGATGACTCAGCGATTGATATTGAAAGCTGGTTATCCGGTAAAATTGCCGACATTTTCAGCCGTAAAGAAAATACTGCTTTTATTAGCGGTAATGGTGTTGGACAGCCACGCGGCATATTGACTTATGCTTCCGGCACCAACTGGGGACAGATTCAGCAGATAAACTCAGGTAGTAGCGGAGCAGTAACTGCCGATGCTATTATCAATTTGTTTTATGCCTTGAAGGATGCTTATAGCAAACGCGCGAATTTCCTGATGAATCGTACTGTTGTACAGTCAGTACGCCTCCTTAAACAGGCAACTACCAATCAATATATGTGGCAGCCAGGTCTTGCTGCTGGAGCACCTGATACTCTGATGGGAGTTCCTGTGCAAATGGCAGCTGATATGCCTGTGGCTGCAGCAAATTCGCTTTCTATTGCGGTTGGTGATTTTCAGGCCGCTTATCAGATTGTTGACCGCAAAGGCATTAGCATTTTGCGCGATCCATTCACCGAAAAACCATTCGTGAAATTCTATGCAACCAAGCGTGTTGGCGGCGATGTGGTGAATTATGAAGCAATAAAGCTGATGAAATTGGCTTAAACACTCGTCATCCTGTGAGGAGCTTTGCTCCTGCACAGGATATCGTGCAATTATAAACAGATCCTGTGCTGCGGTTACACCGCCCACAGGATGACAAAAAAGGAAAACATATGAGAGATTTACATCATAATGTATTGGTTACACAGCATCTAAACCCTGTTGTTTCCACAGCTACTAAAACTTCTACTGCAATTGATTTGCAGGGCTATAATGGAGCTAATATTATTTTCAGTATTGGTCAGTCAGGAGATACACTTTCCGGATCAGTTTACTGGACGCTAAAATTGCAGCATAGCGATGATGATAGCACTTATAGCGATACGGCAGCTGCCGACCTTAATAGCCCCTCCTTAACTAATGTGGTTAATTCGTCATCATTAGACCGCACATCGTATAGTTTTGGCTATCAGGGCAATAAACGCTATCTTAAAGCCGTGGCAACTCCTACGGGAACGCACACCAACGGAACACCCATAGCCATTGTCGCATTGCGTGGTTCGGCATCATATAACCCTGTAATATAATAATATTTTTTACCTTGTCATGCCGTATTTATTTCGGCATCTGGCACTTAAAAACCAGACCCCGCCATATCCTCCTTCGCCAAGGCTTCTAAGGACAGGAAAGCGGGGTGGCAAATAATACATATAACCCATTGTTTTAATAATTTTTTAAGGTACTTGCTTTATGCTGAAGCCTTGGTATAAACTGCTAAGGCAACGTTACTTGGAGTTCATCGTGTCAAAACTTACAAGAAGTGAACAGATTATAGCGGAAAAAACCGTCTGTGTTCTGCTGGTACGTGGTGAAAACCCGGATGGTGAGAGGATATTTGCCTATCTTGCCGTGCGCGCTGACAAGCTGGAATCCTTCATTGAAGCTCAGAAAAGTGGCACTTTTTACCCTGAAGATTACGGAATTATCATAGAAGCCGGAACAGGTGAACCTTCTGAAGAAGTTAAAGAGAAAATGACCAAAGAATATGGCTTTAACCACGAGGCTATGCTGGATATTGATTCTCCGCAGGGAGCAAATGACATAGCCAGCAATATATCAAGCTATATAGCTGATATTAAAGAAGAAGATTAAATTTCTCACCTTATTCATACAACATTCACAAAATCGTCACATAAATTCGCTGAATTTATGTTATCTTGTAATGGGGTGGTATAAACTATTAATAAGGTACTGAAGTGATTGATTATAACCTTAAACCTAGAACAGGCTTTGAAATAAGAACCGTCAGGAAGAATATCGCTCTGGAATCAGGTGGATTTGCTGCTGCTGAACTTGCATCAATGGGGGTTTCTCTTGGTGTAGTTGCTATTTTTGATAAGGTAATGCCTCAATCGCTTATGGATAAAGCGACTAATGCTATCGCTAAAGTGGTTATAGAACCTTATCTTGATACTATTGAAAAAACTCTTGCTAAGTGCCATCTGGAAGAATGTCAGACTGATGAAAAGAAATCTCGTGAAGAACGAGCATGCAGGCTGGCTAGAGGAGTTTTTGTTTTTGGTTCAGCTTATTTAATTTCATTAGGCGTTAAATTTTTTGCCCGTAGTAAAGTCAATAAATGGACTGGTGTCGATCGTAGTAAATCATCTGCATCTAATGCTACATTTTGGGATAAAGCGTATTCTCATATTCCAATACTTGGTTCTACACGCGATGCTAACATGATAATGTTGGCTGATGAAGCCGTGCATATTGGCTCGCTTATTTATTTAAACACCACAGCATCAAAATTTACAGATGAACATATTGATAAGATGGCATCAACCTTAGAAAAATTGGGTATGAGTCATAAGAAAGCAAAAGAAGTTGCTTCCATGGCAATGGTATGGGAAGTTCCTAATGCTCTTGGTATGATGGCTGGTGGCGTTGCGATTGCGGGTAAACACACTAAAGATTGGGCAATGCCATCTCCAAAAACTAAACATGCAATTATGGATGTACTTAGCGGTGATGCTAAAGTCTATGTTCCTTCCAAGAGTTAATTTCAAAGATAGTTTCTAATAATTAGTAAATCATGCAAATATTCATGCTCCACACCCGCTATGGCAGCGAGGATGGGTTTGTTGTGCGCCGTTTTTTAGAAAATCATCATTATGAAGTCGCTGATTCGTTAGGTGCGTATTTTATACGCATTGGAGTATGCCGTCATCCTGTGGAGTACGAAGCACTAGCGCAGGATCTCGTGCAATTATAAACAGATCCTGCGCTGCGGTTACACCGCCCGCAGGATGACAAAATCAAGAGGAATATATGTCAAACAACCGTGAAAGACGGCTGGAGAGGATAACCGCGCCTACCAGCGAACCTGTTACACTTGCCGAAGCGAAATTATATTTACGAGTAGATTCCACCAGCGAAGACAGCCTGATTTCGGATCTTATAATTGCTGCCAGAATGAGCGCGGAATCATGGCTGAAGTCATCACTAATCAGCCAGTCATGGAAACTGGTTTACAATGATTATTTAGATGACGAAGTCGATTTGCCAATGCCGCCGGTTGTTAGCGTTGCCAGCGTTATCGTGGTAAACCGTGACACTACAACTCAGACTATATCTGCAAATAATTATTACCTGAATGCCGCCAAAACCAAGCTGCTTTTTGATAATTACGTAAGCGGATTTTCTATAGAAATAGCCTACAATACCGGATACGGAACTGCATCACAAATACCTTCTCCGATTAAATACGGAATACTGGCACACATAGCTGCGATGTATGACGAACGTGGCTTACTGGGACAAAGCAAATTACCAGCACAAGTCAGTGCGTTATACGCTCCTTTTCGTGGAGTGTTGTTATGATAAAAAACGGCAAAAATACCAGCAGCAGCTTGCGTCACCGCGTTACCCTGCAACAGGAAAATAACATCGGTGACGGGGCAGGGGGATATGTTCGTTCCTGGCAGAATGTGGCAGATTTATGGGCAGAGATCAGTTCTGTAAATATAAAATCTTATGGTCAGGAAAAATTCTTCGCAGGTAAAATTCAAGCAGAGATAACTCATAAAATCACTATCAGATACAGGGCTGGAATTACTGCGGCGATGCGCCTGACATTTGAAAACAGAATTTTTAATATTCGCGCTGTTTTCAATAAGGATGAAAATAATGAAATTCTTGAATTATTGGCTGAAGAAGGCGTAGCAAGCTAGAACAGGGGTATTATATGTCTATTTTAAATTATTATAACGTACAAAAAGCTATATACGAGAAGCTGACAGCCAATAGCTCGCTAATGTCCGCCGTAAGCGGAGTATTCGACCAGGTTCCTCAGGATACTGCATTTCCATTGGTAATAATCGGCGATATCAGGGCGGATAATATAGCTAATCTAGCAAAAAATGGAATCGAACATAGAATAAGAATTAATGTATTCAGCCGCGAAGCCGGCAAAAAACAAACCGCTGATATAATGGGTATTATTGAGGTAGTGCTACATAACAACAGTATAAATGTGTCAGGTCAAACATTTGTGTCTATGGAATTTATTGAAAGCTCTATAGAATTGGAAAATGACGGTCGGACTTACCGGGGAACTATAGATTTGATGGTAATTTTATATAGTAATTAGCTATTGCTGCAGCCTTCTCGATAATGATTGTATATAGGAATTATACTGTTGTTCCGTATCTTTTATAGATGGTTTTGAACAGTCACTTTGGGAATATAATTCTTCGTATGAACCTTTGGCGGCAGTCAATGTATCATCTTGCAAGCGAGCTGGAGCCTGAATAGCGTTCATTTCTTTCTGTAGTGATATTATGATTACGCTATAGTCATTCTGACCGATTTTACCGCATTTTTCCATCAACAGGTAGGTTGCCAAAAGTTCTTCATAACGGGTTTTTATATCGCTTATTGACCTACTCGAATTGTTACCCCCGAATATATCCTGTATCGAATTCGGAGACTTTAATTCAACCGGGGCAGGCTCTGCCATATCATTATTTTCTATAACAGGCGGATAATAATCCTTATCTTCAGCGGAACCATCAATCATTTCATCATTTTGAACCTCCCGAACAGTCTTTTGCTCGGTATCTATCTGTGCATTAATGCCGATAACTTCTTCCAGGGTTATCAGTTGTTCGTCAAGCTTTCTTAAGTGTAGATCATACATCGCTATTATAATAAGTAACGCGAAGGTAACGATAAAAATAATAATATAACTTCTATACTGAAATTTTGAAATTTCTTTTATAAACTCAGCATCGTAATTTTTTCTAATTTTTTTTATCAGCTGCCGTTCATTCAAGATATATAACGTAATGACGGCAAGAAATGCTGTGATCATCAGCGGCGACCACATAGCAAATTCCG